>JABAYK010000055.1 GCA_018609045.1 Flavobacteriales bacterium
ATTATATCCAATTAGCTTTTTTGAATTGGCAGAAAATGGAAATTTACTGGAAGAAAAACAGTTACTTCAAAGAAGGCTAGTTTTTGGGTTTTATCCTGAAATTATTAATCATCAAGGTAACGAAGTTGAATATTTAAATGAACTCTCAAATAGCTTGTTGTATAAGGATATTTTATCGTGGGAAAGGATAAAGAAGCCTAGAAAACTAGAATCATTATTACAGGCATTGGCGCACCAAGTTGGTCATCAAGTTTCATTTAATGAAATAGCAAACTTAGTAGGTTTAGACAATCAAACAGTGGAGAATTATGTTTCATTATTGGAAAAAGCTTTTATTATTTTTAGTTTGCCATCCCTTAGCAGAAATTTAAGAAATGAATTAAAAAAGAGCAGAAAAATCTATTTTTTTGACAATGGTTTAAGAAACTCAACAATAAGTTCTTTAATGACTTTAACCCAAAGGCAAGACAAAGGTCAGCTTTGGGAAAACTTCTTGATTTCTGAACGCCATAAGTACAACCAAAGAAAAAGAAGGTTTGTAAATTCTTTCTTTTGGCGAACTACAAATCAGCAAGAAATTGATTATGTGGAAGAAATAGATGGAAAATTATTGGCTTTTGAGTTTAAGTGGAATGAGAAGAAAACTCCCAAAGCTCCAAAATCATTTTTTAATGCTTACCCCAACGCTGAATACAAGGTAATTACTCCAGAAAACTATTTGGAGTTCATTTATTTTTAAATAAAAAATCTTGCTACCAAAAAGAAAACCGTAAAACCCAACAAAAACAGAAGGCCAGCTTGACTAAGGAGTTTCATTTTTTTTGATGGAATAAACTCTAGACTTATGTCGCCTTTAAAAATAACACGGTAATTTAACCACGCAATTACGGGGGTGGTTAAAAACGAAAGGGTAGTCGCAAAGTCAACCAACTGCTTCATGCTGCTTAAAAAGAAAATTAAAATTGCGATTGTTCCTCCTGCAGTAATACCAATCCACACGTTGTAAATTTTTCGGTTTAAAGTCTTTTCATTTAACCTTGAAACCAGCATTTTAGAGATTGGTCTTAAAACCCTAGGAAAAGCATCTAAGCAGGTTATAGCTGTGCTAAACATGGTTGTAAATGCTGCGATGGCGATAACATAAAAAGCCCAATTACCCAAAGAGTTGGTATAAACCTCGTTTATTTGTTTTGCAAAACCAGCAGCATTTGAAGATAGGGTTAGGTTGCTGTTAAAAAGCGCCAAAGCCCCTAAGCCTAAAAAACAACAGGCCAAAATTGCAGTGCCAAAATAGCCTACATTAAAATCGAAAAGGGCATTTTTTAAAGATGTTTTTTCTTTTTTCTCTCGGTTGTTGGCAACGCTCCATACCGAATGCCAAACGCTAATATCTAATGGAGCAGGCATCCATCCCATCAAGGCAATTAAAAAGAATACATCGGTGTTATCTCGCCAATTAAAATCGCCAAAAAGCTGAGTATTTAGTTGTAAATTATAGAAAAAAGCCACAAATGCAGCAACTGTAGTTATTGATAAAACCACAATAATTACCTTGACCAAATTATCTAGTAAACTGTATTTTCCCCAAACCAAAATGCCTAAACAAATAGCTAAAATTATGGCTCCCCAAGTAAGGGTGTCGAACCCTAACTGAAAAAGGTTTTCGGCCATGCCAGCTGTTACCGCAATTATGGCTGCTTCAACTACAAACATGGTAGAAATGGTTAATAATCCGAATAATACCAAAGCCCAATTACCCATTTTTTGGTAACCCGATAAAAGGCTTTTTCCTGTGGCAGCTGTGTATCTTGGTCCGAATTGAAAAAACGGATATTTAAAAAAGTGGGCAATTACAATTACCCAAATTAAGGTAAAACCAAAATTTGCTCCTGCTCTTGTAGATTGCACCAAATGTGATACCCCAATGGCAGCACCAGCATATAGTAATCCAGGGCCTAATTGTTTGAGTTTGTTGAGCAAAGATTTTTGGTTTGGTAGCTAAAGTAATGTTTTAATTTATTTTCTTTTTACATGATTTTTTAAAATTTAATCGCAAAAAAAACGTTAATTTTGCGAATTCATCATTCGTATTTTGATAAACAGAACCATTACAAATCATTTTCAAGCTAAACTTTCAGATAATAAAGCAATTATTATTTTGGGAGCTAGGCAGGTTGGGAAAACAACCTTTTTGAAAAATGTTTTAGGTGATAAAGCAAATGTAATTTGGCTAAATGGTGATGACCCCGAAGTTCAAACTCTGTTAAGTAATATCAACACAGAAACATGGAAGATTTTGGTTTCAGGAAATTCATATTTAGTTATAGATGAAGCGCAGCGAATTGAAAATATTGGCTTAAAAACAAAGCTTTTGGTTGATAACCAAATTATCAAAGTGGTACTTTCTGGTTCTTCGTCTCTTCATTTGGCCAACAAATTAAATGAACCATTAACCGGCAGAAAGTGGGAGTTCAATTTATTTCCATTTTCGCTAGAAGAGCTCATCTTAAACTCAAATATTTTAAAGCAAAAAAGCTTGTTAGGTCACAGGTTGGTTTTTGGTATGTATCCTGAAGTTGTAATGAATTTGGGCAACGAAAAGGAGGTTTTAAATACCTTGAGTGATAGTTATTTGTACAAGGATATTTTTTCGTGGCAAAACATAAGAAAACCTGAAAAACTAAAGCTATTGCTAAGGGCTTTAGCACTACAAGTTGGGCATGAAGTTTCTTACAACGAATTAGGAAAAAAAATAGGTTTAGACAACCAAAGCATAGAAAATTACATTGACCTTCTTGAAAAAAATTATATAGTTTTTAGGTTACCATCATTCAGCAGAAATTTAAGAAAAGAACTTACTTCTAAAAGGAAGATATTTTTTTGGGATTTAGGAATTAGAAATTCAATTATTGCCCAGTTTCAATCTATAGATTTTAGACAGGATGTTGGAAGTTTATTCGAAAACTTTTTTATAGCTGAGAGAATTAAGTTTAATAAAAATCACAACAAACCATGTAATTACTATTTCTGGCGAACCCATGATCAGCAAGAAATTGATTTAATTGAAGAAAGTGACGGACAATTGTCTGCTTTCGAAATAAAATGGAATGAAAATAAAAAAGTGCGTTTTTCTAAAACCTTTACCAATAACTATCAAAATACAAGCACTTTTGTTGTTAATCCTTCAAACATTTTTACTTTTCTTACTGAATGAAAAATCTTGATAGAATTTTATTTGGATTGTTTTTTATTGTTGTTTTCGTATTCGGAATCAAACTAATTCATGAGCCTGACCTTTGGTGGATGCTGAGAACAGGGGAGTGGATAACCCAAAATGGAGTTCCAAGCTCCGACCCATTTTCGTTTACCTTTTTTGGCACTGAATGGGTCAATATCAAATGGCTTTTTGAAGTTTTGGTTTATAGTATTTCGAGTGTTTTTGGGGTTGCTTGGATTACTTTTTTGCAAGCTACATTCAACGTTTTAATTTTTTGGTTTTTGTGGAAAATAGCAAAACTGGTTAAGGTAAACTTTGCAGTTTTTGCTATCGTTTCTTTAGCCTCACTTTTTGCTTTGGAGTTTAGAATGCTCAATCGGCCTGAAATGAGTTCACATTTGTTATCGGTGATTTTCATTTTTTTATGGCTTAGAAGCCGCCAAACAAAAGATAAAATCATTTGGGCTATTATTCCATTGCAAGCTCTTTGGGCTAATTTACATGAAGCCTACGCCATTGGGGTAGTTATTTCAACCACTTTTATATTGGGTGCTTTCGTAGAGTCAAATGCAAAACAGATAGCAGAAAAGTTCAAGGATATAAAAACCATATTTTTCGTAGGGTTTGCATCTGGTTTAGCTGTGGTTTTGCATCCTTATCATGTAAAAATGTTGCTTCAACCTTTCGAGATATTTTCGCAATTAGGAGCCAATAAATTCACTACTGAGCTTTATTCTATTTCAACCCAATATTATTGGGAAAATCCACAAATATTTGTTGTTTTAAGTTTAGTTTCTTTATTGATATTCAGTCTTTTGTTTTCAAAAAATAACCTAAAGATTTTAAAAGAAAAATTTGGAATAGGCTATTTTATTTTGCTGGTTTTGTTTGGTTATTTATCAACCACAGCCCACCGAAATATTCCATTTTTTGTGTTGATTTTGATTCCGTTTATTGGATTTGCATTAACCCAATTGTTCGAAAAGCTTAAAATCACTTCTAAGGTGTTAACACCCATTGCTTTAACAGGAAGCTTTATAGTTTATGGATTAATTGCTTCAAATTGGTATTACCGAAAAATTGATTCACCCAATGATTTTGGAATTGGAATTTCGCATTGGAACAACCCAATTCAAGTAAGTGAGTTTATGCGCCACAATGAAATTAAAGGCAAAGGCTTTTCTGATTATTTGATTTCATCATACCTGCTTTGGGACCAAAAAGAAGATTTTAAGTCGTACATAGATTTTAGAGATTTAGATATTTTTCCAGAAAAGTTTTTCAACCAATTTTTAAGAATTACCGAGTTCCCAGTTTTGTTTATTGAAGAAGATAAAAAGCAAGATTTTGATTATGTAACGCTTTACAGGCTGAGGTTTAGCAAACTGCATAAATATTTATACCACAGTCCAGATTGGGAGTTGGCTTATGCCGATATTATTGGATGCGTTTATGTGAAAAAATCAAAGTTCCCTAACATTCAAAAAGGTAGTTTTTCAGTTCAACAAAGTCAGCTGCAACAGACACGATATCAAGCTACGCTTTCAAATCTGTTTTGGCCATTTTCAAAAATTAGTTTCGAGCCTTACAGCGATGATATTGAAGGCGCCAATTTTTATAAAAATATAAGTGATTATGGAGAAGCTCAACAATTTGCCAACAAAGCCAAAGAAGATGATACTTGGCAAGAAGAAGCCTCTGTAATTGAAGCAAATATTTACTTGAACATGGCAGATGAAGCCACTACAGCCGAAGAACAAATTCGGATTTTGGATAAGTCTATCGCTTTTTACCAACCTATTTTGCAACAAAACCCTGAAAATACTAGAGCTTTATTTGGGTTAGGTTTTGCGCTTTACAAAAAAGGCGATTTCACCAACAGTCAAAGTGTATTGTTAAAACTCATAAAGGTTGACCCTAACTATTTTGATGCTTATCAGGTGTTGGCCAACTTACAAAACATGTTTATGAATACCGACTCGAGAAATGCCTCTGGATATGCCGATAAATGGTTCGATTATATGCTTAAAGCTTATGCCATAAATCCTGAGGATGAAGTAACTAAATACAAGTTGGGTGTTTCGTATTGCCAAAGGAATCAATGTAACGAAGCAAAAAAATATTTGGAAGGAATGCAAAAGTTACCTCAGTTAACCGATGTGGAGAACCAAAATTTAATGCAATGCAAAAAGCAGTGTAAAGTTGATTGAAAAAAAGAGGTGAAGTATTGAGTTATTCGTCATTCCTTGGAGGTTGAGGAACGAAACCGAGCAAGGAATCTCCCTAATTTGAAACTGATTTAGTTCGAGTTTCTGAAGCGCAGCGGAAGAAGTATCGAGAACTAATTAAAAAAGCTTATCATCCTTTGTCCTTTATCTTTTTTCCTTAATCTATTATGGAGACTCATTGCCCACGAATGCTTTCGGAGCTCTGAGTGACGGAACCAAAAACCAAAAATTTACCCGAATAAGCAAAGCGAAGGCGGGCCAAAAAACCAAAACCTACTTCGCTACAACCTTCAAAGTATTCTTAACTTTTCTCGCCATAGACTTTGCCGTATTCAAATCTTCATTAATGATAGTAACATGGCCCATTTTACGGTATGGCTTGGTAGTGGTTTTACCATACAAATGCAAATGAACGCCAGGAGTTTTTAAAATTTTGTTTAATCCCAAATAGGTTGCATCTCCCTCGTTGTTGGGCTCACCCAATAGGTTTACCATAACAGCTGGAATCATAACTTCTGTTTTGCCCAAAGGCATATTCAAAACAGAACGTAAATGTTGCTCAAATTGAGAAGTGAAATTTGCCTCAATGGTATGGTGACCGCTATTGTGTGTTCTTGGTGCAATTTCATTTACCAAAAGTTCTCCATCTTCAGTCAAAAACATTTCTACAGCTAGTAAGCCTACAATGCCGAGCTTTTCGGCTACTTCAACGGCTAAGTCGCGAGCTTCTGCTTTTTTGTGTTTGTCAATATTAGCAGGAGAAAAAAGAAATTCAACCAAGTTGGCTTTCGGATTAAACTCTAGCTCAACAGCAGGAAAAGTTCTTACTTCTCCATCTTCATTTCTAGCTACAATTACCGAAATTTCTTTATCGATGGCAACTAATTCTTCTAAAACACAAGCACCTTCAAAAGCTTCCTTTAAATCATCTTCAGATTTTAAAACTTGAACGCCTCTTCCATCATAACCACCTTTTCTAAGTTTCTGAACAATAGGTAAGTTTTTTATTTCAGATTTATCAGAAATTAACTGAAAGCTCGAAGTTGGAATTTCATGTTTTTGGTAAAACTCTTTTTGCAAGCCTTTGTCTTGAACCAATTCGATAACATGAGGCTGAGGAAAAACCTTAACTCCTCTTTTTTCTAACTCTTTTAAAGCTTCAACGTTAACGTGTTCAATTTCAATGGTAACCACATCTTTATTCGCTCCAAAATCAACTACAGTTTGGTAATCGTTAAAATCACCAACTGTAAATTCATCAGCTATATTGGCACATGGCGCATCTTTACTTGGATCTAAAACCGCAATTTTTACATTGTAGCTAACTGCTTCCTGAATAAACATTCTGCCCAATTGGCCACCTCCTAAAATTCCTAGTTTAAAATCCTTGTCGAAAAACTCTTTTGCCATGCTTTTTAATTGAGGCGCAAAAATAAGTTTAGCAATCAATTATTGCCCAATATTGGCGTTTTAATAGTTACATTTGCCCGCCTATGCAAGGTGGCAATACGATAAAGCTTCACGATAAGAATTTTAAACCTTATTTGAGTGAAGAAAAAATTCTACAAGCCGTTGATTCAATGGCTCAAAAAATAAACGCTGATTACAAGGGTAAATGCCCTTTGATAATTCCAGTTTTAAACGGTGCTTTTATGGTTGCTGCAGATTTATTAAAACGTATCAACATCGATTGCGAAATAAGTTTCACCAAACTTTCATCTTACAGCGGCACTTCAACCACAGGTACCGTAAAAAACTTAATTGGTTTAGGAAATGATGTGGAGGGTAGAGATATTATTTTGCTTGAAGATATTGTTGATACAGGAATTACACTCGAAAAGCTTGAGATTGAAGTGGAGAAATTTAATCCCAAATCGGTTAAAGTAGCTACACTTTTGCTAAAGCCCGAAGCTTATCATTTTAGAATTCCGCTTGCTTATGTTGGATTAGAAATTCCGAATAAGTTTATTGTTGGTTATGGTTTAGATTATGATGGTTTAGGTCGTAACTTGAAAAATATATATGTCGTAACAAATTAGTTTTTAAGATGTTAAATTTAGTTTTATTTGGCCCTCCGGGAGCTGGAAAAGGAACTCAATCAACAAATTTGATTGAAAAATACAATTTAGTGCACCTTTCAACAGGTGATATTTTAAGAGGCGAAGTTACTGCCCAAACCGAGTTAGGATTAAAAGCAAAAGCATTAATGGATGCTGGTAATTTAGTTCCAGATGAAGTTGTTATCGGAATGATCAACAACAAATTGGAAGAAAACAAAAATGCCAACGGATTCATTTTCGATGGTTTTCCGAGAACTACAGCCCAAGCTGAAGCTCTTGATAAATTATTGAGCGATAAAGGAACAAGTATCAATCACATGTTGGCCCTACAAGTGCCTGATGGTGAATTGATAAAAAGATTGTTATTGAGAGGCAAAGATTCGGGTAGGGCAGATGATGCCAACGAAGAAGTAATTGCCAATCGCATAAAAACATACAACGATAAAACAGCTCCATTAATCAATTACTACCAAAATTTAGGAAAGTATACAGATATTGAAGGAGTTGGAACCGTTAATGAAATTTTTGAAAGACTTACCGAAGTTATCGGTTAATAAAATTTATGGCTGCCCACAATAGAAAAATTGCCTCATCAAACTTTGTAGATTACGTTAAAATCTGGTGTAAATCGGGAAGAGGAGGTAATGGTTCAGCCCATTTACGACGAGAGAAGTATATTCCAAAAGGTGGCCCTGATGGGGGAGATGGAGGAAGAGGAGGTCATATTATTTTGAGAACAAATCCTCAACTTTGGACTCTCTTGCATTTGAAATACAAAAAGCACATCAAAGCCAAAAATGGGGGAGATGGTAGCAAGCAAACCTCCACCGGTGCAGATGGTGAGGATGCTTACATTGAAGTTCCTGTTGGCACGGTTGTTAAAGATGCTGAAACCAACGAAGTTTTGTTTGAAATGCTAGAAGAAAACGAAACTAGAATTTTGGTGCAAGGTGGCAGAGGGGGACAAGGAAATAACCATTTCAAATCTGCAACAAACCAAACCCCACGTTATGCCCAAGATGGCGAAGAAGGCTCTGAAGAGTGGAAAATTCTTGAGTTAAAAGTTTTGGCCGATGTTGGCTTAGTTGGGTTTCCAAATGCAGGCAAATCTACCCTTTTAGCTAGTATAAGTGGAGCAAAACCCGAAATTGCAAATTATCCATTTACAACCATGGTTCCTAATTTGGGCATGGTTCCTTACAGAGGTCACAAAAGTTTTGTGATGGCCGATATTCCGGGAATTATTGAAGGTGCACACGAAGGAAAAGGAATTGGAACAAGGTTTTTGAGGCACATTGAGCGAAATGCAGTTTTGCTTTTTTTGATTCCTTGTGATACGGAAAACATCATCAAAGAATACGAAATTTTATTAAACGAGTTAACACAATATAATCCCCAATTACTTGATAAAAGGCGCATCTTAGCCATAACCAAAGTTGATATGCTAGATCAACAAATGGAAGATGAAATGAAGTTGCTTTTGCCTAAAAATGTAGAAACAATATTTATTTCGGCTGTGGCACAAAAAAACTTAATGGAGCTTAAAGATATGCTTTGGAATGCCATTAATGAAACCCCTAAAACATGGAATGGTTAGAGCAGTTTGATCATGCTTCAACCCTTTGGGTAAATCAGCATTATTCAGATTTACTCGATTACATTATGGTTTTTGCCTCCTCAAAATTTGGTTGGCTTCCCCTTTATTTGTTGATGCTCTTTTTATTCTACAAACAACTTGGTGTAAAAGGTTTGCTTTTGAGTTTGCCTTTTGTTGCCCTTACCATTGTTTTAGCAGATCAGTCTTCTGTTAAGCTTTTTAAAGAAGTTTTCGAAAGATATAGGCCATGCCATAACCTCGATTTAAGAGATCAACTTAGGTTAATAGAGGGTTGTGGTGGTAAATATGGTTTTCTTTCGTCTCATGCATCAAATACGGCTTCAATTGCAGTTTTGTCTGCCTACTTGATAAAGAAAAGGTGGATGACGGCCATACTTGTTGCTTATGTCTTGTTAAACATGTACAGCAGAATGTATTTAGGTAAACACTATTTAAGTGATATTGTAGCAGGAGCATTTTTAGGAGGTGCTATAGGTTTTTTTATGTTTAACATGTTTGCTGTTACCTTTAAAAAACTCATTAAATCATGAAACAGTTTTTGTTTGTTTTTTTAGGAGGAGGCTTAGGTTCAATGGTTCGTTTTGGAGTTTCGTTGTTAATTCAACAATTTGGCAAACCGGTTTTTCCAATTGCAACTTTAACAGCCAATTTTTTAAGCTGTATTGTATTAGGGTTGGCCGCTGGAATATGGAGTAAACAACTGCTAAACTTTCCTTACCTAAACATCATGCTTATAGTTGGTTTTTGCGGAGGTTTTAGCACGTTTTCAACTTTTAGTTTAGAAAGTTTAGCCCTTTTAAGAGATGGAAACTATTATCTCTTTGCATTAAATATATTATTAAGTTTGATATTATGTATTTCAGTACTTTGGATTTTAAAATAATTTAAATCATTAATGAAAAAAATATTTACGCTATCAGCCTTTTTATATTTTACAAATTGCCTATTAGGTCAGCAATTACCAATAAATGTTTCTTATTTTGGAGAAAATGGAATACACCCTGGCTTGAAACTAGGAGTTGAAAAAAGCATCTTTGAAAAAGAAAAAACCAAAGACAGATGGTTTGAAAATAGAAACTCGAAAATTGGGTCTAAAACAAAAATTAGAAACTTAGTTTTATCTCCAAGTGTTGGGTTTTATAATCATGCCAATAATCATACAGGGCTATTTTTAAATGCTGAATTTTTATACCGAAGAACTAAAACAAGAAGAGGATTTTATTACGATGCTGGTTTTGGTTTGGGCTACCTTCAGCGTATTTACAATATCCCAACTTATGAACTTGGTTCGGGCACAGAGCCATACCAATATACATTGGCAGGGCAAGCCCAATTTATGCCAACAATTTTTGCGGCTTTTGGCCAAAATTTATTCTATCGAAAAGAAATTAATATTGGCTGGTTTGTAAAACCTCAACTCATGTTTTTAATGCCTTATGGGTTTACTTCAGTTTTAAATCCTGCTTTAGAGATTGGGGTAAAATACTTGTGGGATTTTAAAAAAGCAAAACAATAAGCGATGAATAAAATCAAAATTATTTTTTCGGTTTTAAGTTTAGGTTTAATGCTTTTTGCATGCACCACTCCAAACGATGATTTTTATGAGCGTTTTTATTTCAGAACTTCCGATGGTGCTGATTTGGCAGTGCAAATAGATGGACAAATAGCCTCAAAGGTTTTTATTTTGTTGCTTCATGGCGGGCCGGGAGCAGGAGGTGGATACAGTTACAACGAAGGAATTTATGCAGACAGACTTGAGTCTAATTATGCTATGGTTTATTTAGACCAAAGAGGTCAAGGCGCTTCTCAAGGTATTTATTTAATAGATGAAGTAAACATGCAAAGGTTTGCAGATGATATTTATGAAGTAACCTTGTTTTTGAAACAAAAATATGGGCAAGATATTTCGGTTTTTTTAATGGGACATAGCTGGGGTGGAACCACAGGAACTTTTGCTTTGATAAATACCGATATTCAAAATGAAATTAAAGGTTGGATTGAAGCTGGTGGAGCTCATGATATTCCAAAGCTTTACGTGGATGCTACTAAAATGTTTATTGAAATCGGAAATGATGAAATATCAAAAGGAAATAATGTAGAAAAGTGGACTGAAATTGTAGATTATTGTGAGGATATTGATACGAACAATATTACCCTAGACCAAGGTGGAGAATTAAACAATTACGGACATGAAGCTGAAGGTTTAATTGAAATAATTGATGCTCCTGAAGGAACAGGCTACCCACATGGTATTGCCACTTCCCCAATCGTTAGTTTGTCGGCCTTTTTATCAAGCGAGTACACAGCAAATCAAATTAACAAAGAATCTGAATTTGTGGCTTTAACCCAAAAATTAAATCAAATTACAATACCAACACTACTGCTCTGGGGGAAGTATGATTTTGTTGTTCCACCATCTTTAGGTTTCGATGTTTTAAACAAAGCTTCAACCTCAGATATCGAATTTGTAATTTTCAATTTTTCGGGCCATTCACCTATGGTAGATGAACCCGACCAATTCTCGTTAGAAATTAAAGATTTTGTAAACAGTTACAAGTAACTTATTTGGAAGAAAATTGATCTTCTTTGTTTTTAAACAAAATATTAAAAGTGGTAAAACTTCCATAAATCCTCGAAATATATTTTTGAAGATTTACCTTTTCTTCATCAGTTAATTTTGGATGGCTATTGATGTTTTGTTCTAAAACTCTTAATCTGTCTCTTGCCATTACTATTTTATGAAAAAAGGTTTCGATAGGAATACTCTTGCTTTGTAAACCTTCTTTGCCAGGAGTTAAAGTCATTTCGCCGCCTTCCCAACTTTCGCCTAATTCTACAACTTTGCTTAAAGATGCATACTTATCTAAAACATAGGTAATCATCTCTTCAACAGCTTTAAGGTCAACAGAGCTTCCTCCACCCGAATTTTCAGGAGTTGAGATAATTTCAATTTCTTCGTTGTTTTTGGCAAAAGACATTTCACCGCCCTATACAAAAATTATTTTCATGTTGGTAATTCCAACCTCGCTTACCATGCCAACACCGTATCTGTAGTGTTCTATTTTGCTACCAATTTGTATTTCCATAATGCTAATATAATATCCGTTTTGATTTACTGAAATGAAAGTGTTACTTTTACCGACAATATAAAAACTATCATTAATAGTGAGAATTCAAATAAAGTTATCAGAAAAGGCTTACATAAAAGACCCAGACTCAACTGATTTGGGGAGAAAGATAATCACAAATAGCATATTATTGATAGACCAAATTGGCTTTGAATCTTTTACTTTTAAAAAACTTTCAGCCAAAATAAAATCAACCGAAGCTTCTATTTATAGGTATTTCGAAAACAAACACAAGTTATTAATTTACCTTATTTCTTGGTATTGGAATTGGCTTCAATACAGCATAGATTATAATTTAAACAACATCGAGTCTCCTGAAAAGCGCCTCAAAATAGCCATTGATACATTTGCTAAACCTATAAAAGAGGACCCAACTTTTCTGCATGTTGATGAAGAAGCTTTGTATAGAATTGTTGTATCAGAATCTTCAAAAGCTTATTTAACCAAGGAGGTGGATGTAGATAATAAAGAAGGCTATTTTAGTGCTTATAAAGCAATGTGCGATAATTTGGCAGATATAATTAGTGAAATTAACCCAAATTATAAATACCCACACTCATTAATTTCAACTGCAATTGAAAGTGCACACAACCAAAAATTCTTTGCTCATCATTTACCTTCACTTACAAATATCACTAAACAAAATGAAGATGAGGTAAGCGAATTTATTTTTGAATTTGTTACTAAGTCTATTCAATCTCCATAATTTATAAATACAAATTACTAATCTTTAAAACCTAACCAAACCATGAATAGTCCTAAATTAAAAGATTTAATAAAGCACACAGGTAAGGATTTACAAGCAGGGGTTGTAGTTTTTTTAGTTGCTCTACCGCTTTGTTTAGGGATTGCTTTAGCCTCAGGTGCACCATTGTTTTCAGGCATAATGGCGGGTATAGTAGGGGGTATAGTAGTTGGTGCCTTTAGTAAATCGCATACCAGTGTTAGCGGCCCTGCAGCAGGATTAACAATAATTGTTTTAACTGCAATTGCTGATTTAAAAAGCTTTGAAGTTTTTTTACTTGCGGTGTCGTTAGCAGGAATAATGCAAATAATATTGGGGTTTGCAAAGGCTGGATTAATAGCATTATTTTTTCCGAATGCGGTAATTAAGGGTATGTTATCTGCCATAGGAATTATTTTAATTTTAAAACAGTTGCCTCACTTTATGGGGGTAGATATTGAGGCCTTTGGAAGTGTTGAGTTTTTTGATCCTCAAAACAATATGAACACCTTCGAAGAGTTAATGTACGCAATTAGCCACGTACATGAAGGACCTTTAATTATTGGAATTATTTCATTGATATTATTAATGTTGTTTGAGTTTAATTTCATTAAACAAAATGCTATTTTTAAAATTATTCCTGGTCCTTTGGTGGTTGTGGGATTAGGTATAGTTTTAAAATTAGTTTTTGATACTATTCCCTTTTTAATTGTTGAAGAGTCTCACCTAGTAGCTATTCCTAGTTTATTAGAGGCAAGCAGTTTTTCTTCTTTTTTTGCCACTCCAAAGTTTTCTGCCATTTCAAATTTTATGGTTTGGAGGGTTGCCTTTTTAATTGCAATTATTGCTTCTTTAGAAACTTTATTGAGCATTGAAGCAATAGATAAATTAGATCCACATAGAAGACATACCCCGCCAAATGCAGAATTAAAGGCCCAAGGCATAGGGAATTTAATTTCTGGTTTAATTGGAGGGCTACCTGTTACATCAGTTATTGTAAGGTCATCAGCCAATGTTGGTTCAGGAGCACAAACAAAACTTTCAGCTGTTTATCACGGGATATTTTTAATAATAAGTGTTGTTTCAATTCCTCACATTTTAAATTTAATTCCATTATCATGCTTAGCAGCTGTTTTACTTTTAGTGGGATTTAAATTGGCAAAACCCTCATTGTTTATTGAGCAGTACAAAATTGGTATGGACCAATTTTTACCTTTTGTTATAACCATTGTTGCTATTTTATTTACCGATTTGTTAATTGGCATATTGATAGGATTAAGTGTAGGGGTATTTTTTATATTAAAAACCAATTATGCAAATCCTTACATATATAATGAAGAAGAAGATAATGAAGGAAGGAAATTAGTAAGGATTGAATTAAGTGAACATGTATCATTTATCAATAAGGCTAGTTTACAATTAACTTTAGACTCAATACCAACTGGAAGCCATGTAGTAATTGATGGCTCAAAAAGCCAGAAAATTGATAATGATGCCTTGTCGCTTATGAAAGATTTTAAAGTGCAAGCCCTTGAAAACGAAATTCAGCTTGAATTAATTAACATTAATTTAGAAAATTAATGATTACCATAAATGATAGTAATACTATCATTAACAAAAGTATGTATATATTTGTTATGGATTTTTAATTCGATATGGCACAAAATCAATTTTACAATTCATTTTCAAGGTTTGTAGATCTTCTGAAACCCGAAAAACGGGAAATAGGAATAATTTATCTCTACGCAATTTTCGCTGGAATATTAAACCTTTCACTTCCATTAGGCATACAAGCAATTATTGGGTTTGTAATGGCAGGAATGGTTTCTACCTCATGGATAATTCTTGTGGTTATTGTAGTTATTGGAGTTGCTTTGGCAGGCGGGTTGCAAATTATGCAACTGTACATGACTGAGATTTTACAACAAAGAATTTTTACAAGATCTTCATTTGAGTTTGCTTTTCGAATTCCCAAATTTAAAATGGAGGCCCTCAGAAATTTTTATCCACCTGAACTAATCAATAGATTTTTTGATACTATATCGGTTCAAAAAGGTTTGTCAAAAATTTTGATTGAGTTCTCCTCTTCTGTGCTTCAAATATTTTTTGGGTTGGTGTTATTATCATTCTATCATCCATTTTTTGTGGTTTTTGCTTTTGTGGTTTTGGGGCTAATATTTTTAATCATAAATTACACAGGCCCAAGAGGTTTGGCAACAAGTTTAAAAGAGTCTAAACATAAATATGAAGTGGCTCATTGGCTCGAGGAACTAGGGAGAGTTATGGGAACTTTTAAGTTGGCAGGAGACAGCTCTATGCCACTTTCTAAAACAGATGATTTAGTTTCTAATTATTTAACAGCCAGAAAGAATCATTTCTCAGTTTTGCTACTTCAATATGGAAGTATTGTTGGGTTTAAAGTTTTAATTACGGCAAGTCTCCTAGTTTTAGGAGGAATTCTTGTTATTGATCAACAAATAAATATTGGTCAATTTGTAGCTGCCGAAATCATCATTATTTTGGTTTTAAATTCTGTTGAAAAATTGCTTCTATCAATGGAAAGTGTTTACGATGTGCTTACCTCATTAGAGAAAATTAATAGTGTTGTAAATCTACCTATTGAAACTAATGAAGGCATTTGTTTTGATGATTTAGACCAAGGAGATGGGTTTGCAATTTCGATCAAAAATTTAACCTACCAATATTCAGAAAAAGCTATACCTGTTATCAACAATTTTAATTTAGATATTAAGCCGGGAGATAAAATTTGCATAACAGGATACAACAACTCAGGAAAAACAACTTTACTCAATTTAATTTCAGGGTTATTTACCGATTATCAAGGTGAAATTTTATACAACAATGTTCCGTTGCTAAACCTAAACATGCAAAGCATGAGGCAGCATATTGGCGATATTTTGAGCCAAGAACAAATTTTTGCCGGAACTTTATCCGAGAATATTTCCATGTTAAGGGAAGGAATAACCTTTAAGAAAGTAAAAGAGGCCGCAGAGCAAATTGGCTTAGATAGTTTTATCCAAAAAATCCCTCAAGGGTATGATACACAGTTAATTGCTGAAGGTAAAGGTTTGCCTCGAAGCGTAGCTATGAAATTAATTATTGCAAGAGCTGCTGTAGATAAACCAAGGTTACTTGTTTTAGAAGAATTTTTACACAATATTGAAAGAAAAGATCGAATTAAAATATCTAACTTTTTAACCGATAAAGAAAAGCCATGGACACTTGTAGCAGTTTCAAACGATCCTGTTTTTGCTGCTTCGTGCAATAAAGTAATTGTTATGAAAGAAGGAGAAATAATGGCCATTGGGGATTATGAGTCATTAAAGGATAAAGATTTTTTTAGAGATGTATGTAATTTAAATTGATATGCTGAACATTTCTAATCAAAAAATAAATTTAGACAAAAGCCTTTTTAAATCTTTTGGAAAGGTATCTTATGTGAATGCGGGTAAAACACTTTCTCGCTTTTTAATCGGTACAGCATTAATTGCTTTTGTGATCCTCTTTTTACCGTGGACCCAAAATATAAATTCTACAGGAAAAGTTACTACACTTTACCTAGATGAGAGACCACAATCAATAAATACCGCAATTGCAGGTAGAATTGAAGAGTGGTATGTAAGAGAAGGCCAATTTGTGCATGCTGGAGATCCTATAATTAGGCTAAGTGAGATTAAAGACGATTATTTAGACCCTCAAGTTATACAAAGAACTCAAAAGCAGCTAAATGCAAAACAATCAACAATAGAATCTTATGAAGATAAGGTAAATGCTTTAGAAAATCAACTAACTGCCTTGCAGCAAAATAGAGGGTTAAAACTACAACAAGCTACAAATAAAATTAGAGCTTCAAAACTAAAAATGCAAGCAGATAGTATTGACTATAATGCATCTATCATAAATTTTGGAATTGCCGATTCTCAATTGGTTCGGCAAGAAAAACTCTTTACCAAAGGTTTGGTAAGTTTAACAAAACTAGAGGAAAGGCGTTCAAAATTTCAAATGGCTAATGCCAAAAAAATAGAAAGCGAAAGCAAATGGATTTCTTCTAAAAATGAATATTTAAACGCTAAAATTGAGTATAACTCTATTGTAAGCGATTATGCCGATAAACTGGCAAAATCTAGTTCAGAAAAATTCGAAGCTTTAGGAAATCAATACAAAACGGAAGAAGATTTGGCAAAGCTTCAAAATAAAATGAGCAACCTCGAAGGAAGAGTGGGTTACCGAATAATTAGAGCCCCTCAAGATGGATTTATTACGCAAGCTACAAGCAGTGGAATTGGTGAAACCATAAAAGAAGGCGAAGAGGTGGCTACCATTGTTCCATCTAAACAAAATTTAGCGGTAGAAATATATGTTAGACCAATGGATTTACCCTTAATTGGATTAGGAGAAAATGTTCGAATTGTTTTTGATGGTTGGCCAGTTATTGTGTTTTCAGGATGGCCAAACGCTTCTTTTGGAACTTTTGGTGGAAAAGTTGTCGGAATTGATAACGTTACCAGTGCCAATGGAAAATACCGCATTTTGGTTGCGCCAAATCCTGAAGAGCCTGAGTGGCCAAGTTTACTTCGAGTAGGTTCGGGAGTTAGAGGATTTGCCTTGTTAAATGATGTTCCTGTTTGGTATGAGTTATGGAGACAACTCAATGGATTTCCTCCAGATTTTTACATTGGTGAAACCAATGGAAATCAAAAAGTAACCAACAAAAAAGGAGTTGAAAAGCCGTGAAAAAACTAATCTTCTCTTTTTTGCTCGGTTTGTGCTCAATAATTGTTGTAGCTCAACCTAAATCTGCTACTCAAATATTGAGTTTCGAAGATTATTTGAGCTATGTTGATGCATTTCATCCTGTTGCAAGGCAAGCTTTTATTTTAAAAGAAAATGCAAGGGCAGAATTAACTCAAGCAAGAGGTGGTTTCGACCCTGAAATTTTTCATAATTCGGGCAGAAAAAACTACACGGATAAAGATTACTTTTTTCACTCAACAACTGGTTTAAAATTACCACTGTGGTATGGTATTGAGTTAAAGGCGCAATATGATTTGGCCAATGGGCAGTTCTTAAATCCAGAAAATACAGTTCCCAATCAGGGTTTAAATACCGTGGGCATAAAAATTCCTCTTTTACAAGGATTGCTTGTAAACGAAAGAATGGCGGCTTTAAAGCAAGCCAAAATATTGCAAGAGTTGGCAGATGCTGAAATGCAAAAGGAACTCAATAAACTTTACCAAAAGGCTACTATTGCCTATTGGGATTGGAGTGGGGCAGTTCAAAAATTATTATTGTACCAATCTAGTTACGATTTAGCCCAAGAACAACTACAAAATACAAAGCAATTGTATGAGCAAGGTTCAAAGTCAGCTTTTGACACTTTAAAAACCTATACCCAAATGCAAAAGAGGCTTAGTTTGGTGATGGAATATCAGCAAAAAGAATTTGAAAAAAGAGCCAAAGCAGCAAACTATTTATGGACTTCAGAGCAGAAACCAGTATTAATACCCGATGGAATAATTCCTGAAAGTATTGTTGGGTTTAATTACTCCTCAAATGCGTTAGATTCTGTTGCTACTTTATTAGAAAATTTGCAAAACGAAAACCCCGAGTTAAAAGCTTTGCAATTTAAACTTGACCAAACTGTGGTAAAGCAAAATTTACAAACCTCTAAATTATTGCCGAAGTTAGATTTAAACTATAATTTTTTGAATGAAGGTTTTGCGCTACCGGGCGAATCATTTACACCAGCTTATTTCGAGAACAACTATAAATGGGGAATAAACTTTAGTTATCCTATTTTTATTAGAAGCGAACGTGGAAAATTTACACAAAGCAAATTGCAAGTAGAGAATTTTACCCTCGAAAGAGACCAAAGAACCTTAGAAATACAGAATGAAATTAGTGCCTTAATTTTGAATTATCAATTGATAAACCAGCAAATTGAATTGGGTAACGATTTGGTTGTAAACTTTCAAAGATTATTTGAAGGTGAACGCACCATGTTTTTTAACGGTGAAAGCGATTTTTTCGTAGTAAACCAACGAGAGCTCGAATACCTAGAAGAGCAAAATAAACTTATTGACTTGAATGTAAAACAAATTGAAATTGGTACTTCTATCGATTTGAATTTGGGCGCAAAACCAGGGAAGTAAATCCGTAATCCTAAGCAGATTTTCTTTTTTTTATTGAGATTCCTGCCTCCACTGTGTTTCGCAGTCAGGACGAAACAATAAAAAAAACTCGTCATTACTTTGAGGTTGAGGCACGAAACCGAGCAAGCCCGCCTGACCGAACGGCAGGGAATCTCTCTAATTTATCGCCGATGTCATTTCGAACCTCTTTTGCAAAAAGAGTGAGAAAACTGTTTTTTTACGAGCTATATTTTTAATAAAATGATTTCTCAATCAAAACAAAAACATTTATCATGTTTTGTTTTTCATTTCGAAATGACAAAACTATGTCTGTTCGAGTTTCTGCAACGCAGCAGAAGAAATATCGAGAAATAATCATTAGCTAAATAGATTCATCAGTTGGTGTTCAACTTCATTGTGAATAACAAAAAGGTATGAGATTCCACTTTGCAGGGGAATGACAAAACAATATTTCTCACCGTCATTCCCAAGAGGGGTTCCGATGGCTATTGGAACGAAACCGAGAAAGCCCGCCTGACGACTAGCCAGGGAATCTCCTAAATAAAACCCTTTTGTCAATACGAACCTCTTTTGCAAAAAGAGTGAGCCTGCCTACCGGACGGACAAGAAATTTGTTAATTTAAGTGCTTGTCTTTGTTTTGGCATCCTGACCACTATCTGGTTTTGTCCTCCTGAGCGCAGTCGAAGGACAGACAAAACAACTACCATTAAACAAATAAAATTGCTGAGTCTTCGACAAAGCTCAGACTGACAATTTTGCCAAGCTCAGCGTAAGAAGTATCTAGAACTATTTAAAACACTGTTTTCAATATACATCTCGATACAATCCCGCAGTTGCGGGACCACTCAGTGTGACATCTTAGCTTTTTATTCCTTTACTTAATTATAAAGACCCTTCGTTCCGCTGGTGCGGGCCTCTGATTGACGAAACCTTTCACATTTCGACCATTTGTTTTTCGTGCCTCAAAACAAAGCTCTATGTAAGACTTGGTTTTAATCCCCTTATCCAACAAAATTCTCTTTTCGGTGGCTACCGTCGCAAAAGGGTTTGTTGTTAGAATGGCCACATCTGCAAAAAGCAGTAACCTTATTTTTTTGTTCTGTTTTTCCGTCAGGGTATTTTATGGTAACATTTCCATAGGCCAACAATGGTCCATTTTTACTTATTTCTACAATGGTTTCAACTTCAGTTTCTACCTTTCCTGCATTACTATCATCGTTCATGTAATAGCTTAAAGCGCCAGAAGGGCATTTGTCTATTTGGTCTTTTATTTCTTGGGTCGAAGCACCATCTTTATTTATCCAAGGTCTGTTTTTAGGGTTAAAAACTTGTGGTAAACCTTTGGCGCAAATTGCGGAGTGAATACAAGTATTTGGTTTCCAAACTACCGTTACTTCTCCGTTTGTGTATTCTTTGGTGATGTCTTTTTTGTTTTCCATAAGATTAAAATTAAGATTTATTTATCAAAAACCTGAATTACCAATCCTTTTAAATATTCTCCCTCTGGGTGAAAAATATTGATGGGGTGGTCGGCAGGTTGATGAAGCTGATGTAATATCTTAACTTCTTTATTGGCCTCGATAGCTGCTGCAAAAATTGAAGTTCTAAAGTTTTCTTTGGTGATTGCCTGTGAGCAAGAAAATGTGAATATTATTCCTCCATGGTTGGTGTTTCTCATTCCAGCCGCATTGAGTCTTCGGTAGCCTTTTAAGGCATTAGGCACCGCTTTTTGGTGTTTTGCAAATGCAGGAGGGTCAAGAACCATTACATCAAATTTTTCGTCTCCTTTTTCTGCAAAATATTTAAAAACATCTGCTTTTACACTTTCGTGATTGGTTGTGTCTTTAAAGTTATTAGCCAAGTTTTTTTCAACTAATTCCATGGCTCTTTCAGATGAATCTACACTCACCACTTTTTTTGCGCCATGCTGCAGAGCATACAATGAAAATCCTCCAGAATAGCAAAAAGTGTTGCATACAGTTTTGCCTTTTGAGTATTTGCCGAGCAATTCTCTATTTTCTCTTTGGTCAATAAAAAAGCCTGTTTTTTGGCCTTCTAGATAATCAATAAAAAATAAGAGGCCATTTTCGGCAGCCCAAATATTTTTGGCTTCTCCTTTTAAAAACCGGTTGGCATTTTGGGCATTCGCAAAAAAGGGAATTGTTTCTTGGCTTTTTGAATAAATAGTAGAAATTTTATCTCCAAATACAACTTCAATGGCTTTGCTAATTTCTTCAATATGGTTAAACATACCCAATGAGTGGCATTGAATTATGGCAAGTTCACCATAAATGTCAATGATTAACCCTGGTAAGCCATCGCCTTCGCCATGAGTTAACCTGAAAATTTGGTTTTGGGTTTCGTCAAAATTTAAAACCAACCTTGTTTCAAGTGCTTTTTCAATTTTTTTATTCCAAAAGTTTTGGTCTATTTCAACATCTTCAAAACTTAAAATTCTAATTGATAGAGAAGAGGGTTGAAAATGTCCAATTGCCCTAAAGTTATCTGATGCATCGAAAAGACGAACCAATTCGCCTTCTTCTAAATTTTTTACGGTGCCTTCTAAGGCGCCAGAAAATATCCAAGGATGAAATCTTTCTAGCGATTTCTCCTTTCCTTTTTTTAATTTAAGATTTTTCAATTTTTTTATTTAGGGTGTCCATTTTACCCAATATAAATCGCTCATGCCGTTTTGAGGTAAAGCAAATACTTGGTTTAATGAATCTAGTGAAGTTATTTTTTGTGGTCCTTCAAACCTGTTGCGCTCTGAAGAAAATATTAGTACTTGATTTTCAGAATCATAGTAAGGACAAAAATCTAAGTATTTGCCGTTAATAGGGGAGGAAAGAAGCTTGGCAGGTTTCCACGTGCCACTGTCGGTTTTTGTACTGTAATACATATCACCTTTTCCTGGTCCTTTTGCTCTGCCGAATGATGAGAACATAATTAAATCTTCGTTGGGCGATACAAACGCATTAAAATCATATACATTAGAGTTTATAGATTCATTTAATGGAACAGGATCTTGGTAACCATTTTTTGTTTTAAGAGCCAAAAAAATGTCTTCTATACCCATGCCATTGTCTCTTGTTGAAGTAAAGTACAAGTTGCCGTTTTTAGCCACTGCCGGATAAAAATCATCTGTATAAGAATTGACGTTGTCGGGGAGTCTTTCTGGCTTGCCAAAACCTCCATCTTGAAAAGTTACTTTCCAAATATCAAAATCTTCTTCAGGTTGTTTTCCATCAGTGTTTTTTGGTCGGTTAGAAGCGAAAAAAAGTTCATCACCATTAGGATGGAAAAATGGTTCTATATCGGCATAAACTCCTGAAAAAGAAGCTACTTCGGGGTTGGTAAAATAGCCATTTGCATTTTTTGTAGCGTACGCAATTACCGAAAAATTGGTTTTTGGCAATTGAATGGTGTAAAATATGGTATTTCCATCGGGGGTTATGGTAAAATCTCTTTCGAATAATCCTGTTGATAGAAACCCCTCTAAAAATATTTCAGGTTTGCTAGGAGCATTTTGCCAATTTATTTTGGCCGTTTTTTGAATAATACTTTCTTCTTGGTTTGTGCAAGAAAATAAAATAGCAATTAGAAAAAATAATGAGAAAACCTTTTTCATATTAAAACCACTTTTTTCGTCGAAAATAATATATCATGACTAAAAATATTATTAGCATGAATCCCCAAACCAATGGATACGCATAAGGGTAAGACAACTCAGGCATATATTGAAAGTTCATTCCATAAATACCTGCAATAAAAGTTAGAGGAATAAAAATGGTTGAAATAATCGTGAGCACTTTCATAATTTGGTTCATCTTGTTACTCAAAGATGAAAGGTAAATATCTTTAAGTTCAGCGTTCCATTCTCGGTAGGTTTCTAAGTTATCTACCAATTGAATGAGGTGGTCTTGAACATCTCTAAAATAATCTTTGGTATGGTCATGAATTAACGTACTCGGAGATTTAATTAATCCTGAAACCATTTCCTTTAGTGGATTTATGGTTCTTCTTAAATTAGTAATTGTTTTTTTAATAGATTGAACCTCTGCCAGTTGACCTTCTTGGGCTTGGTCAAAAATTTGCTCCTCTAATTCTTCAATTTTTTCTGAAATATCTTCTAAAATTTCATAGTAATTGTCAACAACAATGTCAATGAGCATGTAAACCAAATAATCTGCTTTTCTGCTTCTAGACAACCCTTTTCCAACTTTTATTCTTTTCCTTACGGGGTCAAAAACATCACCTTTTTTTTCTTGAAAAGACAAAACAAAATCGGTTCCTAAAACCAAGCTAATTTGCTCAGATTCAATTTCTAAAGAATCTTCTGATTTTGAAAGCATTTTAAAGGTGCAGAAAATATAACTTTCAAATTCTTCGGTTTTTGGTCTGTGTTCGGTATTTAAAATATCTTCTAATAATAAAGGATGAAGGTTAAAAATTTTACCTACTTCACCAATCAATTTAGTATCTGAAATACCATTGATATTTATCCAACTAACATGTTTGTTTTCTAAACATGCAGTGGCTTCTTCAATTGTATCTAACTGTATTTCCGTATGTAAAGTTTGGTTGTATTCAATGAGCTCTATTTCTACATTTTCAACAATGTTATTACCAATGTGAACCAATGAACCTGGCGGCAAACCTTTTAGGTTGCCGTATTTCTTTTTCTTTTTTTTCTTTTTTACAGGTTGTATCATGAGGCAGGTTTGTTTTTGTAAACCAAAGTTCTATGGGGAAATGGGATTTCAATTCCTTCTGCGTCAAATCTTTTCTTTACAGATTTATTTAAATCACACTCCATTTCAAATGCTTCTATTGGGCCTGCTGCCCAAACATTTGCCCTAAGATTTACAGATGAATCACCAAAGCTAACCAACCTAATATAAACCTTAGGTTCACCCTGTTCAATTTGTTTTGAGGTTCTCCACTCTTGGCAGCTTGGATGTTTTTCAGCCTCTTCTCTTATTATTTTGGTGGCCAATTCTATATCAGAATCATACGAAATACCAAAAAATATTCGCTTGTTAATACGTTGATCTGTAATGCTACTGTTTTTGATATTTTCGGCGCTAATATTTGAATTGGGAATAATTACTCTTCGGTTTTCAAAATCTCTAATAATGGTGTGGCGTAAGGTAATGTCTTCAACTTCGCCCATAAATTCACCAACTTCAATAATATCATCAACTCTAAAGGGTTTGAAAATCACAATAAAAATCCCACTAATAATATTTGAAAAAGCAGCTTGAGATGCAAAACCTAAAATTGCGGCTAAAATTCCAGCACTAGCAAAAAGTGTAGTTCCTAAAGCCCGAAGTTGGGGAATAGTATAAAAAATGCCGAACAAAGCCCCACTGTAAATTATGAAACTTACAGCGTTTTTTAAGAAATTGTATTTGGTTGGGTCTGTTCTTAGACTGCCCGAATTCTTTTTAATAAAAAGATTTAAACTCTTTCTTAAAAGGGTAGATGTTGTAATTGCCCCAATTATTATTAAACCGCAAACAAATGCATATTTAAAAAATGGTTGGTTCATAAAAAATTCAAGATTTTTCATTAAACCAAAGATACAAATTGGGATGGTTTAAGTTTTTACCTAAACATCATTTTGGTGGAAACTGATTGGTTATTTGAACTTAGCCTAATTACCCCCATTTTACACTGAATTTCATCTAAGCTAACTTCAACTGGAACATCATTAATAAATCTGGCTTTTGATTGATAAACGAGCTTACCCTTCATGTTAAAAATTTCGAGATTAAGTTTTGTTTCATCAAAACCAACTGCAGTAACTTTAATTAGTTGTTTCTCAATATCCAAGCCTGCTATAATTTTTAATTCGTTTTCTGCAGGAACAGATTTTACAGAAGTACTTAAACTTTTATCTACGTAAACTTTAAAGATTTTATTGGTTGCGCCACTTTGAGTTCCAGTATTTGAGAAAAATATATTCGGACCAGAACTTTCAATTCCACCAAAAATGAAGCCTCAGCAATTGAGTTAGGTTTTCCGCACGACTTTTTAAGCCAAAAGGGAATTGATGAAAATTTATTTGGTGGAATAAGAAATAAAATCCTAAATCACCGAATTTAAATTTAGATTTCAATATTGCTTTGTGAAACACCATGGCAGCTATTGCAAGAGCCTGTGGTTAAAATGTTTCCCATAAATTTTATGTTGCCTGCCGATGACTCTACTTTAGGGTAGACCCCTGAACCAAAAGTTACATCTTTAGTGGTATAAAAATTTCCTTTTTGGTCAATATCGATGGTTTCAACCAATTCTCCTGCGCCATTGGGTTGTGTGTACAAATAAACTTTGCCTCCATTTGCGGTTGTTCCATCTGTATTGTATGCTGAGCCGGCAACTGTAAACCAGCCTTCTCCGCCACCACCTTTAACATGGCAGCTCATGCAGTTTTGCCCATTGTTATGGCTTTGTGCTGAGTTGTTTGATGAAATTTTGGTTTCGTTTCCTCCCTCTTTTTCGCAAGATGAAATGGTGAATGAAGCCAAGTACAAAAATGTAATTACTAAAATAAATTGCTTTGATTTCATGATTTTGTTTTAATGATTATGTGATGATTCTAGTTCTCCACTCTTGAGGTAATAAACACCCTCTAAAACGAAGTTTAAATTTTTATTTTTCTCCTTATTGCCAATAATTTCAATAAAGTCTTCATCTGATTTTCCCTCTGAAATTTCAATCTTTTCAAAGTGATCGGCATTTTCAATAAAGGCATAAACTTTTCCGTTTTCTTCAAAAGTTGCAGTTTTTGGTAGAGCTAAAACTGAATCTGAACTCGTGATAATTTTTGCTTGTAATATGCTTCCGGTTTTTAGCATATCAGTTTTTTCTTCAAAATGCCCGTGCACATTTATGGTTCTATTTTCGGGGTCTATTTTTTGACCCACCAAATAAACTTCTCCAAAAAATATTTGGTCAGATTCTGGTAACTTAAACTCAATAACCTGTTTTGGTTTTACGGCATTAATGTCTTTTTGGTAAACATTTAATTCAAGGTGTAAATGAGAATTGTCAATTAACTCATACAAGGTTTCGCCTTGGTTAACTTGTTTTCCAAGATTTACTTTTACTTCTGTAATGTAACCCGATATTGGAGATGAAATTTGAAGATAAGGTTGAATGCCATTTTCTTGAATTTGATTTAAGTTAAATCCAGCCCATTTTAATTTTTCCTCTAGGGCATTTACTTTTATTTTTTCTTGGTTAAAAACTACTTTCTGATTCAAAAAATCTTTTTCAGAAATCGCATTCGCTTCAAAAAGTTTTTGTTTCCTATTGAACTCATTTTGTAAAAAATCTACTTGGTTTAAAGCATTTAAATAATCGCTCTGTAGCTGAATGTATAACTCGTTTTGCAAGCGGCATAAAGCTTCGCCTTTTTTTACATAATCGCCAGGATAAAAATTCACAACACTCACAACACCGCCTAATGGAGCAGAAATGGTAGCTCTGTTTTGTGGCGGAACATCAACCATTCCAACGCATTCAATGTAGTTTTGGATAACGTTAATTTCTGCCTTTCCAAGCTTTATTTTGGCTAAGTCAATTTGGTCTTTGGTTAATTCAAATTCTGAACTTGAAGAGCTAGCTTCATTTTCTATTTCAGATGGGTTTTCTTGTTTTGAACTACAACTAAAAACAAAGAAAATAAGTACTAAATATATTGTGTATTTCATGATACTAATTGTTGTAAAAATTTTGCATAACCACCAATTGGTTGAACTTATTGATGGTTTCTAAATATTGAATTTTGGCTTTTAAGGCTTGGTTGAGGTTATTGATGTGTCGCCAAACATCAATTTCGCCGCTTTTGTAAGAAATATTAGAAGCCTTGGTAAAAATATTTGATTGCTCCAAATTTTCTTTGTTGCTTAGAATAATAGGGTAGAACGATTCAATTTTATTGTTGATTGAATTTCGCTCAGCATTTATTTTTAGCAATTGATTCTCAGTATTGTTTTTAGCAATTTCGGCTTCAAGTTCAGCTCCCTTAATTTTCGATTTTGTGGGTTTGTACCAAATCGGAACATTTACACCTAGCAAAACACCATCAAACCCTTCAATTCCATCTAATTGTTGGTTAAAGTAACCCAATGAGATTTCTGGAAAATAATTGCCTTTGTAAGTTTTGGCCTCTGCCATTTTTTGACTTTCAACAGCAGAAAAAGGTGCAATTAAAACATCAGAGCCTTCCTTAGTTTCATTTGAGTTTACAAAGGCAAAAAACCTTTCTTGTGGAAAATTTATTTCTTCCTCACAATTACAAATTACCTTCAGTTGCGTTAATAGGTCTTGATAATCAATAAAGTAATTTGAATAATTGAATTCAAGTTCTCTGATAAAGTTTGAAGCGTATGATTTTTCAGTAAGACTAATTTCCCCTAAATTATATTTCAAGGTATTTAATGAGTCAAACTCTGTTAGCTCCAGCTTTAAAGTATCAAGTTGATTTAAAATTGATTTTATTTTCCAAGCTTCTAAATATAAGATACCCGATTTTTTTTCCAAATCGACTTGGGTGTATTTCGAAACAGCATCAAAATATTTTTCTTCTTCTTTGTAAAGTTTCTTTTGGTTTAACTGAGCAGGAATAGACCCAAAGTTTTGTGTGATTTGCCAATTGTAATCTTGTATGGAAGAATTTATTTGACCATACTGATAAACAACATTGGTTGGATTTAAACTAATGCTTCCTTTTTGTTTTTGAATACTTAACTCAGATTGTAGATTGATATTTTTTATTTGGGCATTTTGCTCTGTTACCTTCTGTAAATACTCATTCATTTGACTTGGGTAAGGATTATTCTGCCCAATTGAAATGGAAAAACTTCCTAATAATAATCCAATAACCAATATTGTATTAAGTTGAGGCGGCCCAGATAATTTTACCTTATTTCTTGATATATAATACAAAACAGGCAATACGATTAAGGTTAACAGTGTTGCTGTAATCAAGCCTCCAATTACTACAGTTGCAAGTGGTTTTTGAACTTCAGCACCTTCGCTAGATGATAAGGCCATAGGTAAAAAGCCTAATGATGCCACTGCAGCTGTAATAATTACCGGCCTTAGCCTTGAGGCTCCAGCTAGTTGAATAAGCTCTTTTATTTTCATTTCTCCTTTCTTCTCTAATTCAACAATGTAGCTTAGCAATACAATTCCATTTAAAACAGCAACTCCAAAAAGAGCAATGAACCCAATTCCTGCAGAAATTGAAAAAGGCATTCCTCTTAAATACAAAGCGCCTACTCCTCCAATAGCTGAAAGGGGAACTGCAGAAAATATTAAGGTTGCATTTTTTATAGAGCCAAAGGCCATAAATAAAAAGATGAAAATTAAAACCAAAGCAATAGGTACAGCTATACCCAAGCGTTTTTGGGCGTGTTGCAAGTTTTCAAATTGGCCTCCATATTTAATGATATAACCAGGCGGAAGGTTAAGCTTCTGACTTAACTCTGTTTGAATTTCTTCAACCAAAGAAGCAATATCTCTATCGCGAACATTTACACCAATAGAAATTTTACGCATAGTTTGTTCCCTCGAAATTTGCATTGGACCTTCTTTAAATTCAACATCGCAAACTTCTGCCAAGTGCACTTTTTGGCCTGTTGGGGTATGAATAAAAAGGTTTTCTAAATTAAAATCACTTCTTTTTTCAGGATTAAGGCGTACAACCAAATCGAACCTTTTTTCGCCTTCGAAAACCGTTCCTGCAATTTCTCCTGCATAAGCTGCTCTAATTACCTTGTTTACCTCTTGGATATTTAAACCGTATTGCGCCAACTTAGCTCGGTTAAAATTTACCATCAACTGCGGAAAACCTTCTGTTTGTTCAACTTTTACATCTGCAGCTCCTTTAATTTCTTGTATTAAGTCTCCAGCTTTATTGCCATATTTAGAAAGCTTTTCTAAATCGTCGCCAAAAATATTGACGGCTATGTCTGCTTTCGAACCTGTAATTAGCTCATTAAATCGCAATTGAATTGGTTGTGAAAATTCGAAACTAGCTCCAAGAATTGCTGTAAGTTTTTCTTTCATTTTTTGCACCATTTCGTCTTTGCTTTTAGCAGATACCCATTCTTCTTTGTCTTTAAGAATTATCATGATATCTGCATCTTCAATTGCCATGGGATCAGTTGGCACTTCGGCAGTGCCTATTTTAGAAATAACATGTTTTACCTCAGGGAAATTATCCATCAGAATTTTTTCTGCTTTTGTAGATGAATTGATACTTTCTGAAAGTGAACTTCCGGGTTGAATGGTCATTTGCATGGCTAAGTCACCTTCTTCGAGAGTTGGTAAAAACTCCCCACCCATTTTGGTAAAACCAAAAATGGTTATTGCCAAAGCCAATCCACTTGATATTACAATGAGTTTAGGGTTGTTTAAAGCAAATTTTAAACTTGGCCCATAAAACTTTTGGATAAAATTGATAATCTTATCTGCTATGGTTTCTTTAGAAGAAATGTTTTTACCGATTAACAGAGAAGAAACAACAGGAACATAAGTAATTGAGAAAATTAGCGCTCCTAAAATGGCAAAACTTACTGTTTGCGCCATGGGTCTGAACATTTTCCCTTCAATGCCATCCAACGTTAATATTGGAATAAATACTACCAGAATAATAAAAACGCCAAAAGCAGCGGATTTAAAAAGCTTTTTGGTAGATGAGTAAACTACATCATCCATTTGGTTTTGAGTGAGTTTTTGGCCTTTGTAGTTGGCAAATAATGTATGTAAAATACTCTCTACAATAATTACCGCTCCATCAACCACAATCCCAAAGTCAATCGCACCAAGCGACATTAGATTGGCCGATACTCCATTGAGGCGCATCATGATTAAGGCAAATAACATGGCTAGTGGAATAACTGATGCAACTACAATTCCTGAGCGCCAATTTCCTAAAAGAATTATTAGCACAAAAATTACAATTAGTCCGCCTTCAATTAGGTTTGTAATTACTGTTTTAATGGTTTTTGAAACTAATACAGACCGATCTAAATAAGGATAAATAGATACTCCTTCGGGCAAAGCTTTTTGAATTTCAGCAACCCTATTTTTTACATTTTCTATAGCTTCTGAAGAGTTTGCTGCTTTTAGCATCAAGGTAATTCCACCAACTGTTTCACCTTGGCCATCCATAGTCATGGCACCAAACCTTTGCGCCGAGCCAAATCTAACTTCACCAACATTTTTGATATAAATTGGATTTCCATTTCTGGTTTCAACAACTATGTTCTTTAAATCATCTAGTGATTTTATTAAACCTTCGGAGCGTATGTAAAAAGCATTTGGGCCTTTTTCAATGTAGCTTCCACCAGAGTTCTGATTGTTTTTTTCTAAGGCATCAAAAATATCTTTGATAGAAACATTATAAGATTCTAAAACCAATGGGTCAACAGCAACTTCATATTGTTTTAAAAAGCCTCCAAAACTGCTTACCTCTACAATTCCTTTTATTCCTGAGAGTTGTCTTTTTATTATCCAATCTTGTATTGACCTGAGTTCTAAAGGAGAATATTGCGAAACATAATTTTCATCAACAGCAAGAATATATTGGTAAATTTCTCCTAAACCTGTAGTAATTGGCATTAATTCTGGAGAGCCAAGCTCTGAAGGAATGTTTTCGGAGGCAATTTTTATTTGTTCACCTACATATTGCCTAGCGTTTAAAGTGCTAATTTCTTCATCAAAAACAATGGTTACCACTGAAAGTCCATATCTAGAAATTGACCTAATCTCAATAGCGCCCGGAATATTTGCCATAGCTATTTCTACAGGATAAGTAATAAACTGCTCTACCTCTTGCGGTGCTAAACTAGGGGAGGTTGTAACTACTTGAACTTGATTGTTTGTAATATCGGGTACTGCATCAACAGGAATATTTGTTGCAGAGTAAATACCGTAGGCAACAATAGCCAGGGTAAATAATAAAATTAAAAACTTGTTTTTAAGGGAGAACCAGATGATTCTGTCGAACATAATTAATGTATTTTAAAAAATAAAAAGAGAATAAAGCCTTGTTTTAGCTTTGGCTTGGAGGTCCTCTTTTTTTTAAAATACTTAATTGAAAGGAAAAGTAAGAAATTGGTTGATAGAGGGTAAGC
>JABAYK010000192.1 GCA_018609045.1 Flavobacteriales bacterium
ATTTAAAAAACGCTGAATGGAATAGATTTTTTCTTGAACAGCTATTTTCAAGGCTTCTTCTCCTATTTTTTTTGCCTTTTTTATTTGGTTAACCTCAATTAAAGTTCTTGTTAAATGACTACTGATGTTGCAAAACATGTACATATCACCTTTTTCTTTTGCATTTTGAATTGAAGAGTCCATTTGGTTAATAGCCAAAGGATAGTTTTTTAATCTAGCGTTATATAAGGCAAATTGCTGACGCAGAACCTCATCATAAAAATTTACACTGATAAATTGTCTCCATTTTTTTGTTTTCTGCAGATAAACATCGGCACTGTCATACAATTCTTCTTTGCTGAAGGTGTTGTGAAAATTTATAAATCCAACAAATAAACCAAGGGTATCTTTATTAGCCTTTTCAATTTTTTGGCATTTTCTAAAATACTCTATAGCCTTTTCGGCATCGACTAAATTACTGTATAAATTGGCAATATTTGAATATGTAATATTGGTTTTTTCAGGGGCAATTTGCTCTTCAATTTCTAATCCTTGCAAATAATAATCTAATGCATTTAGGTAGTCTCCCTTAAAATAATATCCACTGCCAATGCCTGATAAAGCTGTTGCTTTTGCTATAAGGTTAGGCTTATTTTCAAATACAGCCCTTGCAATTGAAATTGCGGTATCTAAATTTGAATTGTAGAGATAATAAGTATTGTAAAACAGATTAAACTCATTTACCAAAAAGTTCGATTTTGACTTATTAGCGAAATAAAAGCCTGAATCTAAATACTTTTTAGCACTATCTAAATTTAAGTCTTCAAAATAATAGGTAACTACATCTAAATACTTTCTAGCTAAAACAGTATCGGTGTATTCTTGTGGCGGATTTTGTAATAATGATTTTAAATCTGTTTTTAAACTATCTGCCGAGTTAGAAAAACTTTATAGAGAAAGGAAAAGGATAAAAAGCGAAAATATTTTTTTCAATTAATTTACTCTTTTGTCATAAACATCACCCATACTAGGGTTTTCGCCATGCAACTGACGCATTACTTCTTTTTTAATTACATTAAAAACCATCATGTGGATGTCTTCTGCAACTTCCATATCTAAAGCTTTTGAGTGAATAATTGCATCGCCTATTTCGCTTATTTTGCCTCCCTTGTAACCACAAAACGCAATGGTTTTTACTCCCATATCTTTGGCATATTGCATGGCTTTTACCACATTTTTAGAATTGCCTGAGCCAGAAATTCCAACAACCAAATCGCCTGGTTTTATGAAGTTTTTAAGTTGCTCGATAAAAATATCGTCGTATGAAACATCATTTGCAATAGCCATTAAAGCTGGTAAATTATCAACCAAACTCATTACCTTGAAACGTTTTTCTAGGCCAAAAGAAGCTCCTTTTAAAAAATCGCCACAAGCGTGTGTAGCTGATGCCGCACTTCCTCCATTGCCAAAAATGTAAATAGTGCCTTCGTTATGGTAAACTTCCATGTAAGCAGCTATGGCATTTTCAATTTGGGTTCTATCTAAATTATCAATGGTATCTTTTACTAAGTTTAAGTACCACTCTATGGTTTCTTGTGTTCTACTCATTTGAATAATGAATTAATTTACTTCCTTCTTGTTCGAATTTAAAATGGAATTGCTTTAATGGTTTTAAAGCATTGATTAATTTTTCCTGCTTTCCGGGTTCGCAATAAAACAACAAAAATCCGCCGCCACCTGCACCTAATAACTTGCCTCCTAAGGCTCCATTTTTAATTGCTGTTTCGTAAGCCTGGTCAATTATTGGGTTTGAAACTCCAGAAGCTAAACTTCTTTTTAAAAGCCAGTTTTGGTGCAATAATCCACCAAAGTGTTGAAGATTTTCGCTGAAAAGAGATTTTCTCAGTTCGTAAACCAAATCAACCATTTCTTGCAATGCCTTAAACTTATCGGCTTGAGTCGTATTCTTTTTTTGCTCTGCGAGTATTTTAGAGGCGCTTCTTTGGTTGCCCGTATAAAACATGAACAAATTGTTCTCTAAAGTGCTGTAAACCTCTTTATTGAGGTAAATAGGCTCTACGTTTACATTTCCGTTAGGATTGAATTCAATAACATTTAAACCACCATAAGCAGCTGCATATTGGTCTTGCTTGCCAATTGGTTCTTTTAACAAATCTATTTCTACCCTGCAAGCACCTGCGGCAAGCGCTTCTTTTGAAGCATATATTTTATTGATTACATGCATGTTGTGCAACAAACCCACGGTAAAAGCTGAAGAAGAACCCATACCTGTACCAGCAGGCACATCGGCAATGGAGCTAACTTCAATACCGCCTTTCATGCCATACTCCTGCATTACGGTTTTCATGATAGGGTGCTGTAACTCACTTAAACTATCTACAGTTTCTGTTTTAGAGTATTTCACCCTAATTTTAGATTCGTCGAAAAATTTGTGAGAAGAAATGTACATGTATTTGTTAATGGTTGTGCTTAACACTGCGCCCTTAGATTGAGCATAAAAACTCTCTAAATCTGACCCACCGCCAACAAAAGAAATTCTAAAAGGGGTTCTTGTAATTATCAATTGTTTTCCTTTTAATCGCGAAAATAACCCTTATGCATGAAGGTTGTGGTTTTTGAAGATTGAAATTTCATCAAAAAAAATTTTTGTAAAACTTTTAATTCTAATATTAATGAACCTACAAACTCATTCGTTCTTTCAACTTTACAGCTTGTCTTCTGGAAATTTCAATTGCTTTTCCATCTTTTAGGTTCACCAACAAGCCTCCATTAAACCAACTTTCTACTGTATCAATCCATTTTATATTGATGATGTGTTTTCGGTTTGCCCTAAAAAAAGCTTTGTCTGAAAGACGTTTATCAAGATTGTTTAACGATTTTAAAATCAATGGCTTAAATCCTTCGAAGTAAACCCTTACATAATTACCTTCACTCTCGAAAAGTCTAACATCTTTTAGGGTAACAAACCAACATTTTTCTCCATCTTTAATAAAAACCTGATCGGTATCTTCCAAAACTCCCCTTTCATCGGGCGATGCTTTTTCAAGCTCTTTTTCCATGGCAATTTCTTCCCTAACCTTTTCAACAGCTTCTTTAAGTCTATTTTCTTCTACAGGCTTAAGCAAATAATCCATGGCAGAAACTTCAAATGCTTTAAGAGCATACTCATCGTATGCAGTTACAAAAACTACGTTCGGAACCTTTTCAACCGATTCTAGAAATTGAAAACCATCTTTGCCTGGCATCTGAATATCTAGAAATATCAACTCTGGTTCTAAGTTTTTTAGGCCTTCTATGGCTTCATCTGCGTTGCCAAACTCAGCAATAATTTCAATATCGCTAAAGTCTTTTAAAAGTGATTTTAACTCTTGACGAGCTAACCTTTCGTCATCAATAATTATAGTTTTTATCATGGTTCTTGGTATTTAATGGGTGGGAAAATAATAATAGTTTCCACGGTTTTAGAATCAAAATTAGAAATAGAAAAGCTACTTTCTGTACCGTACAAAAGCCTCAATCTCTCTTTGGTATTGGCAATTCCGAACCCGGTTTCGGGTTTAGAGTTTTTGTTAAAAGTACCAGGATTGGTAATTTTTACATTTAGTCTTCCCTCAACAATAGAGGCGTTAATTTTTAATTCGCCTCCTTTAGGAATCTTTGAAATGCCGTGTTTAATGCCGTTTTCAACAATGGTTTGCACCATCATTGGTGGCACAAACCAATCGAAACAATCTTCTTCAATTTGCATTTTGTATGTTAATCTTTCTTCGAAACGAGCTTTTTCAATGGCCAAATAATCTTTAACCAAAACCAACTCTTCTTGAAAAGTAATAAACTTCTTTTTGCCTATCATCAAGTTGTTTCTCAACACATTAGAAAGTTGGGTAATTACTTTTTTTGCTTTTTTGGGTTCTTCATCCACCAAAGCCCTAATGCTGTTCATGGCATTAAAAATAAAATGTGGGTTTAATTGAGATTTTATCTTGTTCAGCTCAATCTCATTTTTAGTGGCTTCCCACTTTAAGTTCTTTATTTCTTCGTTTTTATAATTTCTAAAAATGTGGAAAATGAAGTAAAACATAGACCATAAAAGAAAAAGAATCTCCCATCCTAAAAACTCTTGAAACACAACTACCCACTCAATTGTATCGCCATAAAAAAACAGCAAATAGGTAATGCCGAAATACAAAAATTCGAACAAAAGACTAAAGAGGATTGTACCGAACAAAACTCTTGGCACTAGCCTTAAAATATTAAGGTTTATCCAACCTAGTTTAATGATTATTTCTCGGTAAGTTTGAGATAAGCCAACGCCAATTAAAAAGGCTAAAAACAAAGAAAATGTAAATGTAAAGTTTAAGGTAACTCCTCTAAATTGGTTGAGAAAAAATGCTGTTAGGATATAAAAAAACCATCCTCCAATTTGAAGCCACCAATAAACACCTTTGGGTTTTAGTTTAGAAATATCCACCACTCAAAAGTAAGGTGTAATTTTCTTAAAAAACCCTGTTTTACAGGATTGGGTTTGAATAAGTTTAAAAAGCAAAAATGACTTTTTAGTGGTTATTGGTTTTTGTACCCCTTATACTC
>JABAYK010000079.1 GCA_018609045.1 Flavobacteriales bacterium
CAGCCACATGGTTAATCATAACCTTTTGCTGATCTGTAAGTTGGTCTTCAGTGTAATCTGTGCCGTTGATCGTGACGGTTTTTGTTTGTTTATTTGTCATAGGCTTTCTCCATTTTGACAAAACTCTTGGTGCATTAGCTTTCGTCTTTCAAACACTACTGCTTTCGCATCGTCTAAATCTTCAAAACTGCCGAGGTAATTGATCTTTCCGTTTGAGGTGACTTGCGCCACCCACTTCTTTCCAGAACGATACACCCCCTTTACGCCACTCTGATTGTGGCTAGGGGTCTTCCTGTTGCACATATTTTGCTGGTGCGTGGCAGGTCTCAAGTTTTCGATACGGTTATCCAAGATGTTTCCGTTTTTATGGTCAAGGAACACAGGCGTTTCATCGAAATGCCACGCCCATATAAGCCTATGCTCTAGGCATGTTTTCTGGTTGATTTTAAAGACCTTATACCCTGTGCTGTTTATGGACGCTTTGCCCCCAATTTTTGCACGGCCTTTATTTATCTTCCAAACCAACTCACCGTTAGAGTAGTCAAAAAAACTTCTAACCATCATAGAATCAATGGGGTTTGCTTGTCTCTCGCCCATGTTTCTAAACCAATCCTAAGTTAAAGTTATTCAGCAGCCCAAGGGGTTCCTGAAGCGGTTGTGTTTGCACGGTCGATCTGGCCCTGCACTTTACCAGTGCGGTTTGCTTCGATACGCGCTTTGGCTTCATCGGCGGTTTCATCACCTTCGATCAAGCTGTTGTACACCCAACCAAGCACATCGGCTTCTGTCAGGTCTTCGTAGGCGATATAGCCCGGTGCGGAGGGGTCTGGCTCACAGCGCAGCTTCCCGCCCTCAGTGGCAGTATAGTCGTAGGTGTTATTACCTTCGCTATCTGTGCCGGTTACGTTTCCTGCAACGCACGACCAGTAGACGAGGAATACACCACCGTCCGCATCTGTGCGCTGCATATTATTTACAGTCCAAGTACATGTAATAGCCATTGTTTGTTTCTCCTTTATGGCTGTGGGTTAAGCGTTTTCGAGAGCCGCAATACGGGCTTCGAGTGTTTCGATCTTTGTGATAGCATCTTGCAAAGCCGCGACCAGAACAGGCGTGACACGCCCATAATCCATACCCATCATCTCTTCGCCATCAGGGTCACCTGATACAGCCTCTGGGACGATCTTCTGCATCTCCTGCGCGATGAAACCATGAACTGCATCAGCCTCTGGTTCAGCCTTCCAAGTATGCGTGACAGGCTTCATAGCCATCAGCTTGGCTGTACCGTCTGCGATAGGCTCGATGTTGTCCTTCAAGCGGCGGTCTGAGGTGGTGTTGTAGGTTGTGCCAGATGCGGTGACTGTAATTGACCCTTCAGTGGTTGAAGTTGATCCGTCTTTAAACTCAATAGCTGTTGTAGTGGAGCCTGAGTTATTCATTCTACCGTTTAAGGTAATCAAGGCACTGGTAGTTGCTGACTGAATTATTAATCCCGTATCTGATAGCCCACTTCGCCCAATGTGAACCGTACTAGAGGGGGATGAATTATTGACACCAATCCGATCATTACCCGCATCCACAAAGAAAAAATGATCGCTGTTGTTACTCTCGACGCGGAAGTCGGCGTCGTAGCTGTCATTGTTAAACACCACCGATCCGCCGGAGAATATCTCTTGGCGGTTATACCCCGCGGTCTTCAGGACAATTTTGCCCGCACCACTCGTGACACCTGCGCCACCAGTGTGTTCTCCACCTTCAAGGTACAAGTTGCCCCCAAAGATATTTAAAGCTGCATTCCCCGCACCTACGCCGCCACGAACAATAACGTCACCGCCTTGCATAGCTTGTGGGCCAGAAACAGCGTCTGCGCCCGTAATGATAAGTGTCTTTTCAGTGCTACTGAAAACGTTAGCACTTCGCCCGTTAATGCCGATTTTTTGCTCGCCTACGTTATTCCAGTTGGAAAGAATATCCCCATTAACAGAAAGGGCGCTTTCGGGCGCACTGTTGTTAATGCCAACCCGATTATTCCCCGCATCCACAAACAACGCATGGGTGTTCGTGTCACTCTCGACGCGGAAGTCGGCGCTTGATGTAGACTGTTCGTTGATAATCACATTTCCGCCGACAGGGTTCAAAAGCAAATCTTTTTCACCATTGTCAGAAATGTGCTGTGCTTGAATCCAAACCTTGTCCGAGCTTTGAACCCCCATAAACAAGGAAGTTCCTGTTCCAAGGCCGCCCGTACCTGTATCAGTAGAAGAAACGCGGATAGAGGCGGCGTTCCGCGTTGTAACAGACGTTCCATCTGGCGCGCCGCCTTTACCATCAACAGTTAAGCGAACTTCCCCTGTTAGAGCGTCTGTGCCAAAACCTGTTCTGTTAGAAGAGGAGGACGTGTACTGAGCATACTCCCCAGCGTCATCCTTGATGTGGAAAGCCGTACTACTCCCCGAAGTATTGATCTCGACAAAAGACGAACGCGCAAGAAACGGAACGCTGCCCACAGACTCATAAAAAACGGCGTCATCCGCGCTATTGTAACCCCAACCTCGGCCTTCAGCAAACGTATATGCCTGTGTGTCATACGTGCCAGATACCGTGTTTGCTGTACGAGCCCTTATAGTACCGCTAACATCAAACTCTTTTGTTGGAGTGTTTGTTCCGACGGCAACCCGATTATTCTCCGAATCCACAAACAGCGCATGGGTGTTCGTGTCACTCTCGACGCGAAAGTCTTGATCGTTGCTGCCGTCGTTTATTGTAGTGTTGCCAAGACCGTCGATTGTTATGGAAGCGTTTTCATCATACCCTGCACCAATCTCAACGGTACTCCAACCGCTTGCAGAAACACCTGCAAAAGACTGTGTGAAATTGTTTTGTACGGTTAAAAGAGTATCCGTAACCGCAGTGATGGTATTGATCGCGTTTGAAGTCCCGCTGATTTGAACGCGATCTCCAACCTTTGCACCCGCGGCTAAAAACCCTGATCCCGAAATGCCTGTCGCCCCGCTGTTGGAAGTTGGGTTAACATTCCAACGATAACCTTGTATTTCATTTACACCTGTTATCTCGCGCACATTCAAAGCACGGTCGGGAAAAGTTTCTGCGGAGTTTACAGATACCGAATTGTTACCACCATCCACAAACAGCATGTGGGTGTTGCTGTCACTCTCGACGCGGAAGTCGACGTCTGCGCCGCCCTCATTAAAGGTGAACCCAGACGGAGAAAAACGCGCGTTTTCGACAATAGTAGACCCGTCGTTAGAGGACGACATTTTCACTTCTGAGCCGCCCTGACTAATCATTTGCCAGCGGAAAGAACCTTGGTTGTAGTATTGAAGCCCGCCGTAACCCCAGTTTGTAACGTTAGTAGAGTTAATACGTTGCCAAGCGCCACTAGCAGTGATGTCAATCTCCACGTCACCGTTGCTCGACCCCGGCCCAACAATCAGACCACCGCCTGAAGAACCGATTGGCGACATAGAACTGGAAGTGTTAATCCCTACATACTGAGAAGACCCCTCCACAAACAGCGCATGGCTTTGTGCGTCACTCTCAACACGGAAATCCTTGTTGTCACCATGCTCGTTGAACACCGAACCCGCGCTTTCGTCGTAGAAGAAGCTTGTGTTGCCAGAGGTGTCATAGAAGATGATGTCGCCGTTGCCTGCAAAAACGGCACGGTTACCCGAATTAACATTAACATAAAAATTAGCAACTGCGTTTTGAACAATATTGATGCCATCTGTGGTAACGCCGCCTTTATTCGCGCCCGAATAATTGTAATTTAAAAGCGTAGTCCCCGAAGTGTTTATAGTAGCACTACCATCCACAGTCAGCCCATCAGCCGTCACATTGCCAGTTACGTCAATACCTGTGGAGGTGGTGGCGAGTTTGGCTGCGCCTGTGTGATACAGGGTTATCTCACCACCGCTGTTGGCCAAAAGGCGAAGGTTGCTAGAGGCGGTTCCACCAGAATAAATTCTTGCAGAAGCTCCGTTGACGCTACGAATGGATAAATTACCAACGCCATTTTCATCAATGAAGCTATTGTTACCATCGTGATAAATCTGCAAATCACTGCCAGCACCAAAGATGGCCTTACTACTATCTGCGAACGTAATGTCATCACCAGTAGATACCGCAATGTCCGTACCGCCAGTCGTGTTGCCGTTAGCAAGAACCTCGGACAGTTCGTTGTTGGCACCAACCTGCGCGTCAACGTAAGCCTTGATGGACTGTTGTGTGGACAAGGCTGTCGCGCTGTCGGAAGCCATGTTGTCTTCGTCTAAGATCGCTGTGACTGACACTCCGCCCAAGCGCAAGCTGTCAAAGTACGCATTGTTAAAGACGTTCGCAGCTACAGCACCAGAACCCGCACCGTCAAAGTAAACAACCGCAGTCGTCCCCGCAGGAACCTCATAATCGTTGCTCGCGTTGTACGTCCCTTGGAACAGGATAATGCTGCGCGAATTAGATAAGCTGTTGCGAACGTAAATGATCTTTTCAGAGTCATTCGGCGTCAACTGAACGTATGCCGTTGCTCCCAGATCGCCGCCATCGGCAAATG
>JABAYK010000101.1:0-1056 GCA_018609045.1 Flavobacteriales bacterium
GCTTGATATCAATTCATCTGCTATACGCAAATATTTTATTTATTTAAGCTTTATCACTTTTGGTTCACCTTTAATAATTTATTTATTTCTGGCATTTTGGTTAGAACACAGAGATCTTTTTAAAAGAAAGAAATCTACCATTTGGGAAATTAAATAGTTATTCACTCAATTTTACCCATTTTTGAAGGGTGCTTTTCAATTTTAAATATTTCAAAGAAATTTATTATGCCTTTGGCATTTTATTTATTGTACTCTTTAGCGGTACTTTAGGTTTTATATTAGTTGAAGGTTATAATTTACCCGAGGCCTTGTATATGACAATAATTACAGTCTCTACTGTTGGCTTTCAAGAAGTTAGGCCTTTATCTGAAGGAGGTAGAATATTTACCTCAATGCTTATCATTTCAAGTTTTGGTACTTTTGCTTATGCCATAACATCAATATCAAGATATATCGTTTCGGGAGATTATAAAAACTATTTTAAAAATTATAAAGTGGATCAGGAAGTAAAAAAAATAAAAAATCATGTTATTATTTGTGGATATGGTAGAAATGGTACCCAAGCTGTAAAAACTTTAAAGGCTCATAAAAAGAATTTTATAATTATAGAAAACGACCCTTCTTTAATTCAAGAACTTCTCAACGCTAATTTTCCTTATATCGAAGGAGATGCAACAGATGAAAATGTAATGATAAAAGCAGGCATTAAAACTGCTCAAGCTTTAATAACAACTCTTCCAAATGATGCCCTTAATGTTTTTGTTGTTCTTACAGCAAGAGAATTAAATCAAAAAATTACAATTATTTCTAGAGCATCCGAAAGCAGCTCAGAAAGTAAAATGAGAATTGCTGGAGCAGATAATGTAATAATGCCAGATAGAGTTGGAGGAGCTCATATGGCAAGTCTTGTAGTTACCCCAGATGTAATGGAGTTTATCGATAAAATTTCTATTTCTGGTGAAGATAAAATTAATTTGGAAGAGATTTTAATTTCAGATTTTCCTTTTGATGCTAGGCAAAAAACCATCATGGAGCTTGAATCAAAATACCACACCG
>JABAYK010000101.1:1066-4558 GCA_018609045.1 Flavobacteriales bacterium
GTAGAATTATTGGTGTAAAGGACGAGTTGGGTGAATATATTATTAATCCATCTCCTGATTATAAATTAAAAGAAAATATTAAGTTATTTGTTCTAGGAACACAAGATCAAATTCAATCTTTAAATAAAGCATTGAAAAAAAAATAATGAAGGTTTTAATTACCGGAGCCAATAGATTAATTGGGCAATACATCGGAAAATTAATTCTAAAATCAAAAGACTTCCTTCTTTTACCTATAGGTTTAGGAAATCCACGAATTAAAGATTTTGAAAATTTTTATCAAAAATTAGATATTTCTAACTCATCCGAGGTAAAGAATTTCCTAATAACTGAAAAACCTGATATTGTTATCAATTGTGCTGCTATTTCACATGTTGATATTTGTGAGGAGTTTCCAGATAAATGTTTTAAGGTAAACGTATTGGGAGTGAAAAACTTAATTGATAATTTAAATCCCCAATCAAAATTTATTCATCTTTCTAGCGAATTTGTCTTTGATGGTACAAGCTTAAATTATAAAGAAAATGATCAACCAAACCCTTTAAGTATTTACGGGAAATCTAAATTACAAGCCGAAGAATACATTCAGCAAAATTTTAAAAACCACCAAATAATTAGAACAATTTTGGTGTTTGGTTTTGGTGAAAATCTCTCTAGAAATAATATTCTCACTTGGGCTTATTCCTTCTTAAGTCAAAACAAAAAAATTAAGGTTGTTAACGATCAAATCAGAAAACCAACCTATGTTAAAGATTTAGCAAAAGCGATATTTGATTTAATGGTTAGTAACCAAAATTCAACTTTCCATATTTCGGGTGAGGAGGAGATCTCAATATTTCAATTGGCTAAAAAAGTAGCAGATGTTTATGGCTTTGATAAAAATTTAATATCATCAATTTCATCTAAAAGTTTAAATGAACTTGATAAGCGACCTACAATAACTGGATTTAACCTCGATAAGATTTCTTCTATTATCAATTACAAACCTCAAAGCATAACAAATGCATTAATTGATTCAAAAAATGGGTTAATTCATATTTAACCTTTTTATAAGAAAAAAACTTGGCTATTTTTGGGGCACACGCCAAAAAAAAACGTTTTGAGGATATCTAAATATTTACTTTTTACAGTAATGTTATTTGCCCTTACTTTTAAAGTATCGGCTCAAGAAAAGGAAGAAAAAACAATTAGTCAAAAAATCGATGAAGCATTTCAACCTGTTGTTAATGCATTATCAGTTGTACTTTTTTGGGATCCCTTTGAAGCTATTGGTATTTATGATCCTATCGTTTATGCAGAAAAAGCAATTGTTAGAGCTCCAGGCTGGGAAAACGAAGATGTTTCAATTATTACTGTAAAATCTTGGAGTGTAAATAATGGAGATGAAGTTCGAAAGGGTGATATTATTGGAGAAGTTGAAACAAATACAGGTTCAATAAAAATTATTTCTCCTGATAATGGAAAGATAAATCTGCTAAATAAAGGTGGCGATAAAGTTTATGACCCAGCAGATGCAGATTTAGCCGTAGATGTAAGGTCTCACTTTATAGCAGAAGTAAATTTTGAGAAAAAAAGAGCCGTTCTTGATGCCTCAGGAAACCCAGTAAAAAAGAATATACCAATAGTTGTGGTTTGGCTAATTTTTGGCGCTATTTTCTTTACTGTAAGGATGAGGTTTATAAATTTTAGAGGGTTTAAACATGCCTTAGACTTAGTTGCAGGTAAATACAGTAACCCAGATGATAAGGGAGAGGTTTCTCACTTTCAGGCATTAGCCACAGCATTATCGGCCACAGTTGGATTAGGCAACATTGCAGGAGTGGCGGTTGCTATAACTTTAGGAGGTCCGGGTGCTACTTTTTGGATGATATTAGCCGGGATTTTGGGAATGTCTTCAAAGTTTGTTGAATGTACTTTAGGAGTAAAATACCGTCATATTGATGAAAACGGCAGAGTTTACGGAGGACCAATGTACTACCTTAGTAAAGCATTAGAGTTAAGAGGGAAAAAGACATTAGGTAAAGTACTTGCCATTGTTTTTGCAATCCTATGTATAGGTGGCTCTTTCGGTGGTGGCAATATGTTTCAAGCCAATCAAGCATTTGCCCAATTGTCAAGCGAGTTTACTTTTATGGCAGATTACGGAGCCTTATTTGGACTAATCTTAGCTGTTTTTGTAGGCGTAGTAATAATTGGTGGAATTAGAAGTATTGCCAAAGTAACTGATAAAATTGTACCTATTATGGTTGGCCTTTATGTAACTTTTGCCGTAATAATAATTTTTTCAAACATTGGAAACATTGGCATCGCATTTACCCAAATATTCGAAGGAGCCTTTGCACCTAGTGCCATGAAAGGTGGATTAATTGGAGTTTTAATTGTTGGATTTCAAAGAGCAGCCTTTTCAAATGAGGCAGGCGTTGGTTCGGCCTCAATTGCTCATTCAGCATCTAAAACCAATGAGCCAATAAGCGAGGGAATTGTGGCTTTACTAGAGCCGTTTATTGATACTGTAGTTGTATGTACCATGACAGCCTTAGTTTTAATATTTACCGGTTATGCTGATGGTTCCTCAGGATTAACTGGTGCAGAGTTAACTAGTGCTGCATTTAGTACGGTTTTTCCTTGGTTTAAATATGTTCTAATTATCGCGATATTATTATTTGCTTTCTCAACTATGATTTCGTGGTCATACTATGGTTTAAAATCTTGGACTTACTTGTTTGGAATTTCAAGAAAATCAGAAATATCTTATAAAGTTATTTTTCTTGGGTTTATTGTAGTTGGAAGCGCATCAAGTTTAGGAGCAGTTTTAGATTTTAGTGATATGATGATTTTAGGAATGGCTTTCCCTAATATTTTTGGGTTATACTTCTTGTACAAAGAAGTTGCAAACGATCTTAAAAGTTATATGGATAGGGTAAATTCAGGGGAAATCAAAAAATTTAAATAGTGTTCAAATGCTCAGGCATTTTTACAACTCCCTTTACCTAACAAAAAATGAAAAAAGAGGGTATGCAATACTTACAATCCTCATTTTGTTATTGTTCATTTCTGCCAAGTGGGTTATTCCTGAATTTGCTAAACCTCCTGTTGAGTTTTCAAAAGCAGAAATTGAGAATTATAAAAAGATAGCACAGGAATCGAAAAAACTTAGCAGACCTTCATTTAACTTTTTTGAATTTAACCCTAATTTGGTTTCTGTTTCTGAGCTTGATTCTATGGGCTTCCCCAAAAAAGCAACCCAAAACTTAATTCGATATAGAGAAAGTGGTGGTTATTTTCTATCCTCAAATGACTTGAAAAAAATATACGGATTATCCGATTCTATATTTCAAAAAGTTGAACCATACCTGGTTTTTGAAAACAACAACCTAAAATTAATTGCAAAAGATTCTGTGCAAACAAAAAATAATAATCTTCATGAAGATAAATTAGTTAAGTCAAAAAAAGAAAAGCAAGAACCAGGATTTATTATCGATTTTTCAAAGG
>JABAYK010000174.1 GCA_018609045.1 Flavobacteriales bacterium
GCTTATGCCTTTGGAGAAACGAACGAGCTTAAGGCAATTTTTGAGAATCTTAGTGGTAAGGATTTTACTTACTTTTTTGACGATTGGTTTTATGGAGAGGGATATCCAATTTATACCATTTCATGGGCGCAAGAGAAGGACAAAGTGGATGTGAGTTTCAATCAAGAAACCAGACATTTTTCAGTTGATTTTTTTGAGAATCCAGTGCCATTATTATTTCAAGGAGATGGAAGAGATACTTTGCTTGTTTTTGAGGTTTTTGAACCCAATTATTACGAGCAAATTTCGATTCCCTTTAAAGTAGAAAATGTGATTTTTGATCCAGATGTATGGTTGTTGGCTAGGGCCAATATTAAGTTTAAAGTAGGGAATGACTTTGCGTTTTTCCCTAATCCTACATCAGGAGAATTAAATGTTCAAGTTGGAAATTCAGTAATTCAAGAAATTAGCGTTTACAATTTGCATGGAGAGCTATTAAAAGTTTTAAGTAGTAGGGATATTGGCAATAGATCAAGGTATAAATTAAGTCTTAGCGAGATGGCTCAAGGGACATATGTTGTGCATTGTAAAACGGACAATGAGATTTTAATGACAAAAGTAGTTTTAATGAACTAGTAGTTTTCTTGCGTTTTTTGTATTTTTGCTATTATCACCTCAGATTATGACTAAAGACTACAAAATTCTAATTTTTCTCTTTATTGCTTTTCTTTTTTCCTCAAATGTAAAGGCACAAACGAATTTAAAAGACACAGCGACTGTTCCATATTGGTTGGATATGATGCAGGATCATTCTATTAGTATTCATAAAACCAAAAGAGCATTTGATGTTTATTGGAAAAATAGAACAATAGAAAAAGGCTGTGGCTATAAGCCTTTTATGCGCTGGTTTACCTCTATGGAGGGTAAAGTAAATGCATTTGGATTAATTCCAGATCCTCAAATTGCAATTGACGAGTACAATAAGTTTGTAAATCTTTATGGTGTTGGTAATAACCAATACCAAAGAGGAGGAGTTGGAGGAAGTGGAGCTACTTGCAACACTTCAGGAGATTGGAAGGAATTAGGACCTTATGGTTTACCCACTAACCAACCAGGTCAGCCTAATGGAAATGGTAGAGTTAATGGGATTGGATTTCATCCTACAGATAGCAATACATTCTGGGTTGGTTCTCCGCAAGGTGGAGTTTGGAAAACGATAAATGGAGGTAAGAATTGGACAACGAATACAGATGGTTTACCCACATTAGGTGTGTCAGATATAGCTGTGAATCCTTCGAATGCAAGTATTCTTTATATTGGAACTGGTGATAGGGATGGTGGAGATGCTGCTGGTTTAGGGGTTTATAAAAGCACCAATGGAGGTGTAACATGGGTTGCTTCTAATACTGGTATGGGTAATAGGACAGTAAGTAAAGTGATTATAGACCCTTCAACTAATACCAGAGTTATAGCTGCGGTAAATGGAGGAATATACAGAAGTACAAATTCTGGTGGATCTTGGACACAAACATTTAGTGGAGGCAACTTTAAAGACATTGTTTTTCACCCTACTAATTCAAATATTGTATATGCGGCAAGGTATGGTAATAATTTAGCTTACTTTTATAAAAGTACTAATAATGGTGTTTCTTGGACTAGAATTACAAGTGGTTTGCCATCTAATGGTTATAGGGGTACGATTGCAGTATCTAAGGCTTTACCAAATCTTGTTTATTTTCTAATAACAAATCAGAGGACCTTTAAAGGAATGTATGTTTCGTATAACTCAGGAACAAATTTTAAAACTCAATCGACAACACCTAATGTTATGGATTATACAGCACCATTTACCAGTACTACTGCTGGACAGGCTTGGTATGATTTAGATATAGCAGCAAACCCTAAGAACCCCAATGAGGTATATGTGTGTGGTGTAAATGTTTTCCGGTCTACAGATACTGGTAAAACATGGGTAATCAATGCACATTGGGTAGGTAGCGGAGGAGTGCCTGCGGTGCATGCGGATCACCACGTTATGGAGTTTCATCCAATTACTAATGATTTATATACTGGGAACGATGGAGGTATCCATAAAACAAGTAATAATGGAACTACTTACGAAGAATTAACTAGTGATTTGAGGGTGGCTCAAATTTACCGTACTGCTCAAGCTAGAACAAATAAAGATTGGGTTATAAGTGGTTACCAAGACAATGGGACTGGTATGATGCGGGGCAATAAAGATTGGTATACTGTGATGGGAGGAGATGGAATGGATTGCCAAATTGACCCTACTGACACCAAATGGGCTTATAGTGATTTGTATTATGGAGATGTTCGACGATACACAAACGGATTTTTCTCAGGTCAAATTGCAAAGAATGGTATCAAAGGAATCAACGAGCAGGGTGCCTGGGTTACTTCTTTTATTTTGAAGGAAGGAACACCTAGTACTATGTTTATAGGATACGACAATGTTTGGAGATCTACTAATGTTCAAGCAGCAACGGCTTCTGTCGCGTGGACTAAGGTATCTGCTTTTTCAAACTCTGCAGATATACATTATCTAGAGAATTGTATTTCAGCGCCTAATACTATGTATGTTTCTAAAAAAGATGGATACATGTATAAAAGTACCAATGTCAATGCAGGAACACCAACTTGGACACAATGTGCAAGGCCAACAGGTACTTATCCAAGATGGATTGAAACTGACCCAGGGAATGCAAATACAGTTTATATCGCTCAAAGTAATAATATTTATAAAAGTACAAATGGTGGGACATCATGGACTGACATTTCAGGAAACTTACCCAATAGTGTAATTCATTGTATAAAATATGATTCCAGTGCAGGTATGGAAGCTATATATGTTGGAATGAGTGTAGGAGTTTACTTTAAAGATTCTACCATGACAAATTGGGTTTTGTTTAATAAGAACCTACCTAAAACATCTGAAATAACAGATTTAGATATTTATTACGATCCAGCTTTTCCAGAATGTAGTCATATTACGGCAAGTACCTATGGGAGAGGAACATGGAAGTCTTACTTGTACCCTAGTGCTTCAAGGAAACCAAAGCCTAAATTTTCTGCTGCAGAGACTAATGTGGTAATCTCTTGTGGTACAAATAGTACAATTTTATACAATGAGTCGTGTGACTTTCCTACCCGTTTTTTGTGGAAAGTGACACCTGCGGTTACCTATATTAATGGGACAGATAGTTGTTCTGAAAATCCAGAAATAAGATTTAATACTGCAGGCTTCTATACTGTGAAACTAGTTGCAGATAATTGCAATGGTATTGACTCCACCGAGAAAAAGGGGTACATTACTGTCTTGGATTCAGTTCTCTCCGCAACTTGTATTCCTACTTTTACTAATAAGGTAAGTACTGTTGGGATAATTAATGTGAGCCTTAGTGGGCATTCAAGGTCTTCAAGTGCGAGTAATGTAGCAAGTTATACAGACTATTCTTGTACGGATATCATTAAGCTTTTGCCTAGTACAAATTATAATTTAGTGGCAACCTTAACAAATGTAAATGCTTCAGGTTTAAAGGCCTACATGGATTATAATAACGATGGGGATTTTTTAGATGCTAATGAGACTTTAGGAACTGTAGCTACTGGAACTGGAGCTCGAACTCTTAAATTTACAACTATTGCATCTCCTCCCAAAGGAATTCCTTTAAGACTTAGGGTTATTGATAGGTATGCATCTACAACAATTTTACCCTGTGGAGGTTCTTATAGTTATGGTGAAGCTGAAGATTATGCAGTATATTTTGAGCCGACTAATGTAATTATTGCAAGAGTTGGTGGATTAGATTCTATATGTCCTGGAACCATTGTGAACATTGTAGATTCTGCCACTTCATCTGCGAGTAGCTATACATGGAACTTTGGGACAAATGCTACACCTTCTACTGCTACTGGACCTGGTCCGCATCAAGTGAAATTTGGAAGCTTAGGTTACCAATCTGTTAGTGTTACATCCAATGGTATTGCATATACCAAGGATAGTATTGTTTTTGTAAAGCCTGGTCCCAATCTTAAAGAAGGAATTCTTTATGGTTCTTTACCTTCTTGTGCAGGGGACTCTGTGGCCATATGGGCTTCAGATTCAAACAATACAAGACCTTCTTACCAATGGTATAAGAATGGAACCCTTGTTTCTGGAAAGACAGATACCTTGTTGACCTTTGGAAATATTTCCATAAGTGATACTGGAAATTATTATCTAATAGCCAATTCCAATGGCTGCAGAGATACTAGTGTAACACGAACTGTTATGGCAAATCCTGCTCCCGTAGCGGCATTTGGTATTACAACTGATACTATGCAATGTTTGGGTGGGAATTCCTTTGCTTTTAACAACACTTCCTCCTTGTCCTCAGGCACAATGACTCATAACTGGGATTTTGGTGATGGAATGTCATCTAGTGCAACTTCCCCGACACATAGTTATGGAAGTGCGAGTACTTACGTTATAAAATTAGTTACGACTTCTGCAAGTGGTTGTAAGGATTCATTTACAAGAACGGTATACGTAACGAG
>JABAYK010000149.1 GCA_018609045.1 Flavobacteriales bacterium
TTTGGAAGCCTTAATAAACTCTGGTAGAGTTTTGTACGGTGAGTCAGCTCTAACAGCAATTGTAGTCGCATCCACTGTTACTCCGGCAACAAAGTCCCAATGAGTATAATCATATGGAAGCTTTCCTAGTATTGTAGTAGTTAATATTGAAGCTGACAACCAACCAATATTATATCCGTCATTTTTTTGTTTACCCACATAGTCAAAACCGATTGAGCCACCGGCTCCAAGCCTGTTTACAACTGATATAGGTTGTTTAAGTACTTTTTCAGCAGCTTTAGCAGACAGCCTTCCAGCAATATCCGCAGCTCCACCAGCTTTAAACGTAATAGTTTTTTCTATTGGTTTATTTGGATATGCTACTGCAATAACAGTACTTATTATTAGTATTGAAATAACTTTTAAAAAGTTTTTCATTACTTGAACTAGTCTCATTTTTCCCCCTTTTTTATTTAATTTAAACTAAAATATTTAACCTACTGATTTTAGTTTTACCTTTGCTTTCTCCAGACTGTCACGACCTTGTTGAGCAATTTTCTCTGCATCTACAGTTGGTGATCGATCCCATTGCTGAGGAATTTTATCCCAGTCTCTGTAAACTGTGAATGGATTCTCTCTCACTCCGTGGGGTGGGACGCCTGTGAAACCTCTATGTTTAAGACCATATAAATAATTGTTTGAAATACGATCTCTTCTTATCGCTTCTACCTCTTTTGGAAGGATATCAACTTTAGTCATACCTTCGTTGTCACCCATTTTACAAAGGATATTTCCATCGTAATCAGTAACCATGGATCTTCCAAAATATGAATATGAATTGTCAGCTCCAGTATGGTTAACAGAAACAACATAACACATGTTTTCGTAAGCTCTGACTTGATTTGTAATGTCCCAAATATGATCCCAAGGGTACATATATTTTGCTGGTCTCAAAATTACATTTGCACCTTTCCAAGCAGCTTCTCTACTTGTTTCAGGATAATCCATATCAGAACATAGCATCATTGCTATTTTAGATCCTTTTGGACCTTCACAAACATTCATTTCTTCACCAGGAGTCCATGGTTCTTTAGGACACCAAGGCATCATTTTTCTATACTTAAGTGCTACCTTGCCTTCTGAATTAATTAAGACCATAGAGTTATATGGTTTTTTTTCAGGATCAGAATTTTTTTCTACTATGGAAACACATAACCAAGTATTAAATTTTTTTGCTATCTTCCCAAATTTATCAGTTGACTCACCCGGAATACTTTCTGCCAATTTAAGGTGGGTCGCATAAGGGTCAAATCCAAAACCGTGCGTGCTATATTCTGGAAACACAACCAAATCCACTCCCGGAAAACCATTTGTAGCTCTAGTTACATATTCTTCTACTTTTTTAATATTCCTTTCTACTGTTTCTCTTGTGGTTGCAGCTTCAGGTGAAAACTGAACCATAACAATGCTCATTGCATCTTTACTCGGGTTCATTGCTGGCATAACTTCTCCTTTGATTGATTATTTAAGATGTATTAATACGTATTATTTTTTTTTGAGTCAATACCCTATTTTACTTGACGATTGTAATTTCTTTTTATAAATAACGAATATGAATTACAGTGCTTTAGTTTTTTCTAAAAAAGACTAAAAATACTCAATTTTAAATACACAAACTAAATAGAAAGTGAAATTATGATATCAGTGTTTGCAAGTTTTTATCCAAAAAAAAACGAAGAGAATAAAGTAAAAGAGATTTTGACTGGAATGGTACAACCAACCCGAGAAGAGCAAGGAAACAAAGTTTATGATCTTTATAAGATGACAAATGAAAATGGAGAAACATATCACCTATTTGAAGTTTACAATGATCAGGATTCTTTAGAATTTCATAGAGGAACAGAGCATTATAAAAATTATAGAAAAAATATATTAGATCATCTTGAAAAACCAATCGAAGTTAAAGTTTTAAATCAAATCAAATAACAGGCGAAAAAGGAAAAAAATCACCATGAATAAACAAAATATAACTTTACATCAATTTTTAAATGGAAAATCATTACAAGGAGAAGGCCAAGAGCATGAAATTATAAATCCTTTTGATAACTCTGTAATTTGTAAAATTAAATCTGCATCAGAAGATCAAACCAATGAAGCAATAAATAATGCTCATGACACGTTCCACAGTAGTGTTTGGAAAAAAATGTTGGGAAGAGAGCGTGGAGAATTGCTCTATAATCTTGCAAAAATTATTGAACGCGATGTTGAGAAATTTGCTCATTTAGAAAGTGTTGATACAGGTATTCCAATTAGAGAAACTAGAATGGAAATATCTACTTCTGCATTGCATTTTTCTTATTTTGCGGGACATGCTGGAAAAATTGAAGGATCTTATCAAGACTTAGGAACAAGGTTTAATAATTTAGTTCGACAACCTTACGGAGTAATTGGGCAAATAGTTCCTTGGAATACTCCTTTTAAATTAATGGCAAGAGGTTTTGCCGCAGCTTTTGCATGTGGAAATACAATGGTAATCAAACCATCAATTGTTGCGCCTTTAAGTATTTTAGCATTGGGTGAGGCGCTCAATGAAGCAGGATTTCCATCTGGTTGTATTAATATCATAACAGGATCAGGAAGAGTTACAGGAAAGCAAATTGTTGAACATGATCTTATTAGGAAAGTTATATTCACTGGAGGGGGCGAGGGTGGATTTGAAATTTTAAAACAAACAGCAAAAAACGTAACACCATCAGTTCTTGAACTCGGTGGCAAAGGTCCAATAATTGTTACTGATAATATTGATTATGAGGAGACATTAGATGGAGTTTTAACACAGTCTTTTGCAAGGAAAGCAGAGGTTTGTTTTGCGGGAACTCGTTTATTCCTGCCTAATAAAATGCACGATAAGTTTGTTGATGACTTGTCACGAATGGCAAATAAAATTCCAATGGGAGACCCGCTTGATGAAAAAACTCAATTAGGTCCTCTGATGACAAAAAAAAGAGCAGAAGATATTGCTAAGGTTGTGGATGAAGCTAAAGGTGAAGGTATAAATATAATTTGTGGTGGCAGCAAACCTACGAGCGAAAATTTAGTTAAAGGTAATTTTTATCCACCAACTATAGCAACAAACATAAGTCACAATTCTCACATGGCTCAGGAGGAAATTTTTGGTCCAGTTTTAACAGTTTTTAAATATGACGATTTAAATGATGCTGTAACGAAAGCGAATGATAGTGATTTTGGTTTGGCCTCTTATGTTTGGTCAAATGATATTAGGCAATCTTACGATCTGGCTCAAAGAATAGACTCAGGTAATGTTTTTATTAATTCTTATGGTTATCAATCTGAAATACCATTTGGTGGCTGGAAAAAAAGTGGTGTAGGAAGAGAACATGGTTCCGAAGCTATGCTTGAATACACTCAATCCAAAAGCATAACTGTAGGTATGGAAAGGTTTCAATCGAGGTTTGTTCTTTAGATTAAATAAATGTCGCTATTAAAAATAAAAAGTCAACTATCTCTTCAAGATATAATTGTATCTGATTTTCAAAAAAAAATTGAAAAAAAAATTCTGAAGATTGGCCAGCTTATACCTTCTGAAGAAGAATTGAGAAAAAAGTATGGTGTAAGCAGGGTAACAGTCCGGTTGGCATTAGACAAACTAGAACAAAAAAATTTAATAATTAAAAAACAAGGAGTAGGAACATTTGTCAAAAACAAAAAAATTAAACAATCATTGTCCACCGCGAAAACTATTATTGACGCTTTAAGAGAAAAAAATCTTGAACCTAAAGTAACTGTTTTAATTAATAAAAAAATAAAAGTAGAAAAAAAAATTAAAGATATACTTAACTTAAAAGAGAACGAGGAAGTCATTTTTTTAAGAAGAATAGTCTCTCTAAATAATTATCCATATGCTTTATTAGATACTTATATGCCTGAAATATTTAAAGGGGTGGCAGATACAATTGCAAAAGCAAAAAATCTAAAAACTACTTACCAAATTTTTGAAGAGCAGTTTGATTTTGTTATTAAAGAAGCAAAATATGATATCTCTGTATCTAGATTGGATAAAGATATGGCAAAACTACTAAAATTAAAAAAAGAATTATATTGTTTAAAAAACTCAAGAATTACTTATTCACTAAGAGGAAAGACTCTTGAATTAACTAATTTTTATTATCCTCCAGAAAAAGCAAATTTTGAAGTTATTTTGCCAAGAACGGATAAAAATTTTTTACTAAGAGTTAAATAAAACATAATTATATTTTAATAAAAAGATAACAGAAGGAGTTAAATAAAATGGATTTAGGTTTAAAAAATAAAGTAACTTTTATAACAGGCTCAAGCTCAGGTATTGGTCTTGCGACAGCTAAACAATTTGCACACGAAGGGTCGAAAGTTATAATTTGTGGCAGAAATGAAGATAAATTAATAAATGCTAAAAAAGAAATTTTAGAAATAACTAGTAGCGATGTGGATTATCATATTTGTGATACTTCTAAATC
>JABAYK010000060.1 GCA_018609045.1 Flavobacteriales bacterium
TTTTGGTTATTTAAAACATCGAGCAAAGTATTGGTAAAACCAAACATTGCAGAAGTATTTAAACCTTTAGAGTTTATTCTTGGATTTTTTATAAATGCGTAATAAGCTCTAAAAATTAGCGCAAATGCATCTAACAAAAAGAGTTTTTTTTCGTTTTCGGCCATGGTAAAATATTTAGGTCGAAAATAACCAATATGAAGTGGTTAAAAGAATTAAATACTAAAAATTTTCGCCGTGTTGTGATGCATCTAGACCTCTAATTTCTTGATCTTCTGTAACCCTTAGGGGAATAATTTTATTCACCACAAAATATAGAAACCAACTGCCTGCAAAGCAAAAAACAGAAACTATTACCAATGCCAATAAGTGGTACAGAAAGGTTTGGGTTTGGCCATAAATTAACCCAACATTTTTTGCAAATACGGCGGTTAGCAGCATGCCTACAATTCCGCCAATTCCGTGGCTTGGAAAAACATCTAAAGTATCGTCTAATTCAGATTTGTTTTTAAATCTTATGGCAAAATTGCTGGTTAAAGCTGCAATAAAGCCTATAAAAATACTTTGCCCCAAGGTTACAAAACCCGCAGCTGGCGTAATGGCAACTAAACCTACAATAGCACCAATACAAGCTCCTATAGCGCTCATTTTTCTATTTTGAAACCTGTCGTAAAAAATCCAAGTAATCATACCTGCCGCAGAAGCAATGTTGGTGTTGGCAAAAGCAATAACTGCATCAGCATTGGCTCCTAAAGATGAACCTGCATTAAATCCAAACCATCCAAACCACAGCAAGCCTGTGCCAAGTATTATAAATGGGACATTTGCTGGATCATGAGATTTATTTTTGCGTTTTCCTAGAAATACCGCCCCTGCTAAAGCGGCTATTCCGGCAGACATGTGAACTACTGTTCCTCCTGCAAAATCTAAAACTCCCCAATTTCTAAAAAGTCCATCGGGATGCCAAGTCATATGAGCTAGAGGAGAATAGATAAATACTGAAAACAGTGTGATGAATAAAATATAACTCCTAAACCTTATTCTCTCGGCAAAGCTTCCTGTAATTAAGGCAGGAGTGATTATGGCAAACTTTAGCTGAAAAAATGCAAACAATAAAAATGGGATTGTCGGAGCAAAATCGGTATTTGGGGCTAAGCCAACATTTTTAAAATTAAAATAGGTTAATGGGTTACCAATTATACCTCCTATACTTTCGCCAAAGGCTAAGCTAAATCCGAAAATAACCCACAAAATGCTAACTACACCTAAAGCCACAAAACTTTGCAGCATGGTTGAAATAATATTCCGTTTGTTCACCATACCGCCATAAAAAAATGCTAAACCTGGTGTCATCAGCAAAACAAAGGCGCTTGCAACCAGCATCCAAGAAGTGTCACCTGAATCGAGAAGTTCTAAATCTCCTTCAACTTTATATTCTGTAGAAAACAATAAGGCAATTATGGCTAAAGCTGAAATAACAAGAAAGTTTACTTTTTTTCCCATAGTTTTATTTTTATGGGAAATTGATTTTTAGTTAATCAGCGGTACGGTCTCCAAAAATAAAATTATGTTTTAAATAGGAGGAGCCAAAGGCAAATCGAAATAAAATGTTGAGCCTTTATCGGTTTCAGAAATAATTTTGAGCTTGCTGTTCATTTTTGCTAGGCTTTCCATGGTAATTTGGAGACCAAGCCCAATTCCCTTTTCATTATGGGTACCATAAGTTGAGTCAATTTTTTGGTTGAGAATTTCTTTTTGTTTTAAAATGTTAATCCCAATTCCATCATCTATAATTTTTATGGTAATATGTTTTTTGTGTTTGATAACTTTAATTTTTACCACTGCACCTTCGTTCGAAAATTTTATGGCATTGTTAACGAGGTTTCGCAGGCATAAACTCAACAATTGCTCATCTCCTATTACTTCGGTAAAAGAAATATTACATAGTTGTAACAAAATGTTTTTTTGATCGGCAATAGGAACGTAAGTAAAAAATACTTTTTCTAATATTTTATTGATTTCAATAGGTTTTAAATCTGGCTTTGTGTTTATTATTTGGTTGTTAGACCACAACAGTAAATTGGTGAGAAGTTGCGATGTATTTCTTGTTTGTGCTAGAAGTTGCTGTCTAAGATTTTTTTCTTCTATAATTCCTTCGTTGTAAAAGCTCAATGCACTATCTATTGAATCGAGAGGCGCCTTAAAGTCATGACTAATTATAGAAAGCAGCTTTAGTTTTTCTGCATTTAATTTTTCGAATTCATCTCTTTGTTTTTTGAGCTCAATCGATTTCTTTTCGACTTCATCTTTTTCTTTGTCGGATTGTTTTGCGAACAAATAAATTCCCAAACCACAAAAGATTAATCCTACTAAAATTGATATGGTTAAATCTGCATAAAATTGACTATCGTTTTCATATGAAGAAACAATAATATTTGGGTAATTTATGTCAATAAAAAAAAGTATCAAAAACATAGCAATCAAACCAGCAATGATATACTTTATCCAAGCTTTTGGAGAGCCTAAGGTAATTAAAACTGTTGCGGTAAAAAGCCAAAATAAACTTGTTTCTTTATGGCCTGCTCCATAAATGTAATTAGATGCTACGCCGAAAACGGTAACTACATAAAATAGAGTGTAAGCAATGGTTGGGTTTCCAAAAAACCTAGAAAAGACATAGCCTAAAGAGGTTAAAACAAAGGTGGTATAAAGTGCCAATGTTAACTCTATCTCGATTAACCAATGACTCGAAACTGCAATAAACAAACACAACAGCAACCCAATAAAACTAATTAGGTTTAGTAGCCTATGCCTAAAATCAAATTCACTAGGGTCTCCAACAATTTGAGTACTTAATTGCATACTCCAAAAATGCAAAAAGAATTAAGTATTTTTTACTGTAAGATAAGTGATTAATTACTTTTTGTCAAAGGAATATTTACCTGGCCCAATCAAATAAATTATTATGTAAGAAACTAAATAAATAAAGCCCAACTCTTTTTTGGCAAATGGGTCGGTTAGATGAACAATAAAAACCGCTACAAACATTGTAAAAGCTAGGGGCGCAGTTGCCCATTTCGTCTTAAATCCTATTATTATAAAAATAGAGCAGAAAAACTCTGCAAATACAGCTAAAAACAAACTTGGTGCTTCACCAATTCCAATTGGGTTTCCAAATTCAAAATTACCCATGATTATTTTCGAGAGCTTGGGAATACCATGGTTTACAAGCATAAAAACACCAACTGTTAACCTTAATAATAATTTGGCAATATCTAGTTTCATGGTTCGCTATGTATTGTAGCCAAAACTACTTCTCCAACAACTTTCAAAGTGCTTTTAGAAATAATACTCATATCATCTTTTTGGGTATGATGGAAGTCTCCAAAATCTTGGGTATTTACATCGTAATGAATAATATCTATTGACGGAATTTTGGCAATTCTATTAACGTAAACATGGTCATCTGTAATACCTCCTTCGTTTATCTGACCCGAAAAATAACTCATGTATCCGAGTCTTGCTGCTATGCTCCACACTTTATTTACAATGCCTCTAGCATAATATAAACTTACACCTTCTTGAGGGAAAAATGCATCCGCAGCTCCTACCATGTCTAGTAAAATTCCGTATTTTGGTTTAAAGTTTTTTATTGGAGGGTTGTTGGCCCAATATTGCGAACCCAAACACCAAGTATCTGCCTTTTGGCCCATTTGTACATCATTGGGTTGACCATAATCTTCGGCATCAAAAAAGATTACATCTACTCCAATATTTGGTTTAGTCGAATCGGCTTGCAGTGCTCTAATTACTTCTAAAATTACTCCTACTCCACTTGCTCCATCATTGGCTCCCAAAATGGGTTGATCTTTATTTTCTTCGTTTTTATCTCTGTCTGCAATATGTCTCGAATCCCAATGGGCAAAAAGCAAAACGCGGTTTTCTTTTTCTGGAAAAACTCTTCCTATTATGTTAAAAATATTGAGTTTTTCATCGTTATAAGCTGTTACTTGAGCCTTTTGAACAAGAACATCTGCTCCTAATCTTTTTAGGGTTTGTTCTAAATATTTAGCTGTTTCTTGATGTGGTTTTGTGTTAGGAACTCTTGGACCAAATGCTACCTGAGCTTCAACAAAATTATAAGCCGAATCGGCATTAAAAGGAGAAAAATAAGGTTTTGTTACTATAAATGGTTTTACAGGTTTATTGGATTCTTGTTTTTTCTGCTCAGGCGCACAACCAAAAACCAATAGTGTAATAGAAAATAAAAAAAGCCTCCTCATTAAATTCTTGATTTTAGTTCTCGTAACATTATTTCAACTAAACCTTCAACCGTAAAGTTTGGCTTCCAACCCCAATCTTGCCTTGCGCTAGAGTCATCAATTGAAGCAGGCCAAGTAGCTGCAATATCATTTCTGAAGTCTGGTTTGT
>JABAYK010000197.1 GCA_018609045.1 Flavobacteriales bacterium
TCATTTTCTTTAAAAACTGAAATCCTTTATCAAAGAACTATTTTCTTGATTCTCTTTTGGCCAAGAAGCAACAATTAAACTTTCATTAATTTTTCTTGGTTTAATAGTTTGCCAAATTTCTTCTGACAAGAAAGGCATGAAAGGATGAACTATTTTTAATAAATCTTCAAAAATATCTTGAGTTGCCTCAAAGGTTTTTTTGTCAATTGGTTTTTGATATTCTGGTTTAATAGATTCTAAGTACCAAGAGCAGAAATCATCCCAAATCAATTTGTAAGTGGTCATCAAGGCATCACTCATGCGGTATTTGCCATAATGATCATTCATCTCCAACAAGGCTTCACTTATTCTAGCTTTAATCCAAGCAATAGCATCAAGGTTTTCTTGTGGAGTTTCCATTTCAATAATTTCCCAACCTTGGGTTAACCTAAAGGCATTCCAAATTTTATTGCCGAAGTTTCTGCCTTGTTCACATAATTTTTCATCAAACAACAAATCGTTTCCGGCAGGAGAACTTAATAGCATTCCAACACGAACACCATCTGCAGTATATTTTTCAATCAACTCTATTGGGTCAGGTGAGTTGCCTAACGATTTCGACATTTTTCTGCCTTGCTTATCGCGAACAATTCCTGTAAGGTAAACATCATCAAAAGGCTTTTTTCCAACGTATTCGTAACCTGCCATTGCCATACGAGCAACCCAAAAGAATAAAATCTCAGGAGCTGTAACCAACGCTTTGGTGGGATAGTAATAGTTTATTTCTTCGTTGTTTGGATTGTTTATTCCATCAAAAACAGAAATTGGCCAAAGCCAAGATGAAAACCAAGTATCCATCACATCAGCATCTTGTTTTAAATCAGATGCTTGTAAACTTTGATTTTTAGTTATTTCTCTTGCTTTTACTAAAGCTTTATCAATATTATTGGCAACAACAAAATCATCTTTACCATTACCATAATAATATGCAGGTATTTGGTGTCCCCACCACAACTGACGTGAAATACACCAATCTCTGATGTTCTCCATCCAATGCTTGTAGGTGTTCTCAAACTTTTTAGGAATTAACTTTATTTCGTCATCTAAAACTGCCTTTAAAGCAGGTTCAGCAATCTTATCCATATTTAAAAACCACTGCAACGATAAACGTGGCTCAATAACTTCACCTGTTCTTTCCGAAGTTCCAACTTTGTTTTTGTACTCTTCAATTTTTACCAAATTGCCAGATTCCTCCAACAATTTGCCCATTTCACGGCGAGCTTTAAACCTATCTACACCAACTAAAATTTGTGCTGCATCACTTAAAGTGCCATCTGGGTTGAGTGTATCAATTACTTCTAGGTTGTGTCTTAAACCAATCTCATAATCGTTAATATCATGAGCAGGAGTTACTTTAAGAGCACCTGTTCCAAATTCTAAATCAATGTAAGTATCATTAATTATGGGCACACTTCTATTTACAAGCGGAATAATTACTCTTTTGCCTTTTAGGTGTTTGTACCTTTCATCATCTGGGTGAACGCAAACAGCAGTATCACCCATAATAGTTTCAGGTCGGGTAGTGGCAATGGTAATAAACTCATCAGAGTTTTCTATTTGATATTTTACATAATAAAGTTTAGAGTTAACCTCTTTGTGAATTACCTCTTCATCAGAAACAGCTGTTAATGCTTTTGGATCCCAATTTACTATTCGGGAGCCACGGTAAATCATTCCTTTTTCATACAAATCAACAAAAACATTAATTACCGATTCAGACATGTCATCTTCCATGGTAAATTTGGTTCTGTCCCAATCGCAAGAAGCACCAAGCCTTTTAAGTTGCTCCAGAATTATTCCACCATGTTTATGTGTCCAATCCCAAGCATGGTCTAAAAACTTTTCTCTTCCAATATCTTTTTTATCAATACCCTCTTCTTTAAGCTTATTTACAACTTTAGCTTCTGTAGCAATAGAGGCATGATCAGTACCTGGAACCCAACAAGCATTATATCCAAGCATACGAGCTCTTCTAATTAAAACATCTTGTATGGTGTTGTTTAACATGTGGCCCATATGCAAGACACCAGTTACATTTGGTGGAGGAATCACTATTGTATATGATTCTTTTTCGTTGGGTTTAGAACTAAAGAATCCATTCTCCATCCAGAACTTGTACCACTTGGGTTCAACCTCTAATGCGTTGTATTTTGCGGAAATTGCCATGGTTAAAAATTAAGTTTGCAAAAGTACAAACAACTAAATATCATTAGGGTAGGATGTTGTCTATTTGTTTATTCAATTTTTTTGCTGTTAATGTATTGTTAATTCAAAATTCATGAGGCATTCTTTGCTTAATTTTGAATCATAAATTTTAGAATTATGAAAAAAATATTTTTATCACTAGCCGTAGCTTTAGTTTCAGTTTTAGGAGTTAATGCTCAGGTAGGATCAGGCCCAGAAGTAGAATTCGAAAAAGAAGTTCACGATTTCGGAACCATGAAACAATATGGAGACGCATCTACCGAATTTAAATTTACTAACACAGGTACAGAACCTTTAATTATTTCAAATGCAAAAGGATCTTGTGGATGTACAGTTCCATCTTGGCCAAAAACTCCAATTAAACCAGGAGAATCTGCAGCAATTAAAGTAAAATACGATTCAAAAAGAATAGGCCCAATTAACAAATCAGTCACTATTAGCTCAAATGCTAGTAACGAGCCTACAAAAGTGATTAGAATCAAAGGTATGATTGAAGCAGCTCCACAAGGTGATAATGCTCCTGTTAAGCCAACTTCACCAATGGCTCCAAAAAATCCTTAATATTTTTTAAATTATATACTTAAATAAAAAGCCGCCACGACAAAATCGTGGCGGCTTTTTTTTATTTTCGACGCTCCAAATAATTGTAATGCCAAAAATTTCCAACAAGGGGCTATCAATGCCCGAATCTCCAATTAGAAAATTAGTTCCGTATGCAGAAAAAGCTGTTGCAAAAGGCAAAAGGGTATACTATTTAAATATTGGTCAGCCAGATATAGAAACACCTGTTTTGGCTTTAGATAGTGTTAAACTTATAGATTTAAAAGTTGTAGAATATACCCATTCTGCAGGCTATGAACATTATAGAAAAGGGTTGGCTAAATATTACCAAGATTTAGGTTACAATATTGATTATACCAATGTAATGGTAACCACAGGAGGCTCAGAAGCTTTGCAATTTGGCTTTATGAGTTGTTTTGACGAAGGAGATGAATTAATTATCCCTGAACCATTTTATGCCAATTATAACAGTTTCTCAAAAGCAGCAGGAGTTAAGGTTTTGCCAATTGTTTCGAATATTCAAGATGGTTTTTCATTACCTTCAATTAAAGAATTTGAGCAAAAAATAACTTCTAAAACAAAAGGGATTTTAATATGTAATCCAGGAAATCCAACAGGATATTTGTACTCTAGAGAAGAATTACTACAAATTAAAGAGATTGTAAAAAAACACGATCTGTTTTTATTTGCAGATGAGGTTTACCGAGAGTTTTGTTACGATAACAGAGAGCATGTTTCAGTTTTAGAGTTTGAAGACATTGCTGAAAATGTAATTTTAATCGATTCAGTTTCGAAACGTTACTCAATGTGTGGCGCAAGGGTAGGGGCTTTAGTTACAAAAAACAAAGAGGTTTTTAGTACGGCTTTAAAATTTGCTCAAGCAAGATTAAGCCCACCCACTTTTGGTCAATTAGCAGGTTTAGGAGCTTTAAATACCCCCCAAAGTTATTTCGATGAAGTAAAAAAAGAATACGTTGCCAGACGTGATATACTAATTGATGGATTGCGAAAAATACCAGGAGTGATTTGCCCAAATCCTGGAGGAGCGTTTTATTTAATGGTAGAGTTTCCTGTAGATGATGCCGAAAAATTTTGCCAATGGCTTCTAGAAGACTTTGAATATGAAGGCCAAACAGTAATGATGGCACCGGGCAACGGATTTTACTCAAACCCCGAACTTGGCAAAAAACAAGCGCGTATTGCTTATGTATTGGTGCAAGAAAGTTTAGTTAGTGCTGTTAAGTGTTTAGAAGTTGCTTTGCAGCAATATCCGGGAAAAGATTTAAAATAAGGCCTTGGTTTAACCAAGAACGTCATTTCTGCAAAAGCAGGAATCTCCTTAATTGAAAGCCTTTGTCCTTTCAAACCTCTTTATTTCAAAAACTTAAGTCAGTTCGAGTACTACTTTACAAAAGCAGTGTATCGAGAACTCTTCAAAAGCAGGTTGCAAATTTGTATTCACCACCCAATAATCTTTATAATTACCTTAACTTAGCTAAGATAAAAACGCTTATATAATTATGATTACCGGTAAAAAAGTGTTAGAACGCAAAATTGGCAAGGGCATCAATTTAATTGATATTCAAATGCTTTCTAATGGAATTTACCAAATCTTAATTAAAAGCCATACAGGCCAACTATTGCATACCGATAAGTTAACTGTGCTTTAATGAAGTTGCAAGCCACAATAACCAAACTCAAAGTAACCCTATTGGTTGCTTTGAGTTTTTTTTCATCAATAGGTTTTTCCCAAAATTTTAATGAGTACTATAAAAGGGGGAATAATAATAATACTTTTTTTAATGGGGTTACTAATTTCAATGATTCAATTATTGGGGTTGCAAATTATTTTGACGGTTCAGTTGATGTAATTGAAATTATTGTATTTAGTGACTCAGGTAAAATATTATTTTCAAAAAATAAAGCAGATAACAATAACTATAATTACATAGGAACTAAAACTTTAAAAAGAATAAATGAAAACCTTTTTGCAATGGCTTACACTTTTGATAGTGCTAGTGTTGGAATAAAAGGTAAATTATTGCTATATGATAAAAAAAAGGATAAAATAAATACAAAAACATATTTTACTCCAAAAAAATCGAGTTTTGAAGATTTTGTTTTTTTAAAGGACAGCACCTTTTTGTTATTTGGCACCTCCACCGAGTTCGACCCCAATGGAGATTTTTATGTTGCCCATGTTGGTAAAAGTGGAGAGTTTATAAGTGATACTACTTATGGCAATACCAACCTAGCAGAAAGGGGCTATGCCATTACCACAACTTCAGATGGCGGTTATGCTTTTACTGGTAGTAGGCAGGTTGCAGTTTCAGGGCAACCCTACCGCTCAAAAATTGTGGTTTATAAATTCGACTCCTTAGGCACATTAGGGTGGACCAACCAATATGGTGGTGATTTTTATAATGTTCCATATTCAATTAATAGTTTAAATGATTCATTAATATTAATTGGAGGTTTAAATGTCTTAAAAGAAACAACACCGGATTATTTTTTGGAGAGACCATATTCTGTCATTTTAAATTTAAACGGATTAATTAAGTATGATTACTTTTTTCAATTAAAAGACAGTTTTTCCGATGGATTTATTACAAACCAAACTGTATTTGAAAACCAAATTTACAGTGTAGGTTTCTGGTATTTTTTTCCTTTTTCAGATTCAATAATTTCGCCTGAATTTTTAGCTCACCCATCATTTATAGTTAAGCACAATCAACAATTAGATGAAATTTGGAGAAGATATATTTACAAGTTTGAAAATCAAGATTCTGATAATAGTTTATACAGCATAGAAAAATCTTCTGATGGCGGTTTTATTATGGGTGGTACCATTAACGGCAAAGCCCCAGACCCTGTTGGGCAATACGGTTGGATAGTAAAAACAGATAGTATGGGTTGCGTTGTACCGGGTTGCCATTTGGTGGGTGTAGAAAACAACAAAGGCCAAATAGCAAACAACTTATTGGTTTACCCCAACCCAAGCAACAATACACAAAACACTTGGCTTAGTTTTAATTTAGCCAAAACAGAGGCTGTTACTATAAAAATTTTAAGCTTAAATGGGCAAATTGAAAAAGCACAAAACTTTGGGTTATTGCCACAAGGCAACCACCAAATACAAATGGATATTACTTTGGCAAGTGGTATTTACTTTATTAAACTCCAAACCCCAACTTTAAATGAAACTGTAAAGTGGGTGGTAGAGTAGTTTTAGTCATAAAAATGAGATTTCCCTTTCCCGATTGCTATCGAGAGAGGGAATGACGTTTGGAAAATTTGAGTAAAAAAAACTTATCCAACTAAAAACCTCCCTCCTCAAACAATATTCTTAATTTTACACCCCGTAATCGAAAAATCCTAAAAGTAGATGGCGGAAAGCTGTAAATATATTTTTGTAACAGGAGGCGTAGCCTCATCATTAGGTAAAGGAATTATTTCAGCTTCGTTGGCCAAACTCCTTCAGGCAAGAGGTTTCTCGGTAACAATCCAAAAATTTGATCCCTACATAAACATCGATCCAGGAACATTGAATCCTTACGAACATGGAGAATGTTTTGTAACCGATGATGGCGCAGAAACAGATTTGGATTTAGGTCATTACGAAAGATTTTTAAATTTTCCTACTTCACAGGCAAATAACGTTACTACCGGTAGAGTTTACCAATCTGTAATTGACAAAGAGCGAAAAGGTGAGTTTTTAGGTAAAACTGTTCAGGTAATTCCTCATATTACAGATGAAATAAAAAGAAGAGTTTTATTACTTGGCCAAACAGGAAGATACGATGTGGTAATAACCGAAATTGGCGGTACTGTTGGAGATATTGAAAGCTTACCTTTTATTGAAACAGTGCGTCAGTTGCGTTGGGATTTAGGCTCGCAAAACTCTTTGGTAATTCACCTAACCTTAGTGCCTTACATTGCAGCTGCAGGAGAGTTAAAAACCAAACCCACACAAAATTCGGTAAAGTCATTGCTTTCTTATGGGGTTCAACCAGATATTGTGGTTTGTAGAACCGAGTATGAATTAGGAGAATCAATCAAAAGAAAAGTTGCTTTATTCTGCAATATTCAACCCGAGCAAGTTATTCAATCTATTGATGCAGCTTCAATTTACGAAGTACCTCTTTTAATGAAAAAAGAAAGGTTAGACGAAGTTGTGATTGACAGATTAAAACTCAATAATTTTCAAGAACCTGATTTAGCAGGATGGGAAGGTTTTTTAAATAGATTACAAAAGCCAAAATCATCAGTAAGAATTGGCTTGATTGGAAAGTATGTGGAGTTAAAAGATGCTTATAAGTCTATTGCAGAAGCATTTGTGCATGCAGGGGCTCAATTAGAGTGTAAGGTAAATATATCTTGGATTCACTCTGAAAGTTTACACGAAGACAATATTGAAGATAAATTACACAGTTTAAACGGAGTTTTAATTGCACCTGGTTTTGGTGCTAGGGGAATTGAAGGCAAAGTTGATGCAGTTAAATATGCGCGTGAAAATAACATTCCGTATTTTGGAATTTGTTTAGGAATGCAATGTGCTGTTATTGAATATGCTCGAAATGTTTTAGGTTTAAAAGATGTGAACTCTTCAGAGTTTTCTCCAAATGCTGAAAATAGAGTAATTGATTTAATGGCAGAGCAACAAGATATTGAAGACATGGGCGGCACCATGAGACTAGGAGCTTATACTTGTCATTTAGCAGAAGGAACAAAAGCATTTGAGGCATACGGAAGAAAAGAAGTGTCTGAAAGACATCGTCACAGATATGAGTTTAACAACAATTACCGAGAGCAATTTAATGCTTCTGGAATGGTAACTTCGGGAATTAACCCTGAAAAAGACTTGGTTGAAATTATTGAATTGCCAAATCACCCTTGGTTTGTTGGGGTTCAGTTTCATCCCGAATATAAAAGTACGGTAGCAAACCCACATCCTTTGTTTGTTGGATTTGTGAATGCAGCCATGCAAAAAGCCTTAAAAGGCAAAGAAAAGCAGACTGCTTAGTCACATTTTTCTTTTTCAAACGACTACATTTGCAAACTTTAATCGAAAACAGGTTTCATGGATAGAAATTCGATCGTAGGGTTTACCCTAATCGCTTTAATATTAATAGGATATACTTATTTTACTGCTCCAACCGAAGCAGAAAAACAGAAATATCAGCGCACTAGAGATTCTATTGCTCAAGTTGAACTATTAAAACAACAAGAAGTAGAGCAAGTTATTTCTGAAAAAGGAACAAGCGCCTCAAGTCAAAATACAGAAGTAGTTTCTTCAATTGAAGAAGAAATTGCGAGTCTTCCTGATTCTGTAAAAACCAAAAAATTAAACGATGCTTTTGGTGATTTTGGCGAAGCTGCCCTCGGAAACGAAGAAACCATTGTTTTAGAGAATGATAAAATAATTCTTACCCTTTCAAACAAAGGTGGAAAACCTGTCTCTGTTGAATTAAAAGAGTATAAAACTTACTCAGGCGAACCTCTTACGCTGTTTGACAAAGACTCTTCAAAGTTTAATTTCAATTTCTTTTTCCAAAATAGGTTAATCAATACAGATGAACTTTATTTCGAATCTTCAGAAACTTCTGTTTCCGTAACAGGAGATCAAGATAAATCTGTAAGCCTAAAACTTTTTGCAGGAGATCCAAACAAATACATTGAGTTTATTTATGGATTAAAGGGCAGCGATTACATGATTGATTTTGATGTAAAGTTGGTTGGCCTCGAGGAGGTTTTGGTTAAAAATAACAATGAGTTGGCTTTTAATTGGAATTTAAAAGCTCCATCAAAAGAAAAAGGAAAAGAGCCTCAATATGCAGCTACAACTGTTTTTTATAAGTATGTAGATGATGAAGTTGATTATATTTCGGAAACTAGCGACGATAAGCAAGAGTTAGAAGCTTCTACCAAATGGGTTTCTTTCAAACAACAATTCTTCTCAGCTTCGGTAATTGCCAATAAGTCTTTTGATAAGGTTAACGGAATGCTAGAAACTAAAAAGCTTGAAGGTTCAAAAAAATACACCAAGTTTCTTGCGGCAGACTTAACCTTAGTTTTCGAAAGAGAATTAGACCCAAGTTTTGGAATGCAATTCTATTTTGGGCCAAACCACTACCAAACTCTAGATGCTTATAATTTAAATCTTGAACAGCAAATAGATTTAGGATGGGGAATTTTTGGTTGGGTTAACGAATATTTAATTATTGAAGTGTTTAACTTTTTAGATGGCTTCAACTTAAATTATGGAATTATCATTTTGTTGCTTACTGTATTCATCAAATTGTTGTTGTCTCCATTAACCTACAAAAACTATTTATCATCAGCTAAAACAAGGGTTTTAAAACCAGAAATTGATGAATTAAATGCCAAGTTTAAAGATGGCGATGCCATGAAAAAGCAACAAGCTACCATGTCATTGTATCGGCAAGCAGGGGTAAACCCAATGGCAGGTTGTGTACCTATGATTTTGCAGTTCCCGATATTGATTGCCATGTATCGTTTCTTCCCTGCTTCGATAGAGTTGAGGCAAGAAAGTTTTTTATGGGCTGATGATTTATCCTCTTATGATTCAATTTTTGATTTAGGCTTTAGTATTCCTTTTTATGGAGACCATGTGAGTTTGTTCACTATTTTAATGGCGATATCTACCATGTTATATACCAAATACAACTCTCAAACTGCTACTATGGGTGGTGGTATGCAAGCTCAACAGATGAAAATTATGATGTACATTATGCCAATTTTCTTCCTAGGGTTTTTTAATAATTTCTCTGCCGGCTTAAGCTATTATTATTTCTTGGCAAACGTTATTTCAATGGTTCAACAATGGGTAATTAAAAAATTCTTTATTGATGAGGATGCTATCCACAGAAAAATTCAAGAAAATAAAAAGAAACCTAAAGCTCAGAAAAAATCTAAATTTCAACAACGTTTAGAAGACATGGCTAAGCAAAGAGGTTATAATCCGCCAAAAAAATGAGATTAGTAGTTTTTACAGTTTTATTAAGCTTTGTATTTGTGGGTTGCAAATCCAAAAAAGAAATTGGTAATTCATCCAATGCAAATACGCAAATAGAAGTTTCTCCAACCGAAGAAAACGCCATGGCTATTGCCCCAATGGATTATCATAAAGCTAGCTTGGCCGGTATAAGAAGGACTTATTGTTTTGGCACCTGTCCTGTATATTCAATGTATCTTTTAAAAGACTTTACCTTGGTTTATGAAGGCAAAAAGAACGTTGAAAAAATTGGAAAATACATGGCTAAAGCCTCTCAGGAAGATTACGAGCAATTATTGGCTTTTGCAGAAGAAGTAAATTATTTTGGTTTAGAAGATTCTTATGTGGCCGAGGTTTCTGATTTGCCTACAACTTATACTACTTTGGTAAGAGAAGGTGAAAGAAAAACAATTGTTAACCTATTTATGGCTCCTGACCAACTTACCGAATTCGAAGCTTTTTTTGATAACTTGTTTATGGAAAAAGAGTGGCAAGAAGTTGATGAATTTTAACAAAAATCTGCGCCCTTAAAGGTTTTTGGTATTCCGTAAAATACGTTCCGTAATTTACGGAACGCTTAAAAATGATAAAAAAAATCCCCGAAATATTCATTTCGGGGATTTTTGTTTTTAGGAGGATTAAATGAATTATTTATTCATTTCTTTAATCAAGTTTAAGGCAGAGCCAGCTTTAAACCAATCTATTTGACTTTGATTATATGTGTGGTTTGCTTCAATTAAATCTTTGCTTCCATCTGCATGAACAAACTCTAAAGTAAGAGGCTTATCTGGAGAGAAATTTTCTAAATCTAAAAAGTTGATTGTGTCCTCTTCTTGTACTTTATCATAATCAGCTTCAGTAGCAAATGTTAAACCTAACATTCCTTGTTTTTTCAAGTTGGTTTCGTGTATTCTAGCAAATGATTTTACCAAAACCGCAATTACACCCAAGTGTCTTGGTTCCATAGCTGCATGCTCTCTAGATGAGCCTTCACCATAGTTGTGGTCTCCAACTACAATTGTAGGAATACCGGCTTTTTTATAAGCTCTTTGGGTAGCAGGCACAGGACCATACTCCCCAGTAACTTGACTTTTTACCAAGTCAGTTTCCATGTTAAAGGCATTAACTGCACCTGTAAGCATGTTATCTGAAATATTATCTAAGTGGCCTCTAAATCTTAACCAAGGGCCCGCCATAGAAATATGGTCGGTTGTACATTTACCGTAAGCTTTAATTAGAAGTTTGGCTCCTGTAATATTTTTTCCGTTCCAAGCATAAAATGGTTCTAACAACTGAAGTCTTTTCGAGTCAGGACTAACATTAACCTGAACTTTAGAGCCGTCTTCTGCAGGAGCTTGGTAACCATTGTCTTCAACAGCAAAGCCTTGAGATGGTAACTCATCTCCAACAGGTGGGTCAAGTTTTACTTCAACACCATCTTCATTTATTAAAGTATCGGTAATTGGATTAAATCCTAAATTACCAGATATTGCAATGGCTGCAACCATTTCTGGAGAACCTACAAAAGCATGGGTATTAGGATTTCCATCAGCTCTTTTCGCAAAATTTCTGTTAAACGAGTGAACAATGGTATTTACTTGCTTTTTCTCAGCACCTTCTCTAGCCCATTGACCAATACAAGGTCCGCAAGCGTTGGTGAAAATTGTAGCGTCTAAATCTTCAAAGGTTTTCAATAAACCGTCTCTTGCGGCTGTATATCTTACTTGCTCAGAACCAGGATTTATACCAAAATTAGCTTTGGTTTTTAATTTTTTCTCAACAGCTTGTCTAGCAATTGATGCCGCTCTAGCTAAATCTTCGTAAGAAGAGTTTGTACAAGAACCTATTAAACCCCATTCAACTTTTGTTGGCCATTTGTTAGCTTCAGCTTCTTTTTGCATTTCAGAAACTGGAGTAGCTTTATCTGGCGTAAAAGGACCATTTAAATGAGGCACTAACTCATCTAAGTTTATTTCAATTACCTGATCGAAATATTTTTCTGGTTCAGCATAAACTTCAGCATCTCCTGTTAAATGCTCAGCAATTTTATCAGCAGCTTCAACAACTTCATTTCTTCCTGTTGCATTTAAATATCTTCTCATCGACTCATCGTAACCAAAGGTTGAAGTTGTAGCTCCAATTTCTGCACCCATATTACAGATAGTACCTTTTCCGGTGCAGCTCATGCTTTTAGCACCTTCGCCAAAATATTCAACTATTGCACCTGTTCCGCCTTTTACAGTTAGAATTCCAGCAACTTTTAGAATTACATCTTTAGGAGCAGTCCAGCCATTCATTTTGCCAGTAAGTTTAACTCCAATTAATTTTGGAAATTTTAATTCCCAAGCCATTCCGGCCATTACGTCAACAGCATCAGCACCGCCAACCCCAATAGCAACCATTCCTAAACCACCTGCGTTAACAGTGTGAGAATCGGTTCCAATCATCATTCCACCTGGAAAGGCATAATTTTCTAAAACTACTTGGTGAATAATACCTGCACCTGGTTTCCAAAAACCAATACCATATTTATTGGATACTGAAGATAAGAAGTCGAAAACTTCTTTACTTTGATTAATTGCACTATTTAAATCTGTATGAGCACCCATTTGTGCCTGAATCAAGTGATCGCAATGCACTGTAGAAGGAACTGCAGTAGTTGGTTTGCCTGCTTGCATAAATTGTAACAAAGCCATTTGAGCTGTTGCATCTTGCATAGCCACTCTATCTGGAGCAAAATCTACATAAGATTTACCTCTAGTAAAAGCTTCTTGGGCAGCACCATCAAATAAATGGGCATAAAGAATTTTTTCAGAAAGTGTTAAAGGTTTATTTACCACCTGTCTGGCAGCTTTTATCCTTTCGGGAAACCGTTCATACACTGCCTTAATCATATCAATATCGAAAACCATATTTTTGGGTTTAAATGTTTTTATTCAACTTACGCGAAAATACAGAAATGCCCTTAATTTTTAGAACTTATTTTGAATTATGAAACCCGAAAACTCAATAATTTTTCAAAATATTTTAATTGCTTTTTCCTCAATAAGAAGTCAGTTATTAAGGGCCATATTAACTATGCTCATTATTGCAATTGGTATAACAGCTCTTGTTGGTATTTTAACTGCAATTGATGCTATTAAGTCTTCTATTACTAGTGAGTTTACAAGTATGGGGGCTAATACTTTTTCCATCATAAAGAAATGGAACTCAGAAGAAGGAGATGAAAATGCTGTTTTCAAACAAATTGAATACAGAGAAGCAGTAGAATTTATGGATGCGTTTGAATTTCCCGCAACAAAGTCATTATCAATCAATTTAAATTTTACTGCAACTGTAAAGTATGGCTCCGAAAAAACAAACCCAAATGTTTCGGTTATGGGTGCAGATGAAAATTATTTATTTACATCAGGTTATCAAATAGAAGAAGGCAGAAACATTACAACCATTGATGTAGAAAGTAATACTAGGGTAGTGCTATTGGGAAAAGAAGTTGCCAAAACATTATTTGGAGAAAGAAGCGGCCTCAACAAAGTAATTAGCATAGGAGGAGGAAAATACAAGGTTATTGGAATTTTGAAAGAAAAAGGAAATGCCTCGGGTTTTGGCGGTGATAGAACTTGTATTTTACCCATGAATGTCGGGAGGCAACAATTTCCTTCAGATAATAGAAGTTTTCAAATAAGCATTTTGGTAAAAAATCAAGAAGATTTAACAGCAGCTACCTCAGAAGCAACAGGATTATTTAGAACTGTAAGAGGAGACAAGTTAGGAACTGAAAATAGTTTCAGGGTACGACGAAGCGATAACTTGGCTAGTATATTAATCGAAAACCTTCAATATGTTACCGTTGCAGCTACAGTAATTGGCCTAATAACTTTATTGGGTGCAGCAATAGGGTTAATGAATATTATGTTGGTTTCAGTTACCGAGCGTACCAAAGAAATTGGCACAAGAAAAGCCGTGGGAGCAAAAATTAAAACTATTAGATCTCAATTCTTAATTGAAGCCATTATTATTTGCCAAATGGGAGGGCTTGTTGGAATTATTTTCGGACTAATTATAGGAAATATTACCGCTTATTTTATTGCCAGCAGTTTCATTATTCCATGGGCTTGGATGTTTTTAGGAGTTGTACTTTGTTTGTTAACGGGAGTAATTGCAGGGTATTATCCTGCCCAAAAAGCAGCATCATTAGATCCGGTGGAAGCATTGAGGTATGAATAATTGAGGAATAAAAAACCCCACTTTTCATTGAAAAGTGGGGTTAAAAAAAACTTCCGGGTTAAAAACCTATTGTCAAACTTTAAAACCAGGAAGAAAAATTAATCTTCAACTACTTCAAAAGTAATTGTCTCTGCAATGTCTTTGTAAATCTTAACATCTGCAGTGTAGCTTCCAACTTGTTTAATTGGCTCATCTTTAATTTTGATGTTTTTACGATCAATATCGTAACCCAATTTTTTCAAAGCATCAGACAATTGAAGTGAATTCACAGAACCGAAAATCTTACCGTTTTCGCCAACTTTAGCGCCAACTTTAATGTTAAGACCTTTAAAGTCTTTAACCATTTTTTCAGCTTCTAATCTTATTTTTTCTTCCTTATGAGCTCTTTGTTTAAGAGTTTCTTCTCTCATTTTTAGGTTTCCTGGAGAAGCATAAATTGCTAATCCTTTTGGAATCAAAAAATTTCTTGCGTAACCATCTTTAACAGTTACCAAGTCATTTTTGTAACCTAAATTCTCAACGTTATCTTTTAATATTATATCCATGATTTAAGCCCTCCTTATTTTAATTGATCAGTTACATATGGCATTAAAGCTAGGTGACGAGACCTTTTTACTGCTTGAGCCACTTTTCTTTGAAATTTTAATGAAGTACCTGTAATTCTGCGCGGTAACAGTTTACCTTGCTCGTTTACAAACTTCAATAAGAAGTTAGGATCTTTATAATCAATATATTTAATACCGCTTTTTTTGAATCTGCAGTATTTATCTTTTTTTACTTCAATGTTTATCGGGGTGAGGTAACGAATATCATCAGCCATTTTAATAATTTTTTAAGGATTAAACAATTTCTTTAGGAACAACAAGTCCACCTTCTCTAGCACGTTTTTTCTCAGCCCATGCTACAGCATGTTTATCCATTTTGATAGAAAGAAAACGCATAATACGCTCATCTCTTTTCATTTCTACTTCAAGCTTTGCAATTGCATCGCCTTCAGCTTCAAATTCGAAAAAGTGATAAAAGCCAGTTGATTTTTTTTGAATTGGGTAAGCCAGCTTGCGTAAGCCCCAATGCTCTTGGTGAACGATTTTAGCTCCGTATCCTTTCAATACAGTCTCGTAATCTTTCACTGCTTCCTTTGTCTGTGTTTCAGACAAAACGGGAGTTAAAATGAAAACAGTTTCGTAACGATTCATAATGTTAAAATTTATTTTTAAAAATGGTCGGCAAAAGTAACAAATTTTGTTACAGATTCAAAAGGTGGTTAAAGGTTATTTTTAAAGAAGGAAATAAACATCGCAAATTAACCCAATAATTTGATAATTAGTGAAATATGAATCTTATTGTTTCAGTTGTTGAAAATTTATAGTTCAGAACTAATAAATCCTTCAAAATCCATAGCATATATAAATATATTTGCCATTCTATTATGGAAAACTTTGTAGTATCAGCACGTAAATATCGCCCTCAAAAATTTGAGGATGTTGTTGGTCAGCAATCAATAACCAAAACCTTAGAAAACGCAATAACCAACAACCATTTAGCACAGGCTTTTTTGTTTTGTGGACCAAGAGGTGTTGGAAAAACTACTTGCGCTAGAATTTTAGCCAAAACCATCAATGCCCGAAGTATGGGCGACGATTACACTGGCGAAGAAGATTTTAGTTTCAATATTTTCGAATTAGATGCAGCTTCAAACAATTCTGTAGAAGATATTCGCTCGTTAACAGACCAAGTTAGGTTTGCGCCTCAAGTTGGAAGTTACAAGGTGTATATAATAGACGAGGTTCACATGCTATCTCAAGCAGCTTTTAATGCTTTTCTTAAAACCTTAGAAGAGCCCCCACCATACGCTATTTTTATTTTGGCTACTACAGAGAAGCATAAAATTATTCCTACCATCTTATCTCGTTGCCAAATTTTCGATTTTAAAAGAATTGAAGTTAAAGACACAGTAGAGCATTTAAAAACCATTGCCCAAAACGAAGGAGTAACTATTGAAGATAGCGCCTTGCATATTATAGGTCAAAAAGCAGATGGGGCTTTACGCGATGCACTTTCTATTTTCGATCAAGTAGTTAGCTTTAGCGGAAACAACATAACTTACCAAAATGTAATTGAAAATCTAAACGTTTTAGATTACGACTATTACTTTAAGGTTACCGATTTTCTTTATTCAGGAAACTATAGTGATGTTTTGGTAACGTATGATGAAATTTTATACAAGGGTTTTGACGGACATAACTTTATTAATGGTTTAGCTGCTCATTTTAGAGATTTATTGATGTGTAAAAACAAAGCCACTTTAAAATTATTAGAAGTAGCAGATAACATCAAAGAAAAATACTATCAGCAAGCCAAACTAGTTACCGATGTATTTATTTTTAAAGCTTTAAAATTTTGCAACGAGTGCGATATCAACTATAAATCAGCAAAGAATCAACGCTTACTTATAGAATATGCTTTAATTCAAATTTGTGGTATTAACGCTGAGATTATAGAAAAAAAAAACACTAGTTTAAAGCAAAATACTGGGAGTGAATCTATTCAAGTGCCAGTAAATCAATCTGTTGCACCAAATCCTAAAGCTCCAAATGAACAAGAGACTACCGAGGTTCAAAAGCCAAGTGTAGAAATACCTAAACCTTCGGAAGAACCAAATTTAAGGGCTGAGCCCAAGCCGCAACCAATTGCTGAGGAGCCAAAGATTGAAATTAGAAAAACAATTTCTAATCCTACACCAACTCCCAATAAAGGCAAAGCAATGTTTGGAAAGGTAAAAACCAAAATGTCGCTAGGTTCTTTGTTACAAAATTCTGATTTAGGAAAAGAAAAAAAAGAAGAAGAAGTTGTTGAAGAAACAAGTGTTTCAGGCCCTATTGAAGACTTTTCGTTAGAGCAATTAAAAAAAGCTTGGAATGAGTATTCTGAAAGGCTTCAAAACAACAATGATGTTGGCTTTTTTTTCAACTCGTTTGTAAATGTTCCCATTGAACTAAAAGATAAAACAAGCGTATATTTTACATTGCATAGCGCAACTGAAGAAAAGGAGTGGCAAAATAGAAAACCAGATTTATTAGAGTTTTTAAGAAACAAACTTCAAAATTTTGCTTTAACCATAACATGGGAAGTTAAAGTAGTTGAAGGCACAGTAAAATATTATACTAACAGAGATAAGTTTGTTAGGATGGCCGAAAAAAATCCCACCTTACTGGAGTTAAAAAAGAGGCTTAATCTAGAGCTTGAATAAATTGCAAACCAAAATATCTTGGAAAGAAATTTACTCAATAGCCTTGCCTGCAATTGCTGCAGGAATTGCTGAACCTGTAATATCATTAGTAGATACAGCCTTTGTTGGACAGCTAGGAACGTTAGAACTAGGCGCTGTTGGGATTGGCGCCAGTTTTTTCACCTTAATAATGTGGATTTTGGCCCAAACCAAAAGTGCCATTTCGGCAATTGTATCTAAAAGTTTTGGGGCTAAAACTTTATATAGTTTGCAAAGCTTTGTACCACAGGCTTTAACCCTAAATTTTTTATTAGGAGCCTTTGTTTTTTTAGGTTCATACTTCTTACAAGATTTAATTTTTGAAGCCTACAATGCTCAAGGAGAGCAAAAAGAATTGATAAAAAGTTACTTCAGCATAAGAGGTTGGGGGCTTCCAATTTCATTGGTAGTTTTTGGGATTTTTGGTGTTTTTAGGGGGCTGCAAAATACCTATTGGGCCATGCAAATAAGCCTGGTGGGAATGGTCACCAACATAATTTTAGACTATTTATTAATTTTTGGTTTTGGCGAAATCATTCCTGCTTTTGGAATTGAAGGAGCCGCTTGGGCAAGTGTAATTTCACAAGTCATAATGCTTGTATTGGCAATTCGGTTTATGTTAACTAAATCAAAATTGAAACTTGATTTTACCACAAAACTCCATCAAGGTATTAGAAAGCTTCTTAAAATGAGTTTCGATTTATTTCTGAGAGCAGCAGCCCTGAATTTGGCTTTTTATTTTGGTACTTCCTTCGCCACCTCATACGGCGAAAATCAAATAGCAGCCTATACCATTGGGATAAATATTTGGTTGTTTTCTTCTTTTTTTATTGATGGATTTTCGAATGCAGGCAATGCTATCGGCGGAAGATTAGCAGGAGAGGGAAACTTAAATGAATTAAAAAGAGTAGGATTCTTATTGGTTAAGGTAAATATTGGAATCGCCTTGATGCTTAGTTTGGTTTACCTTATTTTTTATACGTATTTGGGGAGAATTTTTACTCAGGAAGCTGAAGTATTAAGGTTGTTTGAAGCCTCTTTTTGGATCATAATTATTTCACAACCAATAAATGCTTTGGCATTTACTTTAGATGGTATTTTTAAAGGTTTAGGCCACACAGCTTTACTCAGAAACATACTAATTGGAGCTGGAGTTTTTGCGTTTTTGCCCGCCATTTTTATATTAGATAGTTTTGCTTCAAACCTATTTGCTATTTGGTTTGCCTTTGTTTTATGGATGTTGGCTCGTGGGCTTCCGCTGTTATTTAAATTTAAAAATTTAAAACATGTTTAGAATTTTACTTTTGTCTTTTATTGTTTTTTCTGTGGCAGGATGTGGTTCTAAGAATGCCAAAAAGAAAATTAATGAAGATGAAAAAACTACTTCAGCTAAAGAATCCAAGCAGAAAACCAAACAACCCAAAGAAGAGAAATTCCCTAAGTTAACGTTCGAAACCTATGAAGAGTTTCTTTTAAATTGGGGTAAGAAAAACCCTGAGAACAGAATAGAAATTGAAACCGAATTTGGCAATATTCAAATTAAACTTTACAAACAAACACCCATCCACAGAGCCAATTTTTTAATGCTTGTTAAACGTGGCTTTTTTAACACCACAGTTTTTTATCGGGTTATCGACAATTTTGTGATTCAAGGAGGAAATTCTGATACTTGGGAAACCCAAGAACTGAAAGCCGAAATTGGAAATTACAAAATGAAACCCGAGTTTGTAGCTGAACTGTTTCATAAAAGGGGAGCAGTAGCTATGGCGAGAAATTATACTGATAATCCCGATAAACTTTCATCGCCATATACATTTTATATAGTGCAACGAGGTAAAATTAAACCTGAAGGAATAACATATTTGCGCCAAATGGAAGATCAAGTAATTCCCGAAGACCAAGCCCAACATTACATGGAGTTTGGTGGTTCACCAAGTTTAGATGGAGAGCATACTGTTATTGGTGAAGTAATAAGTGGAATGGATGTAGTTGATGCTATTGCTAAAGTTGAAACCGATGATAGTGATTGGCCTAAGTCTGATGTGTGGATGAAAATGAAGGTTCTAGATTAGGGGAATACCTCTCCAAGTCGAATTTTTATTTCTAAGTCTACAATGTCAAATAAATAAATTTGTTCTAAAACTTCTATGTATGGTCTTTTGTGATAATAGCCAAGTAGAAAATTCTTTTTTGCCAATTCAGTAGCTGTTAAAGCATCATCAAAATAATTTTGAGAATACAAAATTTCCGCCTTTAAAAAGTGAGCATCTGCTAAGTTTGGGTAAAGCCTCAAAAGCATCGAAATATCTTCAAGGGCTAATGATGGTTTGTTTAATTTTCGAAAAGTGTATGCTCGGTAAAGTATTGCATAAACATCTACCCAATCTTCGCCATTTGTAGCTATTTCAGTGTTAATGTATTTATTTAAGCACAACAAGGCCTCGTTGTAATTTCCTAAGCCATAGTTTGCAATACCTCTCATATAATCGTGATTTTGGCCTTGTGAATTACCTACCAAGCCAAGTAAACTATCTACCGCATTAAAGTCATTTATTGCTCTTTTGAAATCTCTGTAAAAATATAGGTACAAATATCCTCGCCAGCCTTGCCAATCTTTGGGGTTAAATTTTACCGCCTTACCGTAAAAATATTGCATGTTAACAGCCAGACCTCTTTTAACAGGTGCATTTCCAAATTCTCGCCAAATGTCAGCGTTGGTAGAATCAAAAGAAAGTGCCTCTTCCATTAAAAATTGCTGAGGTACAGTTCCTTGGTAATAAAAACCAACTCCTCCCAATAAAGATTTTGCCAAGGTTAATTTTTCATCAGCAGTAAATTCTTTTTTGTACCAATTGTTATTTGAGCAACTTGCTAGCCCCAAAAGCAATATGGAAAAAAACTTAAGGCAAGATATTTTCCAGCTTTCCATTGTTAAATTTAAAGGTTACATAAAAATAAGTATCTGTTGCTTTTTCATTTAAATCGGTAGTTGCCCATTCTTTTCTATTTTTTAAAAAAAAAACAAGTAAATTTTGTACAAGATTTTTGGGGAAATCTGCAGGTTCAAAATCAAGAGATGCCATTTCAGTTGTAAACCTACCAGCATCACCTTTGCAGTTAATCACAAACCTAAAAGTTAGATATCCAGACACATCTTCAAAAAGTGCTGTATCAACATTTTGTCGAAATGAACTTAAAAAAGCTCGCTTATCCGGAAAAAAACCACCATCAGGATCAGAGTTGTAATAATCTGTGATGTCTAATTCTTTTCCGCAAAGAGAAAAATTAGAGTTTTGGTCAAGAGTTTTGCTAGGATTAATATAGCCTGTTCTTTTTTTTTGGTGGTTGGCCAATTGTTTAAATTTTGAAATTGGCATTTGCTCTACCAACTCATTTTTAACACCGAAATTTTTTCTTTCTAAAGTTGAAAAAACAAGACCTAAACTTTCATCATAAATAAATCTAAATGGTATAGTAGAAATTGTACTATCCAACTCAGGTAAGGTAATTTTTAAATTTCCTATTAATACTTTTCCTTTGTTGTTATTGAAAATAGTATCCTTAACAAAATCTATTTTTCTTAGATACCTGTAGGTTACATTTCCAAATTTTTTATCAATTTCTAAAGGCTCAAATTGTTGACCTTTTGTAGGAAAAAAAATATTATTTCCAATTGTAGAAATAATTGAATCTCCTCTGTAAATCGAAATTTCTTTTGAGAGAATTAGGCCTTTTTCTCTCTGAACAAATTCTTGGTATTGAACCGGTTGAAATCCTGCATTGTAGGAGCTAATTGTAAAAAGAGAGTCGTTTAGTTGTTGGTAAAGAGAGTATGAAATATCTGTTTTAGTTTTTTCGTTGGGATTTAAGGGAATGTTGTGAACATAATATTTGCTTTCTACCCCTTTTTTTAATTCATTTTTAGAAAAAGAAAATCGTATTGTTTGTTTAAGCCACTTTTTTGGCAACTTAACAAAAAGATGAATAACCCTATTAGGTAAATTTTTTTATTAATCTTTTCCCAAAACATCAAAACTGAATTTTTCAGGGTTACATGCCGTTACATCACGATAACATTCTACAATAGAAACTAAATCTGCATCTTTATTTCCTGTGGGTTGAAACATTTTCATAAATCCGGCTTCCTTCTTTTTGTAATCTAAAAAACCTAATGCAATGGGTAATTTACAATCAATAGCAACATGGTAAAACCCACTTTTCCATTTAGTAACTTTTTTTCTTGTTCCCTCAGGAGAAAATAAAATATAAACAGGTTTATTTCCTTCAATCATTTTTTTTAATTCGCCTGTTAAATTGTTGCTTTTTGAACGATCTACAGGTATGCCACCTGTCCAGTAAAAAATCCAAGAATACAATGGGTTTTTAAAAAACACATCTTTAATTAAGTACTTGGCCGGATAGCCATAAATTTTAAGAGCACTTACTGTAAAAATAAAGTCCCAATTAGAGGTGTGAGGTGCTCCAATAGCAACACATTTTTCTACTTCTTTAGGAATTTCCCCCGAGATTTTCCATCCGCTAACAGCAAAAATTAATTTGCCTAATAATTTACCAATCAAAATTTACAATTTGTTCAAAGTTACTTATTGAAATAATATTCAACTAAAAAATTCTGGTTTAAAGTTTACCAAATACAATTGTTTTTTGGCTCTAGTAAAACAAGTGTAAAGCCATCTTAAATAATCAATGTTTAGCATATCTTCTATAAAAAAGCTTTGGTCAACAAAAACACAATCCCATTGACCACCCTGTGCTTTATGGCCTGTAATGGCATAAGCATATTTTACTTGAACAGCATTAAAGTATGGGTTTTCTTTTATCAGTTGCCATTTTTTTCGCCTGCTTGGTTCCTCGGGATAATCGAGGGTAATGTTTTGAATTAATTCATTGTTTTGTTCTTTGGTTAAAGCAGGACCTAGAGAATGCAAGCTTTCTAAGATTATTTTAATTTCAATTTCAGGGTCGGCATCATAATCTTTTAACCGCGCAACTACATCCATAAATTTAAACCCATAGAGTTCAACCTCGTGCAATACCTTTTTAATTTCAAGCGTATCTCCATTGGCAATAAAACCAAGTTTTTCGTATTCTTTGGTAAAAAAGTAATTGTTTTTAACCACCATTAATTTTTCACCTCCGGTAATTTCGGTATCGTAATCGAAAATTCTGTTTCTTATTTGCTGGTTGTAAGAGTTGGCATATTTATTTGAGCGTGTTAAAATTACCGTGTTTTCCTCTCCAAAATTATAATACGCCTGCTCAATGCATTCTTGTAATTCTCCTCCGTTTATCAACTTTATTTCAGGAACATTGAGCTCAAACTTTGGGTAACCAACTTCTTGGTTTTCAATTAGCTCTCTAATCTTTGTTGCATTTACCAATATGCCAGAATCTTTTGCTTGCCTAACAACTTCTGTTAATTCTACCAAATTGCAAGTTTCAACAAATTCCCTTTTTATGGCACTTGGATTTAATGCTGGTGATTCGATTTCTCCTATGGGAGGAAGTTGGGCGGTATCTCCAACAAAAATTAGTTGGCAGCTTTCGCCATTGTAGAGGTATTCAAACAAATCGTATAGCAAGCCATTGGTGTTAAACTCGTTACCAAAACCTATCATCGAGGCTTCATCAACAATAAAAACCCCGCCACGGCTAACATTGGTGCCTAGAACAAAATTGTAAGTGCCTGGAATGTTTTGTTGCCTATAAATTTTTTTATGAATTGTGGTGGCAAACCGATGGCTGTAAATACTCATAACTTTTGCCGCTTTGCCTGTTGGGGCGAGTAGAAAATACTCTCTTTTGGTGGCCTCTAAAAAGCTTACCAATGCTGCCACAATGGTGGTTTTACCTGTTCCTGCAAACCCTTTTAAAATCATAACATTTTCATTAGATTTTAAAAAAGAATCTAATTGAGTTAATGCAACTTTTTGATTGGAGGTTGGAGAAAAGTTTTTATTAAAAAATGAGTTTAAAATCATGAATTGTCAAAGGTAATTTTTGAAACAAATGATTACTTAATGCTTTTTTAATAATTAAGAAAAAGGTGGTGGCAAAAAAATTTTAGATTTGCAACTAGCGTCAAAAAAAAGAATACTGAAAATGGAAATTAATTTTTCAAAAACATCAACGGCAATAGCCATTACTGTAGTAGGATTAGCACTTTTAATTTTTGGAATTGCAGGAGACCAAAATTCTTGGTTTTTGATGGCTTCTGGAGCCATTTTAATTGTAGGGGTTTTTGGTGTTTTGGGTGGCTCAAATATGTTTACCCAAACAACAAGATATGCCGTTATTGGTGTAATGGTTGTTATTTGGGTGGTTTTGGGTGCTTTAGATTATAAATCGATAAAGGATCCAATTGATTTTAGGGCTGCCAAAAAAGTTAGGTTTGATGAAACAGTTCAAAGGCTAAAAGATTTGCGTCAAGTTCAAATGGTATTTAAAAATCAAAAAAATGTTTATGCTGGCGATGCCAAAACTTTAGTTGATTTTGTAAAGTATGATTCTGTTAAAGTAATTAAGGCAAATGGTTTTGTACCCGATTCTTTAACCGAAGAAAGAGCTTTAGAACTTGGAATTATAACAAGAGACACTATTTACGAACCAGCCTTAAGCAGTATTTTTAACGAAGAATATCTTAAAGAACGTAAGGCTAAGTATATTTTACAACCAGACTCACTGGGAATTATTCCTAACTCTGGTGGACAAATGTTTGATTTTGAAGCGGGTACTATTGAGAGAAACAACCTAATTGTTCAGGTTTTTCAAGTTACTGCAGCTCGCGAGAAAGTCTTAAAAGGCTTAAATAAAAGATTAATCACACTTGAAAAAGACTTAAAAGTTGGTTCAATGACAGACCCTACCACTAGTGGAAACTGGGGAGAATAATTTTTTACATGTTGTTGGAAAGAAACTTCTTTGGGAAGATTCTTTTGCCGTTATTCCAAAAAATTTTGATGAAGACATTGCCTTGCAATGTCTTTTGATTTTTCAGGTAGGTGAAACTTCAATTTCGTTTGCTTTAGTAAATAAAAATAAAGCAAGTCACATTGGGTTAGGACAATTTAATTTTGACCTTTCCAAAAACCAACTCGAAAACCTTGATTTATTTTTTGCCGATTATAGTTGGTTGAAATTTCAATATTCAAATGTTATTTTAATAGAAAGAAATAGGATTCACACTTTAATTCCAGAAGCTTTTTATGATTCAACTATTCACCTCGAATATTTAAAAAATAACAGTTTTATGGTTGAAGGAGGTATTAACCATAAATTCAATATTAAATCTGAAGAAGCCATAAATTTATCTTTACTCAATTCAGAAGTTTTTTACAAGATAAATAGCTGGTTTTCTGAGATTAACACATTCCATCATCATGATGTTTTGCTAGAAATGGCTGCAGCGTGGCAAAGATTAAATAGGAATGATGAAGTAGTTTTAAACCTGAACAAAGACTTTTTTGATTTGGTGATTTTTAAAAATCAGAAATTAAAATTTTGCAATAGTTATTACTTTGAAGAGCCTGAAGATGTTTTATATTACACTTTGTTGGTTTTAGAAAGTCATGATATAATACCAGCCGAAGTTCCACTAAAATTAATAGGCCAAATGGCAAATCATAAAGATTATTTAAAATTATTAACCTTATACATTCCTATGGCTAGGCCCTTTGAAGATTTAAATTTTATTGAAAAGTCAAGTGATTTAAAATCAGTGCCAAACTATTTATTTGCAACCTTACAAAATGGATTTTTGTGCGTGTAATTGGAGGAGAGTTTAAAGGCAGAAATGTTCACATTCCTAAAAATCTTCCTGTTAGGCCAACAACAGATTTTGCCCGCGAAGGCCTTTTTAATGTATTAAACAACCAACTTGAGTTTGATGAGTTAACTGTTTTAGATCTTTTTTCAGGTACAGGTTTAATTAGTTTAGAGTTCTTGTCAAGAGGAGTTAAAAGTGCTTTGTCAATTGATATACATCCAAATTGCCTAAAACATATACGTAATTTAGCAAATGAGTTTGATGTAAATTGGTTGGCACAAAAAAGAGATGTTTTTAATTTTTTAAAAAATACCGATTTACAATTTGATTTAATTTTTGCCGACCCACCATTCGATTTAAAAAATATTAATGAAATTACCCCTTTGGTATTTCAGAATACAAATCTTTTGCACCCTGATGGAGTATTAATTGTAGAGCATTCAAAACGTACCGATTTATCAAAGCATATTAATTTTGTAGATTCGAGGAAATACGGAAATGTAAATTTTTCGTTTTTTAAACATAAAAATTATGAATAAAGCTGTTTTTCCTGGCTCGTTTGATCCCTTTACAAAAGGGCATGCCAATATTATTGAACGCACCTTAAATTTATTTGATGAAATTGTAATTGCTATTGGGGTAAATAGCAAAAAGCAATATCTATTTCCGCTGGAAAATAGAATTCAATCTATTTCAAATTTTTACAAAACTGAGCCTAAAATTTCAGTGAAAACTTACGAAGGGTTAACAGTAAATTTCTGCCAACAAATAGGGGCAAAGTATTTGGTTAGAGGTTTAAGAACATCATCAGATTTTGATTACGAAAGAACCATAGCCTTAATGAATAAATCTATCGATAAACAATTAGAAACAGTTTTTATCATTAGTGCGCCTGAACTTTCAGCCATTAGTTCAACTGTAGTTAGAGAGATTTATAATCATAAAGGCGATATTTCTCAATTTATACCCAACGGATTTAAAATTTAATGCGAAATTTTTTACTTTTTGTTTTTGTTGCCTTTTCGGCTGAGTTATTTGCATCGCAATTAAGTGGATTGGTAAGATGGGCTCCAAATTCTGAAGTAAAAATTGAGAAATACAATGAGTATTTTTTAAATTCAGTTAGCAACGTTACCATAACAAATACAAACGATACAGGCTTTTTTAATTTAACTTTTGAGGTTGAAAGAGTAGGGAGATACAGAGTTTTAATTAACGAATATGTTGCAGAGTTGTACCTAGAGCCAAATGCCGATTTTATTATTGAATTGAGGTCTTATAATGGCGCTAACCTTCCAGTTCTAAGCAAAGAAAAAGTGGTGGGCGTAAAGCTGTTAAAAGATGGCGAAGCCAACTTAAATACCTTAATTGAAGAATACAACAAAACAATAGACCAGTTTATTCAAGATAATGCAGGTTTAATTATTCAAAAAAGAGCAGGAGACGTTGTAAAAGTTTTCAAACAAAAAACTTATGAAAAGTTAAGATTGGAGCAGAATGAGTTTGTAATTCAGTATGTTACTATGCTTTGGCTCAATTGGAATTAACTACAAATTACTCGAGACAAAACATGTTAGAGGAATTTTTGGTTGGCAAAGAAGTATTGTTTTACAACCCTGAATTTGCTAGGTTCTACAAAGATTTTTTTAATGGGTTTTTCAGATTTTTTGCCACCTCTAATCTTGATACAAAACTTGGCGCCTCAATAAATGTGCACCAAAATTTAGATTCGCTTTATTCGGTTTTAAATACAAATAAATACTTTAAACAACTTAGCGAAGAACAAAAAGAGCTTCTAATAATTACTGAGTTATTCTATCAAATTGAAAGTAAAAAGTACAAAAAGCAATCAATAGAAAATATTTTGGCAGAATTGCAAACGAGTACAATCTTTGAAACCCATAAAGTTCTTTTATCCGAAATCCAATTAAAATTTACCAAGCTAGAGGTATTTTCAGAATCACCCAATTTTGAATTTAAAACCCTAAATGGAGAAACAAAATCGTTACAAGATTTTAGGGGCAAATATGTTTACCTAGATTTTTGGGCCTCTTGGTGTAAACCATGCATTGAGGAAATGATAATAATGAACGAATTATATGAGAAATACAATCAAAATATAGAGTTTATAAGCATTTCTATTGATAAGAGTATTACTAGGGCAGAGTGGTTTTTAAAGAAAAAAGAGTACCCTTGGACTTTTGGGCACACCAATTTATCAAACATCAAAGAAATTTATGATGTTAGAATAATTCCGATGTATTATTTAATTGGCCCAGAAGGCGAATTGTTGCAATCACCAGCCTTAAGGCCAACAGGCGGAATTGAAAGACAATTTTATAAAATTCAACAATTGTATAAAGAGCAGAATACCGGAGACTTACCCAGTTGGAAAATAAAACCAAAGTCGATAAACGATTAAAATTTTTTGCTGAAAGTGCAATTTTTTACATTTGAAAAGAATCAGAGTGTAAAACCCATCTAAAATGTTTACAAACCGCAAACTTTTAACCTTCCTATCAACTTTATTTATTGTTGTGGTGATGGCAACTTTTTTGGCCTTCGAGAACACAGGCCGGTTAAAAATAAAAGGTTCAATATCAGACCCTGATGGCAAACCATTGGGTGATGTGAAAGTTACATTAAAGGAGTTTGACAAAGTAATTAGTACAACCACTACCACTGGTGGAGGTAAATTTTCTATAGAAGTTGAGTACCAACAAAAACAAACTATTCATTTCGAAAAAGATGGTTTTGTTAAAATGTATTTACAAGTAATTAGCGATATTCCGCTGCCTAAAAGTGATAAAAATTATACTTTTTCTCCCGCTTTGTTTTTAGTAGCTGAAGGTTCTGATTTTAATTTGAATGTTTTCAAAAAACCTTTTACAAGAATTGTTTATGATCCCTTAGAAGATTTATTTATTCAAGACGATTCAGCATTAGATGATTTTGTTGCAGAAACCAATGAGCCAGAAGGAGTTATTTTTAAAGGACAACTTACTGCTAATGATAGTAATAAAATTGATTCTGCCACCATCAATGTTTATGAAGGAAAAGATCTTACCGAATCAATTATTGTTGATTCAACTGGCAATTATGAGTTTAAAGTTTTTCACAATAAACAAGCTAAAATTCAAATTTTAGCAAAAAATTATTACCCAACCTTTTTTAATCTCAATACATCTATTAACGATTCTATGGCTCAGTTTGAGTATGAGGTTTCTCCTAAACTTGAATTAATCAGCAAAAAAACAGAGTATATTAATCCATATGCATTTGAAAAACCAATTACTGAATTCGTATTTAATCCAGATTCGGGAAGTTTTGCTTCTAATGAAGTTGTAAAGACTGAGTTTATTGAAGTTTTAGATGAACCCAAAAAACTACCAATTGAAATACAAGGAGTTGCTCTAGATTCTGCAGGA
>JABAYK010000176.1:0-1897 GCA_018609045.1 Flavobacteriales bacterium
TTAACAGGGGCTGTTTCTGCTAATAAATTAGCTGATGTTAAAGAATTTGTGAAATAATTCACCGAAACAATCCCAAACGAGTATAAAACAACAGACCCTAATTTGAAATTAGTTTTAACTGAAGTAAAAACTCCAAATACAGTTTTAGATGCTGATTCTCAATTTAGGTTAACCAAAGCAATTTGTGCTTTCCCAAATGGAGTTTACAAATGGAGTAACGATTTCGAAAACTTGGTGGAAACTTCAACCAATATAGCTAGGGTAAAAATAAAAGAAAGTGATGTAACCATTCAGTGTCTTACAAGAAGTTCGTTAGAGTCTGGCAAAGATGATTTGGCAAATTCAATTGGTGCTTTATTTGAATTGGCAGGAGCAAACGTGGATCATTCAGGTTCTTACCCAGGTTGGAATCCGAATCCACAATCGGAGATTTTAGAGTTGGGTAAAAACAAATATGCTGAGTTGTTTGGCAAAGTTCCCGAAGTAAAAGCAATTCATGCAGGGCTTGAATGTGGAATTATTATGAGCTCTCAAACTCAGTTAGATGCAGTTTCTTTCGGTCCAACTATTAGAAACCCACACTCGCCAGATGAAATGGTAAATATTAAGACAGTTGAAAAATTTTGGACATATCTTCTTGCAATGTTGGCAGGAACTCCCGAAAAATAATTTTTGATAGTTTTTTAATCCTTAGAAATCCACTCGAATTTTCGGGGGGATTTTTTTATGCAGTTTCCTTTTGGTATTGAGTTTGGTATTGGTTTAAAACTTCAACAAGTTCTTCTCTTTCTTTTACCAAAAAGCTCCAAGTAGTTTTATGTTTAAATTCAGCAAAATAGCTTTTAATCAAAAGGTTAGCTCTATAGCCAACTCTCGAATAATAAAGTAAAAATCTTAAAAATGGGTAAACACAAAGTGTAATTAAAAAACTGTTTATCCATGCTTTACTAACAAACCCTAAAATCAAGAAAGTTAGCATACTCCAAACCAAATAAAATACGGCACCTACACCAAATATTAATGTCCCTCTAAACGGACTTTCAAAAATCATATCATCTCTTTCTTCAACCCTAAGTTTGGCTCTAATTTTATTTTGGTAAATAAATTTGGTTAATTGATAAGGAAGCATGAAATAGAAAACTCCTAATAGGAAAAAAGGAAATCCAAGTAAAAGAAACAAAACCCTAAAAAGGGAAGGCTTATCTCTTCCAGACCTTTCAACTGAATCATTTGAAACTTTTAATTCATCTAATTTTTCAAAATAGTAATTGATTCTTGCGCTAATGGTTTTAAACTCTTGTGGTTTTTTATTTTCAAAATAAGTTGCAGCTCTCGCGATACTTTGTTTAAATTCAAAATTTGAAAGTCTGTTGTTTGGCGATAAATCCTTTTCGTTTCTGTAAAAATTGGCAAAAAGGCGGTTCACTTTTTTTACCAAACTTTCGTTTTTAAAATTTTCAATATGAATAATACAATCTTCTAATGCTTTTTGAATTTGTGAGGTTTTTTCTCTGTAAACCTCACCAATTTCTGTTTTTTCCTCTGTAGATGAAAACTCAATAGGTTTGCCAATTTTTAAAACTACTTTGCTTTGAAATTCATGAGGATTGGTGTAGCTTAAACCAATTGGTATTATTGGTACTTCGATATTTTTTTGTAGTTTTTCAAAACCCATTTTAATTCGAATTGCACCAGTTTTTAAATCTCTAATTTTCGAGATGGTTTCACTAGTAGCTTCAGGAAAAAGCAAAATTGAGTTTCCATTGCCTAAACTAGTGTAGCAATCTTTAAACATGTCTTCATTGCTAGTTTTTTGATCTTTATTTTTCCAAGGCCTGTAAACAGGAATCATGTTAAATTGATTCTGGAAAATTGATTTTTGTAACCCTTTTCCAAA
>JABAYK010000176.1:1907-27689 GCA_018609045.1 Flavobacteriales bacterium
AAAAAATTCAGCAGCAGCTAAAAAAAACAATTTCTCTTTTAACGAAACAGCAATTAATATTGGATCTATTGCGGCACTTGGATGATTAGCAACATAAATTACAGGCCCTTTATCAGGAATGTTTTCTAAGCCAAAAACCTCTACACTTCTAAAATAAATTTTTAAGAAAATCCTAATTAAAGGTTTTAATAAACTATACAACATTAATTTGCAAGTAATTTTATTAAACCAAAGAAAAGATTAATTTTAATTATTTGGGGTAAGCAATCCTGATGTGGTAGATGTTTTGCAACATTTTTTTGAAAAGCTGTTTAATCTTACTCAGTTCTTTAAATGTAATATCTGCATTAATAAATTGATTTTCTGCTGCTTGGTTATTGATGATATTTTCTACCAAATTGTTGATGGTTTCTTCATCGTATTTAGGCAAACTTCTAGAAGCGGCTTCAACGCTGTCTGCCATCATTAAAATTGCAGTTTCTTTTGAAAATGGCAGAGGACCCGGATAAGTAAAGTCTTTCTTGTTTATTTTCTCTTCACCAATATCATTTTTTAAGGTATTGTAGAAATAGCGAGTCAAAGAAGTGCCATGATGTGTTCTGATAAAGTCTATGAGAATTTCTGGCAAGTTTTGTTTTTTTGCCATTTCAACACCATCGATAACATGATTGATAATGATTTTGGCGCTTTCTTTCGGACTCAATTCATCATGAGGATTTTGTCCTGAAATTTGATTTTCGATAAAAAACTGAGGGTTTTTACTTTTTCCGATATCGTGGTACAAAGCACCAACTCTAATTAACATTGAATCTCCGCCAACATTATCACAAGCAGCTTCTGCTAAATTTGCTACTTGAAGCGAATGCTGAAATGTTCCCGGTGCCTGTGTCGCCAATCCTTTTAACAACGGATGATTGGTGTCTGAAAGTTCCATCAAAGTGATGTCAGAAAGAAATCCAAAAGCCTTTTCGAATAAAAATATCAAGGGATAAACCAACATTACCAAAATGGCACTACCTGCATACCAAGCAATGTTCATGTATTCTATTTTTTGCCAATCGCCTTCTTGAATAATAGCAAAACCCAAATAGCTTAATGAGTAAACGCCAAATATTACAAATGAAGCACTCAGTAACTGAGAGCGTTTTCTAATACTTACCAAATAAAGCACCACTAAGGTTCCTGTAATGAGTTGAATAAAAACAAACTCAAAACTGTTTGGCGCAAAAAATCCAATTAATATGATGGCAAGGGTATAGGTAAAGGTGGCTAATCTTTCGTCGAAAAACGCTCTAATTAAAATTGGTAAAATACAGAAAGGCAATACGTTAATGTTTATTTGAGGAAAATAAAAACTAATTGCTGCCATGTAAACTGTAAGGGTAAATACCAAGAAAATAAAACCTAATCGGTTATTTACATTAATTACATCTTTTCGGAAAATAGTTATGAAAATAAGCAATACAATAACCACCAAACCAACCAAAAAAACTTCGCCTAACCTCACTAAATAAACCTGCTCAATTCCAACTTTTTTGCCTTCATATTCGCGCCGAAGTGATTCAAGCTTTTGAAATAATTCATCTGTTACAACTTGGCCACGATCAATAATTTTTTCGTTTTTTAATACTACTCCTCGAGTTTCAGAAACCTGCTCTTTGGCTTGAGCAATAAGGTTTTCTGTAAATGATTTGTCATAATTTAAATTAGGTTCTAAACAATTATCAATAATAGAAATTACAAATTCGTTGTTTACCTGCAGATTAGTTTTTAATAAGTTTAAAGCTTCAATATGAGCTTGTTGTAGGTTGTTTAATTCACTTAAGGTTACTTTTTTTGCTGTGTTTTCGTCAATTAAATTGAATTCAAAGGTTTCTTCTTTTCCTTGAAATATTTCATCTTGGGCATAAATTCCTTTTTCATAAATTTTGGTTAAAACACCAATACCTGTTTTAAAATTTAAATTTTTAATTGTGTCCTTATTTAGTCCTAGCGAAAAGGTTTTATTGTTAAAATAACTTTTTGACTTTTTCGCAATTTCATCGTTCCATTTTTCAGAAAATAAAACTTCAAACTGATTTAAATTTTTTTCTTTAATCTCAGGTTTTACTCTATAATAAACAGATACACTTTTTTCTGCTTTTTGAAGGTCTTCTTGTAATTCTAATTCGGCCTTAAAAATTGGAAAATCGAAAGGAGCAATTAGGTTATCGTGCAACCAAGGTTTAGCCTTTTGAAACTCATATTTAAATTTTACTTCACTTGGAAAAATAAAAACAATAGCCGCAATACTAATAATAGCTACAATTCCTCTTAAAATAAGTTGGTAATTGTGCCTAATTTTTTCTAATAAATCTCTCATGATTACAATTGCAAATTAAACATTTTGATTGGTCTTGAGCCTTAAAAAGGGAAGCTAAAACTGTTTATTTATAGCTACATTTGCCCCCGCAATTCCAAAAAACAAAAACTATTATGAAAGAAGTTTATTTCGTATCAGCAGTTAGAACTCCAATGGGAAGTTTTAATGGTTCATTGTCAACTATACCTGCAACAAAGTTGGGTGCTACAGCAATTAAATCGGCGTTGAATAAAATAAATTTAAATCCTAAACATGTTCAGGAAGTAATTATGGGGAATGTTTTGCAAGCAGGCGAAGGTCAAGCACCTGCAAGACAAGCTTCTATTTTTGCAGGCATTAGCGATAATGTTCCATGTACCACAGTAAATAAAGTTTGTGCTTCGGGTATGAAAGCAATTTCTATGGCGGCTCAATCTATTTTGGCAGGCGATAACGATGTTGTTGTAGCTGGCGGAATGGAAAATATGAGTGCTGTGCCTCACTATCTTCCTAACTCTAGAAATGGCCAAAAATTAGGCAACATAACCATGTTAGATGGATTAGTAAATGACGGTTTAACAGATTTTTACAACAATTACCACATGGGAAATGCTGCAGAACTTTGTGCTAAAGAGTGTAATATTACAAGAGAAGACCAAGATGAATTTGCTATTGAATCTTACAAAAGATCTGCGAAAGCTTGGGAAAATGGTTGGTTTAACAACGAAGTAATTCCTGTTGAAATTCCTCAACGCAAAGGCGATCCAATAGTATTTGACCATGATGAAGAATACAAAGCAGTTAGGTTTGATAAAATCCCAACCTTGCGTCCTGTATTTCAAAAAGAAGGAAGCGTAACCGCGGCAAATGCCTCTACCATTAATGATGGTGCCTCAGCTGTAATATTAATGAGTGGTGAAAAAGTAAAAGAATTAGGCTTAACTCCAATTGCCAAAATTAGGAGTTATGCTGATGCTGCTCAAAAACCTGAATGGTTTACCACTGCACCAAGCAAAGCATTACCTAGAGCATTAGAAAAAGCAGGTCTTTCATACGCTGATGTAGATTTTTATGAAATTAACGAAGCTTTTTCAGTTGTAGCAATCGCCAACAATCAAGAAATGGGATTAGATCCTGCCAAGGTAAATGTACATGGTGGTGCTGTTTCTTTAGGTCATCCACTAGGCTCATCAGGCAGTAGAATAATTGTTTCGTTAATTAACGTGTTGAAACAACATGGCGGTAAAATTGGTGCTGCAGCAATTTGCAATGGCGGAGGTGGAGCTTCTGCTATGGTAATTGAGTTGGTTTAAAGTAAATACAACAAATCAATTTTGCTGTTAACAGATTTTCGTTAAAAACAATAAAAATAAAAGGCTAAGCCAAAAAGGTTTAGCCTTTTATTTGTTCAACTTTCAGAATATATTGAAATACGGCTTTTGCAACTTAAGTATTGTACCATGTAGGTTAGAACCTAACGACCGCGCTGAAATGACAACGCAAGTTCTTTTTGGCGATAGCTATAAGGTTATTGAAGAAAGAGCCAAATGGGTTAGAATCAGAAATTCGTTCGATAAGTACGAAGGTTGGATTGATAGAAAACAATTTTTCGAAATTTCTGAAAATGTTTACAAAGACATTGAAAAAACAGGCCATCAAAATCTAGTTCTAGATTTAGCTGCAGTTGTAAAAGTTAATGAGAGTCAACTTCAAAGCATTTTAATTGGCTCTAGTTTACCCAACATTAATGAAGAAAATAAATTCGAAATTGAAAGTTTAACCTTCCATTTTGATGGAAGTTTTATTAACGTTTCTGAAAAACAATCAAAATCAAAACTTATTGAAAACTCATTTATGTACTTAAATGCTCCTTACTTATGGGGAGGCAAAACGCCATTTGGTATAGATTGCTCAGGATTTACCCAGATGGTTTATAAATTAAATGGCTACAAATTACCAAGAGATGCTTACCAACAAGCAGAAATAGGAACAACATTATCGTTTGTAGAAGAAGCAGAAGCTGGAGATTTGGCCTTTTTCGATAACGAAGAAGGCAGTATTACCCATGTTGGAATGTTGTTAGACGATGGTAAAATTATTCATGCTTCGGGCAAAGTTAGAATTGATCCAATTGATCATCATGGAATTTACAATATCGAAAACAAAACATATTCTCATAAATTGCGGTTAATTAAGAAAGTAATAAAGTGAAAACAAAAATAACCGCGGTAATAGGGGCAAGCCCAAATGAAAATCGCTATTCCTACAGGGCAGTTCAAATGCTAAAATCTAGAGGCCATGAGGTTTTGCCTTTGGGAAACAGAAAGGGCGAAATCGGAAATCAAGAAATTGTTACAGATTGGCCGAAATTGGTTGAAAATTTAGATACTGTTACACTTTATGTTGGGCCACAGCACCAACCACCTTTGTATGACTACATTTTCGAATTGAAACCTAAAAGAATCATATTTAATCCAGGTACAGAAAACAACGAGCTAGTAGAACTAGCTCGCGAAAAAGGCATAGAAACAGAGTATGCTTGCACTTTGGTTATGTTGAGCATAGGTAACTATTAGACCTAAATTTTTTCTAGAGCAACGGCATTAATGCAATACCTTAATCCGCTAGGAGGTGGGCCGTCTTCAAAAACATGGCCTAAATGAGAATCACAAGAATTGCATAATGCCTCAACCCTTATCATTCCGAAGCTTACATCTTTGTGGTAAGCCACAGCATTTTCTTCAATGGGTTGGGTAAAAGATGGCCAACCAGTACCGCTTTCAAATTTGGTGGTTGCATCAAATAAGGGAGTTTTACAACAAACACAAGCATATTTTCCTGGTTCGAACAAGCTACACATCTCAGAGCTATGAGGTCTTTCAGTGCCTTTTAGTCTAGTTACTTTAAATTGCTCCATACTCAACACTTTTTGCCACTCTTCATTAGATTTTTCAACCCTTTTTGGTGGAATTAAATTTCCTTTTGTAGCGTAATGTATGATACTATTCCAGTTTAGCATTTGATTTTTTTTAATGAAACAGATTTTAGGTAAACAAGTTTAATTGGTTTTGGATTTCGGCACCCTCTAATTTTAGGAGATATTTTTTAGCCGAAACACCACCTGCATATCCAACTAAACTTCCATCTGAACCAATTACCCTATGGCAAGGCACAATAATTGAAACTGCATTTGCGCCATTTGCAGAAGCAACGGCCCTTATTGCTTTTTCGTTACCCAAATTTTGCGATAATTTTAAATATGAAATTGTTTTTCCAAAGTTGATTTCTAATAATTGATTCCATACAGATTTTTGAAAATTTGTTCCGATTAATTTCAAAGGCAGATCAAACTCTTCTCTTTTATTGGAAAAATATTCGTCCAGTTGCTTTTTAGTTTCTGATAAAACTTCATTTTCACCCTCTACCATATTTGCATTCAAAGCTGAGCAAATTCTTGAATCGATAGATTTTCTCATTTTTCGGAACTTCCAATCGCATAAAACTAAATTTTCTTCATATGAACCTAGAAGTAAATCTTCAATGGGAGAGGAGTAATTAGTCGTTATTATTGAATTCAAATCAATCGTTTTCAATTTTTATAAACTACTCCATCTTTCATAACAAAAGAAATATTCTCCAAAACTTCAATTTTCTGTAAAGGGTTTCCTTCAACAGCAACAATATCGGCTAATTTGCCTTGTTCTAGGGAACCAACTTTACCAAAATCACCCATAACTTTGGCTGGAATTGAAGTGGCAGATTTAATGGCCTCCATAGGTTTCATGCCTGCTTCAACCATGTAACCAAATTCTCGAGAATTTTCTCCATGTGGAAAAACGCCTGCATCTGTTCCAAACATAATATTTACTCCTTTTTTGTATGCTTTGGCAAAAGTTTTTTCAATTTGAGGTCCAATTTCTTTGGCTTTTGGTGTTACAATTTCAGGGTAATATCCATCAATTTCAGCTTTTTCAGCAACATGCTGTCCTGCAGTTAATGTTGGAACATACCAAGTTCCTTTTTCAATCATCAAATCCATAATTTCCTCTGTCATAAAACTGCCATGTTCAATGGTATTAATGCCTGCTAAAACAGCTCTTTTCATTCCTTCTGCGCCATGAGCATGAGCGGCAGTCACAAATCCGTATTCTTTGGAGGTTTTTACAATGGCTTCTAATTCATCCATTTGAAATTGCGGACCAGAACCATCTTTTGCCAAGCTTAAAACCCCCGCGGTGGCTGTTATCTTTATGCAATCAGCTCCATTTTTATATTGTTGTCTCACAGCTTTTGTTGCTTCATCAGGGCCATTTACTACACCATCTATTGGTCCGGGATCACCTGCGAGTTTTTTGTTATAACCATTGGTTGGGTCGGCATGACCACCAGTTGTAGCAATGGCTTTTCCTGCAGTGTAAATTCTTGGTCCAATAACTTTTCCTTCGTTAATGGCCTTTCTAAGAGAAATATTTACCCCTGAACCTCCTAAGTCTCTAACAGTGGTAAATCCTGCCATGAGGGTAGTTCTTGCATAAACTGCGGCATCATAGGCAACATCAGCATCGTTATTGGTAAACCGATTAATGTATTTGCCAGGTCCGCCTTCTGTTTCAATATGTACATGCATGTCCCAAAGACCCGGCAAAACAGTTTTGTCTTTTAAATCGATAACATTATCAAACTCTTTTGGTAAAATGTAACCTTCTTGGATTGTCAAAATTATATTGCCTTCTACAACAATTGTCATTTCAGGTTTAGGTTCATTGGCAATTCCATCTATTAAACTTCCGCAATAAATTAGGGTTTGCTGCGAAAAACTCATCAAATTAAATAGGAGAAAGGCAAAAGTGGCAATCCAATATTTTAACATAGGGTAGGGATTAAGGAAATCGAAATTAAATAAAAAAAGCCATTATGAAATTCACAATGGCTTTGAGGTAGACTGAAATAAAAACCGCTTATTACAACAGCCCAGTTATTTTATCGCTTGTAGGATTTGTCATGCTTCTGTATCGAGCAATCAACTTACCATTTTCATCAATCAAAAACTTTTCGAAATTCCATTTAATATCGCCTGTAAACGATTCGTTTTCAAGTTCGGTTAAGTATTTAAATAAGGGATGAATATCATCTCCTTTTACTGAAACCTTGCTAGCCATGGTGAATTCAACACCATAATTTTTTTGACAAAATGATTTAATGTCAGAATCACTTCCAGGTTCTTGCCCTCCAAAGTTGTTGGCTGGGAAACCAATAATTTCTAATTTGCCATTGTACTCTTTGTAAAGAGCTTGTAAATCTTCATATTGTGGTGTAAATCCGCATTCTGACGCAGTATTTACAATCAATAGTTTTTTGCCTTTGAATTTGCTTAATTCTAGTTTTTCTCCATTAATATCATTTACGGTAAAATCATAAACTGAAGATTGAGCTGTGGCTGTCATAATTAAAAAGCTTGAAATAAATAATAATACAATATTTTTCATGGATTGAATTTTAGCACTAAACAACAGATTTGCTAGAATTGTTGAGCAACTTGTAAAAATAGTAAATCAGCCAAGCAATCAAAAGAAGCCAAGGTGTGCCATGCATTATTAAATCAAACCAATCCATAGGCTGCATGCCAACCGCTCCGCCTAAAACCCATTTTAATTTACCCCAAACATGTGGTTCTGGAAAAAATGGAGCTAAACCTATTGTAAAGGCCGCTGCAAAAATTATTTTCGGATTTTCAAATAGCTTTTTCATCAATATACTTTTTCATCTATATTCAACCAAACGCCCCAAACCTTATCGTAAGCGTGTACATGTTTAACCTGCTTTGTTTTTTGAAAAACGGGTTTGCTGGCATTTGCCCACTCAAAAATTCCACCATACAAATTGTAAACTTGATTAAAACCTTCGTTTAATAATTTTTGGGTAATTTTTTCGCTTCTGTAACCTACAGAACAATAAACTAAGGTTGGTTTTTGTTTATCTAAATTTTCTAATCTATCAAGGTTAAAATCCTCATAACCAACCCAAATAGCATTTTTTAGATGACTAACTTCAAATTCTTCTTTTTCTCTAGCATCAAGCAATTGGAATGCAGATAAATCTTCTATTTCGTAAACATCTTTAAATGGTACTTCGGTTGATAACAATGTACCCAACATAAACGAGTAGGATTTGCTCTTTATGGTTTGAGAAAAGCCTTGAAATGAAAATAATAGAACACAGAGAAATATTATGGTTTTATTGTTCATTAAGGCTCCAGTTGTAATCTAAATATTTTATTGAGGCTTTGTTTTCTGCTTTTGTTTCAGAATACAAATTAATAAAATCAATAAGGCTTGTTTGGTGTGTAAAGTCACCTTTATACCACATAAATATCTTCGATAGTTCTAGCTCGTTAGCTGAAATTTTATTCTTTTCAGGATTATTGATAAACTTTTTGGCCTGCTCAGTTAATTGGGTTTGAAGTTTTTGAGGAACATAAGCTTCATTTCTTAAGGAGGGACAAGACATGGCAGAACAAACCAAGGCAAAATGAATTTTTGGCTCATTAAAATGCTCTCTAATAATGCCATGTTCAAGGTTATTCAAATCGTAAATTTGGTTCTCAATTTTTATAAATTTTATATCCCAACTTGAATTAATAAAAGGAATTGCCCCTGCGATATCTCTAATACTTTTAGATGGATAATTTCTTATGATAAGCCTTACAGTAAAAGCATTGTAAGCGTTTATCCAATAAGTAAGTTGCTCATTTGTTTCCCAATTTTTATCGTTTGGATGATTATCTGAAACCAAACTCAAATATTTATTTAATAGCAAACTATCGGCAATAAATCCTCTGTAATTTACCAAGCCTTTATCATCAACATGGTTATTAAGCAGGTTATTCCAAATTGAATGATCAATGGGTTTCGATTCAGATTCAATTTTATCTATAGCGAAACATGATGATAACGAAATGGTCAAACAAAAAATAAAAATCAAATTTTTCATAAAATTCATAAAACGAAAATAGCGCCGTAATTATTGATTGTTGGTCATTTAGATTGCCAATATTTAAGAAACAAACACAAATTTTATTTTAAGGTTTTTCATTTCTAGAATTATCCTTCTCAATTAAAATTTGAAAATTACTTTTGACGCGTGAAATTGCAAGGAAAAACCATTTGGATTACAGGAGCATCTTCAGGCATTGGCGAAGCTTTGGCCATTGAATTGTCTAAAAAACAGAATAACCTTATCCTTTCGGCAAGAAGAAAAGAGGCTTTAGAAAATGTAAAAAGTCAATTGCCTCATCCTGAAAAAGCAGCCATTGTAGTTTTAGATCTTACCGATTCTGAAAGTTTCAACCAAAAGTATCAAGAGGCAAAATCTTTTTTTGGAGATATTGATGTTTTGGTAAATAATGGAGGAATAAGCCAAAGGGCTTGGAGTCACGAAGCGCCTTTAAGTGTTGATAGACAAGTATTGGAGGTTAACTTTTTTGGTGCTGTTGGTTTAACCAAAATGGTTTTGCCTGATATGCTTAAAAACAAAAGAGGTCAACTAATCGTAATTAGTTCGGTGGTTGGAAAATATGGTTTTCCAATGAGAACAGCTTACAGCGCATCAAAACATGCATTGCATGGTTGGTACGAAAGTTTACGTTTAGAGCATGCAAAAAATGGAATTGAAGTAACCTTAGTGATGCCTGGTAGAATTAAAACTAACATTTCATTAAATGCCATTGATAAAGATGGCAACAAACACGGAAAGTTAGACAAAGGTCAAGCAGAAGGAATACCTGCGGATGTATGTGCTAGAAAAATAATATCGGCTACAGAAAATAAAAAAAGAGAAGTATTTATTGGCTTTAAAGAGGCTTTGTTGGCGCACATAAAAAGAGTTTCGCCAGCTTTGTTTCATTTTATTGCAAGCCGAGTAAATCCAACATAAAATGGAAAAAATAATTAGTGGAATTCAACAAATGGGTATTGGAATTCCAAATGTTCACGAAGCGTTTGATTTTTATAGAAGAGCCTTTGGCGTTGATGTAAAAGTATTTGAAGAAGCTGCTGAAGCAGGTTTAATGTTGCCTTACACTGGCAATCAACCACAAAGTAGACATGCAATTTTGGCCATGAACCTTCAAGGTGGAGGTGGTTTTGAAATTTGGCAATACGTTGGCAGAACTCCTCAACCTCCAAAGTTTAATGTAAAACTTGGCGATTTAGGAATTTACATCTGTAAGATAAAAAGCCCAGATGTTGCCAAAGCTTTTAAAGATTTTAAAGCCAAAGGCTTGAATGTAATTTCTGACTTAGAAACTGCACCAAATGGCAAACCTCATTTTTACATGAAAGACCCTTACAACAATATTTTTGAAATTGTTGAAGGTTATGGATGGTTTAAAAACGAAAATAAAAATACAGGTAGTGTTTTTGGTGCTGTTATCGGTGTTACTGACATCAAAAAATCGATGGTGTTTTACAAAAACATTTTAGGTTACGATACTATTGTTTATGAAAACGAAGGAACCTACGAAGACTTTAGAAGTTTACCAAATGGCGATAAAACTTTTAAAAGGGTTTTGTTGCGACATCAAAAAGATAGGGTAGGAGCTTTCTCAAAATTATTGGGTCCTAGTCAAATTGAATTGGTGCAGGTAGTTAATGATACTCCAAATCAAATTTTTAAAGATCGTTTTTGGGGAGATTTAGGCTTTATCCATTTGTGTTTTGATGTAGCCCGAATGAATGTTTTGCAAAAAGATTGCGAAGCTGCAGGTCATCCATTTACGGTTGATAGTGGCAATAGCTTTGACATGGGCGAGGCTGCAGGTCATTTTAGTTATATCGAGGACCCAGATGGAACTTTAATCGAATTTGTAGAAACCCACAAAGTGCCAATTATGAAAAAGTTGGGTTGGTATTTAAACCTTAAAAAGCGAAACCCAGAAAAATCATTACCAACTTGGATGCTTTGGGCTATGGGAATGAATAAGGTTAAAGATTAGGTTTTAGCTATTATTTGCTAGCCAATCTTCCTTTCTTAATCTGTAGAAATTACAAAGTGTACCTTCAAAGGTAAATTGCTCAGTAAATTTTAAACCAATTTTTTGCAATACTCTGCATGATGCTAGGTTTTCAACATCGGCTGCACCGCATATTTCAGGTAATTTCAAAGTTTCAAAACCAAGTTTTAAACTAGCTAAAGCTGTTTCGGTAGCAATTCCTTTTCCCCAATGTTGAGGTTTAAATCGGTAGCCGATATCATAATAATTAAAAGATCTAATTTTTTCTTCTAATTTGAGGCCGCTCCATCCAACAAGTTCATTGGTTTTTTTATCTAAAACCAGCATTCTGCCTATTTTATTTTTTTGGTATTGAGCCTTTACACCTTTAATAACCTCATGCATTTGGTTGATATCGGTCAACGGTTGTTTCCCTAAATAGGTATGTACTTCAGGTATATGTTCCATTTCGAAAAGGGCAGAAGCATCTTCAGTTTCAAAATGGCGCAAAAAAAAGCGCTCAGTTTCAATTTTTGTGATCATGATTGGTTTTGGTTGGTATGATAAAATTATCCCATAAAATTTAAAACCAAACTAATAGTATGAAGTTTTAAAGATTGAATTGCAGGGTTTTTATTGATATTAACCAAACCCATTGAATATTTTAATTCGGGTAAGAAGTTAAAGTGTTTTGTTGGTTGATTCCAGCCAATTCCTAAATCGAATGCTAAATTGGTTTTTGTATCAAAAGAAGATGATAGTTGGTTACTTGTGAGAGGAATCATAACATTTGGCCCAACAAAAAAATATTGAAAGCCAACACTTTTTTCTTTGTTGAACCTAGCATGAAACATTGTATTAATTGTTATTGGAGCAATCTCATACTTTTGTAATAAAACATCAGCTTTATAAAAGTTTAAAGCGCCGCCATTAAATGATAATTCGGCTTTGGGAACTATAACCAAAATAGGGCTAACCCTCTAGTTTTCAGAAACCCCCAAAGCATAGCCTAAGTTATTTTCAACTTTGGTGTTAGCAGGTAATTTGTTGTTGTAGAGAAGGTTAGGGTAATTAATGCCTAAATGAAATCCATATTGGTTTTTTGAGGGCTTTGATAATATTTCATCTTGAGCTAAGATTGAAATTGGAAAAAACAAAATGAGCAAATAAGAAACTACAATTTTCATAATCATTAAGGTTTAGGGTTAAAGTAGTTTTTGCTCAAATGTTTTTTGTGTAGAACGAGAAACTTGCAATTAAATTTCTTAAGGTCAATTTATTTAAGAAATAATTGTTTGCAGATTAAGAGGTGATGTTAAACTGGTTGGTGATGTTTTTTCTTAGTTCAGCAATTATGTTGAATTTTTCAAGGTTTTTGGCTTCGAATTTTTTAGCAGAAAAAATTTCTTTGTTTAGCTTATATCGCTCATTTAACAAAGTAGCCCACCAACTTGAAATATAGAGAAGTATTAAGCTTCCAAAGGCCCATGCGATGCCAATAAATAACCAAGCAATTGAAAATACAATCAAAGCCAGAATATGATAAATGGCTAATAAAAAGCCCATTTTTATGGATAACTTAAACTCATCTTTTTTAATTTTTTTCTGAACTGATTTTTCAATAAAATTTTTGATGGGTTTGTTGATGATGAATCCTAGTAGATAAATTGGTAAAGCCAAGTAGCTCAATAGATTAATACTTTTAAATTGAAGTACCGAATAAATGCCATTATCAGTAAGATTATTCTGATTTAATAATTCGCCATATTTATTGATATTGGCTTTTACTTTCTCAAATTCAACTAGGTTTTCAGTTTCTAGCTTGGCAATAGATTTCGCTAAACTTTGTTCTGCTTTAAGTCTAGTGTTTTCATTTCTTCTCCATAAAAGAGGAGAGTAATTTAATCCGCTTCTGTAAATCTGGAAAAGTATTTCGGTTTCTTTTTCTAAATGTTTCGGAATTTCAATCAATTGATTTTTAATACCAATGGCAATATCTTGGGTAAGCTTGTTTATGGCTTTTGCCTCGTTTTCGAGGTATAACTCTTTATAGTCCATTATTCTAATGGAGTTATCAAAACCTACCATAAATTCAGTTCTAAATTGGGTATGGTAAGCGTAGTTTACCGCAAGAGGTAAAATATAGGGATCAATTTCCCAATTGTTTTTTGTCATTACACCAAAAGCCATTCTTGCTGCGCCTTTCTTCAAAGGTCTTAGCCTTTTTTCAGGAACACAATCTCCTTCAGGAAAAATCATGGTTATTTTATTCTCTTCAAGAATTTCATAAACTTTTCTGAAGGTTTGCTCATTGTTTTCTTTTAGGTTGCCAAGTCCGTCTCTTCCTCTGTAAATTGGAATTTGATGCAAAGCATTAAGAAAATACCTTTTGATAGGCGAGTTAAAAATATCTCCTCTTACCAAAAAATTTACTTCTCTTTTTAGTTGGGCTGCAACCACAATTGGGTCTAAAAATGCATTACAATGGTTAGATGCAAGAATATATGCTTTTTTAAATTTAACAACCTCGGTATTGTGGTAAAAGGCTCTTTTAAAAAGCCCTCTGTAAACAAGAAAAAGTAAAACCCAAACGTATCTGTAAAGCACTAAATTTTTGATGCAAATTTAAACAGCAAAAAAATCTAAATTTCTAAACCACAATTTTATTTTTGCTATGATGAGTGAACTAAAAAAATTTGCCAAATTTATTCTGTGCCAAACCGATGGATTATCAATAAAAACAGGAATCAGCAGGCATCTTCCACTTCAAAAAAAAGTTGTTAACTAATGAATTTTGAAACCTATAAAAAGTGGCAAACTGAAAATCAATTTTGGTCATCAACCAATACCCGGTTTACACCTTTTAGCGAGTTTAAGAAAAAGGTAGAAAGCTATACAGACATTGCTGAAGTTTCCTCTTTGGGGAAATCTGAAAAAGGCAAAAATATTTATCAACTTACTCTTGGAGAAGGCCCAAAAAGAGTAATTATTTGGTCTCAAATGCATGGCAATGAAACCACAGGAACATTAGCCATTTTCGATGTTTTAGACTATTTAAAATCTAATAAAAATTCACAAACCGAAATTTTCGAAAACTTTACAATTGCCATTGTTTGTATGGTTAATCCAGATGGAGCAGAAATTTTTGAAAGAAGAAATAGTTTGGGTATTGATTTAAACAGAGATGCTGTTGCTCAACAAGCAGTTGAAACGAAGCTTTTGATGAAAGCAATCAATAATTTTAAGCCAGATATTGCTTTCAATCTACACGATCAAAGAACCTTATTTTCGGTTGGGAAAGATATAAACCCTGCAACTATTTCGTTTTTAATTCCCTCATTCAACCAAGAAAAAACCATTAACGAAACAAGAAGAGCAGGAATGTCTTTGGTGGCTTCAGTTTGGCGTTCATTCCCAAATGAATATCAACAAAATACAGGAAGGTACACAGATGACTTTTACCCAACTGCCTTTGGTGATAACATTCAAAAAAAAGGAATTAATTGCGTTTTGATAGAGGCTGGGGCAGCTTTTCAAGACCCGAAAAGAAATGAAGCAAGGCTTTTAGTAGGTTTTAGTTTATTGAACTTTTTTAGGTTTCTTAAAGAAGAAGTCCATCATGATTACGTGGAGTATTTTCAAATTCCCCAAAACGAACAAAAGCTAAGAGATATAATTGTAAAAGGCATAAAGCTTAAAAATAAGCGTAAACCAGTTTTGGTAGATGTTGCTTTCAAATTAGAAGAAACCACAGAAAAAGGAAAATTTAAAAGAACCCTTTTGGTGGAAGATATTGGTGATTTATCGCAATTTAGAGCTTACCAAGAAGTAAATGGAAATGGTCTAGAGTTTTCTTCAAACGATATTTTTATTGGCAAAAAGCTAACCTTTCATGAGTTTCAACACATTTTTTGGGAAGGTGTAATTATATAACAACAAAACCCATAGCTCCAGTTGGAGTTTCTTCCGACATTTTTATATTTTCTACCTCGGCCAATTCAGGTCCTTTTTTGCACCAATTCACAAAATTGAAAAGCTTTTCTAAATCACCTTCAGCTTCAATGTAAACAGAACCATCTTCCATGTTTTTGCAAAAACCTCTTAAGCCAAGAGCCAAAGCTTTTTGTTGGGCAGACTTTCTAAACCAAACACCTTGAACTTTTCCGTAAACTTTGATGATGAATTTTTTCTCCATAATTTAATCGATAACGCCTGAGCCAATTAACTCATTACCTTCATACCAAGCCGCAAATTGGCCTTTGGCAATGCCTCTTTGGTAGTTTTTAAAAATAATATACAAGCCTTCAGTTTTCATAAAGAGTTTGGCTTCTTCTAAGGGTTGCCTGTACCTAATTCTACAAAGCAAATTTTTTGTTTCGTCAGGTTTTAAAGCCAAATCAGGGCGAATCCAATGAATTTCATTGTTGGCTATAAAAAGTCCTTTTCTTAAAAGAGCAGGGTGGTTTTTTCCTTGGCCTGTATAAACAATATTTTTTTCGGCATCAGTTTCAACAATAAAAAGAGGCTCAGCTTTTCCTCCAATGTTTAAACCTTTGCGCTGACCAATAGTATAAAAGTGAGCTCCTTGGTGCTCTCCTATAAGCTCTCCATCGTTTTCTGTAAAATGATAGGATTTAGTGGTTTCTGCTAATTCAGCATCACTATAGCCATTTAAAACTGGGTTATTTTCAGGCAATTGGATTTTTGAGGCAGGAATTTCGTAAACCTTTCCTGTTTTGGTTTTTAATTGCTGTTGCAAGAAGTCAGGCAATTTTACTTTTCCGATAAAGCATAGGCCTTGAGAGTCTTTCTTCTCCGCAGTTACTAAACCTGCTTCTTGAGCAATTTTTCTAACTTCAGGCTTTTGTAAATGTCCAATAGGAAAAAGGGCTTTTGATAATTGCTCTTGGCTTACTTGACACAAAAAATAGCTTTGATCTTTATTAGGATCTGCACCCGCCAAAAGTCTGTGGGTTTCTTTTCCACCAATATCAATGGTTTCTTTTTGGCAATAATGGCCAGTGGCAACAAAATCAGCATCTAACTGAATTGCCGCCTTTAAAAATAAATCGAATTTAATTTCTCTGTTGCAAAGAATATCAGGATTTGGAGTTCTGCCTTTTTCATACTCGGCAAACATATAATCTACAATACGTTGCTTGTATTCGGCTGAAAAATCTAATACCTGAAATGGAATACCTAATTGCTCAGCAATAAGATTTGCATCATTACTATCGTCAATCCAAGGGCATTCTCCATTAATGGTTACTGAGTTATCGCTCCAATTGCGCATGTAAATGCCAATAACATCATATCCCTGTTGTTGCAACAAATAGGCAGCAACACTTGAATCAACTCCTCCAGATAATCCTACAACTACTCTTTTCATAATTTCTGCAAAATTACAATTGTGTTGTCACAAGTTTGACAAATAAGGTACAAATCACTTATTACTTTCGCATGGTGAGAAAGTATCAACTCTTTTTGTCTAAAGAATGTTCAGATTGCGAAAAGTTGCTGAACAATAAAGAATTGCCTTGGCTGCTTATTGAAAAAAAATGGCTCGATAAAGGAACAAACCAAAAGAATTTCCCCATTATTGTGCCTGCACTTCAAAAAGGAGATAAGTTATTGGCGTATGGTTACGATCAAATTTCTTTAGTTTTAAATCAAAAAGAGCATGTTTACAGCAGCCAATTTTCTAAAAACTAGACAAAGAACAGAAACGATTGTTTCTCCGTTAAAAATTGAAGATTTTTCTGCTCAACCAATTGTAGATGTTAGTCCCCCAAAATGGCATTTGGCGCATACTACATGGTTTTTCGAAAGATTTGTATTAAAACAGTTTAAAGAGAATTACCAAGAGTTTCATCCTCAATTCGAGTTTTTATTCAATTCATATTACGAGAGCATTGGTCAAAGGGTTGAAAGACCCAAAAGAGGCGCTATGACTAGGCCTACGGTAGACGAAATTTTGCAATACCGAAGTTATGTTACCGATGCTGTAGCTGATTTGTTTAAATCAAATTCAAAGAAACAATTAGAAGAGCTGGTTTTATTGGGAATTAATCATGAACAACAACACCAAGAACTATTGTTGACTGATATTAAGTTTATTCTGTTTCAGAATCCAATTTATCCTGCTTATAGAGATGAAGATCTGTTTTTTGAAAACCAAAATGAAGATATAAATCAAGAATGGATTAAAGTTAAAGAAGGGCTTTATGAAATTGGTTTTAAAGGTGAAAAAGACTTTTGCTTTGACAATGAAAAAGGGCAACATAAAGTTTGGTTAGATGAGTTTTCAATTTCTAATAAATTGGTTACTAACGCAGAATATTTAGAATTTGTTGAAAGTGGAGGTTACCAAAACTTCAAATATTGGTTACAAGAAGGTTGGAGTTGGGTTACTGAAAAAAACATCAAGCACCCGTTATATTGGGTTAAACAAGATAATAAGTGGTTTCAATTTACCTTATCTGGTTTAAAACCAATAGATTTAAATGCTCCTGTAAACCATGTAAGCCATTATGAAGCAGATGCTTTTGCTGATTTTATGGGGTTACGATTACCAACAGAGTTTGAGTGGGAAACTGCTTCAAAACACTTTAATTGGGGCAATAGGTGGGAACACACACGAAGCGCTTATTTGGCTTACCCAAACTTTAAAAAAGCACCAGGCGCAATAGGAGAGTACAATGGCAAGTTTATGATTAACCAAATGGTTTTAAGAGGAGCTTCAATTGCCACCCCAGAGAATCACTCTAGAAATACATACCGAAATTTTTTTCACCCGTATTTGCAATGGCAATTTAGCGGAATAAGATTAGTAAAATGAGTTTAACCGACACCCAAAATAGAGTTTTAGAAGAAGTAATAGAAGGATTACAGGATACCCCAAAACATATTTCATCAAAGTTTTTTTACAACAAAGTTGGTGATGAGCTTTTTGAAAGAATAATGGAATTGCCAGAGTATTATCTAACCCGCAGCGAATACGAAATTTTAGGCAATCAGAAAGAAGAAATATTGCAAAGTATAGGGTTGAATAATATTGAATCTATAATTGAGTTAGGTGCAGGTAATGCATTTAAAACCAAAATATTATTAAAATATTTGTTAGAGCAAAATTCTGATTTTAAATTTCAGCCAATTGATATTTCTCAGAATGCATTAAACAAGCTTGGTAATGATTTAAAAGTGGAAATGCCCAATTTAAATTTCTCGCCATTACAGGGAGAATATTTTGAGGTTTTGAAACATTTAAAGTCTGAAAAAAAACAAAAATCTAAACTCATTTTATTCTTGGGTTCTAGTATCGGAAACTTATCGAACTCCCAAACAAACAGTTTTTTAAAAGCACTTTACGAGAGTTTAAATCCTGGAGATTTTGTATTAATTGGCTTTGATTTAACCAAACATCCCCAAACTATTTTAGATGCTTACAATGATAAAGCTGGCGTAACAAGGGCTTTTAACCTAAATGTATTAAAACGGTTTAATGATGAATTAGGCGCTGATTTTAACCTAGAAAACTTCGATCATTTTCCAGCTTATAACCCAATAGAAAAGTCAGCAAAATCATACATTGTAAGTTTAAAAAACCAAACGGTAAACTTTAAATCGGCTGATGAAAAAATTGATTTTAAACAAAATGAGCCTATCAAAGTTGAAATATCACAGAAGTATTCTTTAGAAGATATTGAGGCATTTGCAAAAGAATCTGGCTTTGAAGTAGCCAAACACTTCTTTGATTGTAAACACTATTTTGTAGATACACTGCTAAAAAAATAAAACATGAAACAAGCAATTTGGAATGGCGAAATCATTGCTGAAAGCGACAAAACCATAGTAATTGAAGGAAATCATTATTTCCCATCAAACACCATAAAAAAAGAATTTTACAAAGAAAGCAATACCCATACTGTTTGTCCATGGAAGGGAAAAGCGTCATATTTCTCTCTTGAGGTAAACGGAAAAGAAAATAAAGATGCCGCTTGGTACTATCCTGAAACCAAAAGCGCAGCCAAAAATATTGAAGGCTACGTGGCTTTTTGGAAAGGCGTTGAAGTAAAGTAATTTTACCAATTTTGCTTTGTGAATAGGGAAGAAGTACTCATAAATATTAGAAAAATTGTAAGGGCCATAAACCTTGAAAACAAAAGAATTCAAAAGCAATTTGGCTTAAGTATTCCGCAATTGTTGTGCTTAAACTTTTTGAGAAACAAACTCGAAAAATCTGCTAACCACAAAGAAATTAAAGACTATCTAAACTTAAATGCGAGCACAGTTACCGGTATTATTGCTCGTTTGTTATCGAAAGGGTTGGTAGAAAAAATTCCTTCAAAAACCGATAAAAGAATAGTTTCTGTAAAACTTACAAAAGCTTGTGAAGATTTATTTGAAAAAGCTCCAGAGTTGATGCACTCTAGATTAAACGAAAAATTGAAACTACTTTCAGATCAAAAATTAACTCAATTAAAAGATTCTTTAGATTTTATTATTGATTTGATGGACATTGAAGCAATTGAAGCCGCACCTGTTATTACCTCTGAAGAACCCATTTAACCTTTTTTAATTTGGCTATTGAACAAATTACCTACACATTTGTAGAATAATTGTTTCTATAGAAACTATTTAATGCATATAGCCGATATTACTATTTTTTTTCTTTACATGTTTTTGATGCTTGGAGTAGGCTATTACTTTATGCATAAAAACAAAAACGACGAAGATTATTACTTAGGTGGTCGTAACATGACCAAATATCATATTGGTTTAAGTGTGGTGGCAACTGATGTTGGTGGCGGTTTTTCCATTGGGTTAGGCGGCTTAGGATTTATGACGGGAATTTCTGGTTCTTGGATGTTGTTTACAGGATTAATAGGTGCTTGGCTTAGCGCGGTTATTTTAGTGCCTAAAGTTGCAAGATTAGGAAGGCTTCATCAGTTTTTTACTTTGCCCCAGCTATTTAATTTTTTATACGATAAAAAAGTAGCCTTAGCAGCAGGTATTATTTCGTTGATTGGATATTTAGGGTTTACATCTTCACAGATTTTAGCTGGGGCTAAGTTGGCATCGGCCACATTTCCGGCACTAACATTTTCTACAGCATTAATTCTAATGGGATTAATTGCAGTTGTTTATACTGTTTTAGGAGGTTTAAAAGCTGTTATTTATACAGATACTATTCAGTGGGCATTTTTAATGATAGGTCTAATTTTTATTGGTTTGCCTTTAGCATATTTTCATGTGGGTGGTTACAGCGAAATCACTTCAATTTTGCCCAAAGAATATTTTTCACTAGCCAATGTTTCTGCCAAAGAATTAATAAACTGGGGAGTTACTATTATTCCAATTTGGTTTGTAGGCATGACTTTATACCAAAGAATATACGCTAGTAAATCTCCTGAGGAAGCAAAAAAGGCTTGGTTTATTGCTGGTTTGCTAGAGTGGCCAATAATGGCATTTTTAGGTGTTTTGCTTGGTTTGTTTGCCAAAGTAGCCCACTTACAAGGATTATTGCCAAATCTTGCTGTAAATGGCGTTATTGATCCCGAAATGGGATTACCTGTTTTGTTACGAACCATTTTGCCAGCGGGGTTAATGGGAATAATGATGGCTTCTTATTTTTCTGCTATTCTTTCAACTGCAGACAGCTGTTTAATGGCTGCTTCTGGAAATTTTACGACTGATATTTTAGGGAGGTCAGTTCAAAAAATTAAAATTGATAGTATTAGGGTATCTCAAGTTGCAACTTTATTCTTGGGGGTTTTGGCATTGTCTATTGCCTTTTTTGCAACCAATGTTTTGAGTTTAATGCTTTACTCTTATGCCTTTATGGTTTCAGGCTTATTGGTTCCCTTAATTGGTGGTTTATTTTTTAAAATAAATCATCCAATAGCAGCATTAATGGCCATGACTTTTGGCGGAGCTACAACAGTTTTGCTGTGTCTATTTGAAACCAAATTACCTTTTGGTTTAGATGCAAATATTTTTGGAATTACTGCTTCAGCCTTGGTTTACATATCATTTTCACACAAAATAATAATTCAAAAAATTCAACATCAATATTCATGAGTCCAAAAATTATTAATTCAATAAGCGGAAGAGATAGCTTTTACAGCGATGAAAAAATAGTTGATTTTCTTTTCATTCACCTTGGAAAATATGGCGATGCAAAAGAAGATATTCAAAAATGTATAAACTACGTTCACGACAAGGGCGGGTTTATTTTGCTTGAAATTCAGCAAGAAGAAATTGTTGGCGCAGTTATCATTAACGAAACAGGCATGGAAGGATATATTCCCGAAAATATTTTAGTTTATATCGCTGTGCATGAAAACCAAAGAGGAAAAGGTCTTGGCAAAGATTTAATGAAAAATGCCATTAAACTTAGTAAAGGAAACATTGCATTACATGTTGAAAAAGACAATCCTGCTGTGTTTTTGTATGAAAAGTTAGGGTTTGAAAATAAGTATTTAGAAATGAGATTAACAAGATAATGCTCCAACCCAACTTAAAAACATTGGTAGATTTAAGGAAGAGTTTCCATAAATATCCTGAGTTATCGGGTAAAGAGAAAAGTACGTCTGAAAAACTTAAAAATTTATTAAAAAACTTAAATCTTTTTCATTTTAATAAAGTTGGAAAACATGCTTTTTTGGCAACCGTTTCTGGTAAACAGAAAGGCCTTCACATAGTTTTTAGGGCAGAGTTAGATGCATTGCCAATAACCGAGAATAATCAATTTGAGTACAAATCTCTTCAACCAAAAGTTTCTCACAAATGTGGTCACGATGGACACATGACTATTTTGGTGGGTTTAGCACAATGGCTAAAGCAAAATCCAATTGAAAAAGGTAAAGTCAGTTTACTTTTTCAATCAGCAGAAGAAACCGGCATGGGAGCCGCAGATGTTTTAAAAAATTGGCCAAAAAACATAAAGCCCGATTTGTTTTTCGCGCTACACAATTTACCCAACCAAACCTTTGGTTCAATTCATTGTAAATCAGGTACTTTTTCTTCCGCTTCAAAAGGTGTTATTATAAATTTCACTGGAAAAGAATCTCATGCGGCAGAACCTCAAAATGGTAAAAACCCAATATCAGCCATAGGAAAAATAAGTGAGTTTGCTGCAAAATATCGCAATTTAAAAGGCAAAGGTTTAATTACTGTAATTCATACCAAAGTAGGCTCAAAAGCATTTGGAACTTCACCAGGAAAAGGGGTTTTGATGCTAACCTTACGCACCCAAACCAACGAAAAGTTATCTACAATTGAAAATGCTCTAAAAGCATTCACAGAAAAAGTTTGCAACGAAGAAGGAATTGAATTTTCTTTTTCAGATACAGAACACTTTTTCCATACTTACAATTCATCAAAAGCTGTAAAAATGCTTCAAACTGTTTGCAACGAGCAAGGGTTACAATACCAAAAAATGGAATTACCTTTTGCTTGGTCAGAAGATTTTGGCAGATTTACCCATAAATACTCAGGAGCTTTGTTTGCTGTAGGAGCAGGTAATCAAGAACCATTGCATAGTCCTTCTTACGATTTTAACGATGACTTAATACCCATTGGAATTCAAGTTTTTGCTTCACTCATAAAAAAATATTTAGCATAATGATTTCAGCTTCTAGCATAGAGTTAAGCGAAAGTGCCTATTTCAACAACCTTGATTTAGTAGAAAAATGGGCTGGAAAAAAATCTACCATTTTTTTGGTAGTTAAAGGCAACGCCTATGGTCACGGAATTTACCAAATTGTGCCAATGGCTATGAAATACGGTATTTCAAAATTCGCTGTATTCAACTATTCAGAAGCCATTGAAGTAGAAAATGCTTCAGATGGCAAAGCAGAAATTATGGTTATGGGCTACATAGCCGAAAACGATTATTGTGAAGCTATTCAAAAAGAAATTTCCTTTTTTGTTTTTAACCATATTCAATTAAACCAAGTTCTTATTGCTGCTGAAACCATTAAAAAGCTTGCAAAAATTCATTTAGAGTTTAATACCGGAATGAATAGAAGTGGTTTTGAACCAAGCCTGGCCAAGCAATTGTTTGAATTGGTAAAAGCAAATCCACAATACATTCAACTTACTGGAATTTGTAGTCATTTAGCTGGAGCAGAAAGCATTGCAAACTATGTTAGAATAAAGAATCAAGTTAAAGTTTTTCGATCAATAGAGAAGCTATCAAAAACGATGAATGTTTTGCCCCAATACTTTCATTTGGCTTGTTCTGCCGCTATGGTTCGTTTTCCTTCCATCAGATATGATTTGGTTAGAGTGGGTATTATTCAATATGGATTGTGGCCAAGTATGGAAGTTTTATTAGAGTATCTTAACAAGAAGAAAACTTCTGCAGACCCATTAAAAAGAATTATCAGTTGGAAAACAAAAATTATGGATATCCAGCAAATAAAATCTGGTCAATATATTGGCTATGGAAACTCTTTTTTGGCCAATAAAAATATTAAGTCAGCAGTTTTACCAATTGGTTACAGTCATGGTTATTCAAGAGTATTAAGCAACTCAGGAAACGTAATTGTAAATAACATGAAGGTAAAAGTTATTGGCACAATTAACATGAATGCCACCACAATTGATGTAACCGATGTACCTCAAATAAACATAGGTGACAATGTTTATTTAATTGGAGGGGAAGGCGACCTTCAAATTTCAATTTCATCTTTTGCAGAGATGAGCGACCAATTAAATTACGAACTATTAACCCGTTTACCTAAAGATTTACCTAGAACAATTATAGCATAATGGCTTATTTAAAACTTGATAAGAAAAAATTAGAACACAATTACAAAATACTTGATGCCCATTTTAAAAGTCATCAGGTAGAATGGGCAACTGTTTCAAAAATTCTGTGTGGAAACAAACCTTTTTTAAAAGAATTAATAAACCTAGGAACCAAAGAAATTTGTGATTCTAGAATTAGCAATCTGCAAAAAATAAAAGAGATTGACCCAGAAATTCAAACTGTTTACATTAAGCCTCCTGCCCAAAAACTAATTACAGAAATTGTAAAATATGCCGATGTAAGTTTTAACACTGAAATAACCACAATCATGCTTTTAAATAAAGAAGCCAAAAAGCAAAACAAAATTCATAAAGTTTTAATTATGATTGAGTTAGGAGATTTACGAGAGGGAGTTATGGGAGAAGACTTAATGGCTTTTTATGGTGAAATTTTTAAATTGTCGAACATTGAAATTGTTGGTATTGGAGCTAATTTAAATTGTTTGAGTGGCGTTATGCCATCGGCTGATAAGCTGATCCAGTTGAGCTTGTACAAGCAACTTATTGAGGCAACATTTAACAAAAAAATTCCTTGGGTGAGCGGAGGTACTTCGGTGGTAATTCCATTAATGCTAACCAAACAATTACCAAAAGGAATTAATCATTTTAGAATTGGAGAAACCCTGTTTTTTGGGGTAAACTTATTTACCAACGAGTTGGTAGAAGGCATGCATGGCGATGTTTTTAAGTTTTATGCCCAAATTATTGAGTTAAACGAAAAGCCACTTGTTCCAACAGGGGTTTTAGATGAAAATCCATCTGGAGATGTTTTTGAAATTAACGAAGAAGATTATGGAAAAACATCAACTAGGGCAATTTTAGATGTTGGCCTGTTAGATATTGAGCCCAACTTTTTGGAACCAGACGATAAAAGTTTAGAAATTACAGGTGCTAGTTCTGATATGGTGGTTATCGATTTAGGAAAAAATTCTAGCAATTACAAGGTGGGCGATATTTTGTCTTTTAATGTAAAATATATGGGGGCATTGGGTTTACTAAATTCAAATTATATCGAAAAAATTGTTGCATAAAATTTAAAGAAAATGAAAAAATTAATTCTAACATTTAGTTTAATAATATTAAGTATAACCGTTAATTGTCAAGTAGTTGGAGGAAAATACAATGACCTTTTTGACAACTTTATTTTAGGTGAGTACCAAGATTGTTTATACGATGCTTTAAAGTATACCGAAAAAGACAAAACCAGAAGAGAGACAGAACCTTATTTGTATGCTTCAATGGTTTATATGAAATTCTATAGTGATCCAGATTATGTTGAGTTTGATAAAGATGACTTGTTAAAAGATGCTTTAAAGTATGCAGCCAAATTTGTTAAATACGATGAAAAAGATGAAGAATCTTATTTATTATCTCAAAATTTAGAACCAATAGTTGAATTAAGAAAACTATAGAAAATCAGCTTATTTTTTAAAAAAGTATTATAAAGTACAAGAAATTCTCGAATTACTTTTAACCATAGGTAACTGCCAAATTTTATCAAGAAATACCTCCGAGGGCGAGAGAAACATTACCATGGCTTTAGAGCAATTAAAAAGCAATAATGCAACTTTCAAAAATCTTAGTTTATTAGATGTGTTAAACGCAAAATCGTTTAAAGATCAGGTTGAGTTTTTAA
>JABAYK010000135.1 GCA_018609045.1 Flavobacteriales bacterium
ATCTGCATCTTGCAGGTTATCGTGCTCTGACATATCTTTCAATGTTTTAGTGTTAAAATGACTTGAGGTATAAATATAGCATTATCCTGTTAAACAACAAATTATCTAATTCTTTTAAATTAATTTTTAATTAGGAATTCCATATTTCCCATGATTTCTCTGCTTGTAAACGTAACATTTCGAGTCCGTTTAAGGTTGTCGCCATTTTTTCTTTTCCGTGTTTAAGAAATAACGTTACTTCTGGGTTATAAATTAAATCAAATAATAAATGGTTTGAAGTAAGATCTTTATAGGGGATGTCTGGACATATATTTATGTCAGGGAATGTTCCTATAGGCGTACAGTTAATGATGATCTGGTAATTTTTTAATCCTTCATCTTTTAAGGATTCATAAGTATATTTATTTTTAGCTGACTCTGATCTAGAAACATATTCAAAGTGAATATCTAATTTTTTTAAGGCGAATGCTACCGCTTTTGATGCGCCACCAGTTCCTAAAATTAAAGCCTTTTTATGGTAGGGTTTCAGATATGGTTTTAAGCTATTTTCAAAACCATAATGATCCGTATTGTAGCCTATTAATTTTCCATTTTCTATTTTTATGGTGTTGACTGCTCCAATGTCTTGTGCCTGAATGTCAATGGCATCCAAAAAAGGGATGACCTCTTGCTTGTATGGAATCGTGACATTGAGTCCTGAAATCGGTGGATCGGTAGTTTTTAACTGCTCAAATTCTTCGATTGTCTCTAAATCAAAATTTTTGTAAGTACACTCTAGTTTTTGCGTTTCAAACTTCTCTTTAAAATAGCCTCTTGAAAACGAATAGTCTATATTTTTTCCTAACAATCCAAAATTCCTCATATATGTTGTTTCTGTTTTTCCCCATACCATTGTAATCCCAAAACAATGGCTGCTCCAAAAATAATTAATAGTAAAGCATAAAAGGTTTGTAAATTCATTTCAGGCAAATATCGTTGATAATTTTCAATAATTTGTTCGCCATTACTATCTCTTATAAAAAGACCTAAATCGTCGTGTTTGTAAAGTGCTTTTTTCCAAGGCCAGACCACTCCAAGCGATCCTGTGATGAATCCCATTATAAGGGCTAATGTTTTAAATTTATAATGTTTCAATATGTAGCCCAGTAAATGCGAAAGACTAACAAGGCCAACAATAGAACCCAAGGTAAATACCATCAAAACGTTTAAAAGCCTGAGATGCTGTGGGTCGGACATAAAACTATAATCCCCAGAAAATAAAAACACAAACGTATCAAAAAGTACGTTGACGGAGTCCACGAGTAATAAGACGTAATTGCCTAATAAAATCAAGATAAAAGATCCTGAAAACCCCGGTAATGCCATACCTGTGACACTAATCATTCCGCATAAAAACACAAACCAGAGGTTATCATTTTGAGTTGCAGGGCTCAAAAAACTAATGCTTAACCCCGCAATAATCCCGATGACAGCAGTTAGTATAGTTTTTGTGTTCCAAGATTTAAAATCGCTGAAAATATAATAAACCGAGCCAATAATCATTCCAAAAAAGACACTCCATACGTAGAGTTCGTAGCGTTCAATTAAGAAGTCCAATAGTTTGGAAATACTAAAATAACTTATGATCATTCCCAGAAATAGTAGGGCTAAAAATCGTCCATTTACATAACTATAAAAACTTTTGAATCGTCCAGTAAATAGGAGTTTACCAGCCTTTAAGTTGAATTTTTGTAGGGAATAAATAAACTCTTCATAAAAGCCCATCACAAACGCTACAATGCCCCCAGAAACGCCGGGTACCTTGTTGGCAGCACCCATAACAATGCCTTTTAGGGTTAATAAAAAAGGGTTTATATGTTTGTGTTTACGACTCAAGGGTATTTTTTTTGAGACTTATTTTTTCTAAAATTAGAATAAGTAAAATGCCAAAAACCATCAAACCGATTGCTTGAAAGAGTTGGGGATCACCATCAACATTAAAAGGGGAGATGCTTTTTTCGTTTAAGGGTACTTTAATGCCTTTAGAGTTTGTTCTGAAAGTTAACGCGATTTTCCATGGCCATATTTTATTTAAAGATCCAATCATGAATCCTGTAATGACCGCCAAGGTCAATTGGTTGTATTTTTCAAATAACCATTTTAGAAGTTTAGAAAAGGACAATAATCCAACAATAGCACCAGCTCCAAATATAAATAGGGTTTTAAGGTCTCTACTGTTGATAGCTTCAAGAATAGGACTGTAAGCCCCAATAATTACTAAGATAAATGCTCCAGAAATTCCAGGCAAAATCATTGCACATATTGCGAGAGCTCCAGCAAAAAATAAAAACATATCGGAACCCGTACTTTCAGTGGGGTTTATGGTGGTTATCAGGTAAGCAACTACGGCTCCGGCGGTCATCGCAAAAAACAATTTAAAGTCCTTAGTCGTAATTTTAATCTGTTTTCCGACATAGACAATACTGGCTAGAACCAATCCAAAAAAGAATGCCCAAAGTAAAATGGGGTGGTACTCCAGAAACCACTTAACGGCTTTTACTAATGATACGATACTAATAGATATACCTGAAAGAAGCGCTAACAAGAAACCGCCGTTTGCTTTGTTCCAAGCGCTTTTTAGGCCTTCGGTTTTTAAATGTTTTAGAAGGGAAAAATTGATGTTATTTAAAGTGCCAATCAACTCTTCGTAAATTCCAGAAATAAAGGCAATGGTACCCCCAGAAACACCTGGTACAACATCAGCCGCGCCCATGGCCATGCCTTTGAGCGCAATTAGTATATAATCTAATGGGGTACGTTTCATTTGGTTTGAAAAATAATTGAATTAAATAAGGTTTTTTTTGGCAAATAAATGCAGTAATTAGAGTAAAAATACAAATTTTTACTGATGTGTATTTTTAAAATTCTCAATTAATTGTAGGACGGCTTTACGCTGATAGACTTCAGGAAATAACTCTTCCAAAATAAAGACGTGATCTAAATTTATGTGCATTCCTGTCAACAAGTGGGCATAACCTGCATCCAAATTATTGAGTTTCAGACAGACGCCTGAAAGTCGATATTCTAATTCTTCACTTTTGGGGTAGTATTCCAACGCTTGAACAAAATTTAATTTAGCCGTTTCATGCTCGCCAAGTTTAATTAAAATATCGCCCCGAGATAGCCATGTGTTTAATTCAGAATCCCCAAGTTCGAGCGTTTTTTTATACCCACGTTCGGCTTCTTCCAAAAGAAGTAGGCGCTCGTTAATGGTAGAATACAACAACCAATATGACGCATTGTCTCCATCAATATCAATGGCTTTATTGATGTAAAACAAGGCCTTTTGGTAGTCTTTTTTAGCAATAAAAAATTTAGTAATACGCATCCAACCTTTATCTAAAGCGGGGTCTTCTTCCACAGCTTGGAAATAATGTTGAAGTGCTAAATCCTTCGCATTTAAACGTTCATAACAATAGCCGATTTTTATAAGCGCATAGGCTGTAGAATCTTCTATAGCGATGGTGATTTTATAATTTTCTATAGCTTCTTCATAGCGATTTAATTTCTCTAATACTTTTGCTTTTTCTAGGTAAGCACCAATAAACATATCATCAGAAATGATTGCAAAATCAAATGCAGTTACGGCTTTAAGCAACTGTTTGGTTTCAACATATTGTTTGCCAAGTTGATGCCAAGCCACTTCGCTATACGGGTTTTTATCTAAATAGCTATTGAGGTATTCGATGGCTTCGTTTGTTTCATCTAAAAAGTCAAAACAGTAAATGATGTTATAAAGCGCTGAATAATCTTCTATATCTAGATCAATACATTTTATAAAATTTTGTTTTGCCTCTTGATACTGATCTAAAAATAAATATTCCATACCAATCAGTGAGTAGAGGTCGGCGCTATCATCAGCAATTTCAATGGCTTTTTTGAAGACCTCAATTGCTTTTTCGTGTTGGTCTTTTTTTGAATAAATATTTGCTTTTTGAATGTAAAGCTCTTCATTGTTGGGCTCTATTTCAAAGAGGGGAGATAGGAGTCGATCTGCTTCGTTTAATTTATTTTCAAATATTAATATTTCAACTTGAAATAATTTAAGGTTTAAAGATGCAGGGTGTTGACTCAATCCGAGCTTAATCGCTTTTTTGGCAAGTGCAATTTTACCACTTTCTAAATAGTGATGAATGATGTTTTCAAACTCAT
>JABAYK010000011.1 GCA_018609045.1 Flavobacteriales bacterium
GAACCAAACCTATTTCTTTTCCATATTTTTCTAACTCAATTTGTTTTTCGATGAAGTTCGTGTTGTTGTAATGAGTTACGGTAATTAATTCATTAATATCTATTTGATTAATAATGGTATCGGTAACTTTAGAGGCTATTTCAAATGTTTCTTCACCTAAATCAGCAAAGGGGTAACCATTCCAATTTGAGCCTACTTTAATAGGGAAAATTAGTTTTACTGTCCTTACATTTTCTTCTACCTGCTCTACCCTAGTTGTGGTTTTTGTGCTTTGCCAAACATCTCTAAGTTGCCAATTACTATTTGAAGTTTTGGTGTATCGGTGTAAAATTTTAGAATCTCTATTTTCTAAATCAGAAAACGATTTTTCAAAAATTTCGACCATTTGGTAATTTACTGTATCAATGGTTTGCTGAAAATCGTTGTACAAAATATCTTGAACTTCGTAAAGTCTTTAGTAGTTAGAATCGTTTGGATAATAATCATAGCCAAAATCAGGTTCAACCAACAAAGGTTTTTTGTAACAACTGAGTACAACCAATGAAAAAAGAAAAATGTAAGTAAGATTTTTCAAGTTATTCATTTTCTTTGTTAATGGCTTTAACTAAATCTCCTAACCTATAAAACTCCCAACTTGTAGTTACTCCTAAATCATTATAGTAAGTCCACTTGCCATGCCTTACAGCATCTTTAAACCTACCAACAATTCTGTTTTTACCATTTGGGTGATAATAAATTACAGTACTATCAGGATTACCATCAATATAATTTGCTTCATATTTTACAATACCATCCTCAAAAAAGTCTTTTACTTCACCTTGAATTAAACCCTCAACATAAACTTCTTTTCGGGCAATAGCGCCACTGGTATAGTAAACTAATTTTTCGCCATGTAATTTGCCCAAGTTATAATTTTCAACAGAACTCAAAAGGCCTACATTGTCGTAATATCTCCATTCGCCTTGTTTTTTTTGATTAACATAAATTCCTTCACCAAGTAATTTTCCGTTGATGTGGAAAAACTTTCCAAAGGCTGTATCTCCTTTGTGTTTTAGACTTGAAGTCATTTTTCCTAACTCATCATAATAAAAGAAGGTGCCAATTGGCTTATCATCCTTAAACTGCCCAACGTATCTTTTTCCACCTTTTAAGTAAAACTTTTTCCACCTTCCCTGCTTTAATCCATTACCATCGGTTTGGTTTAGTGAATCTGTTTGCGAGAAAACAACAAATGGAATTAAAAATAAAATGGTGAATAGCTTTCGCATCTATACAAATCTATCGGTAAATTTTTCGAATACAAAGTTTAACGAATTCCTTGCCAATTTATGTTATGCTGGGAAAGTTTCTGAAGCCAACAACATAGATTTATCCAACTCATTGATATTCAAGCCTGTTTTAATTTCATTTTCATCAAAATAGCTTATCATTTTTTCTGTTGGCATATTTCCGGTTAAGTCATCAGCAGCCATTGGGCATCCTCCAAAACCTTTTATCGCTCCATCAAATCTTCTGCAACCACTTTTGTAGGCAGCATCAACTTTTAATTTCCATTCGTTTGGCGTGGTGTGTAAATGAGCGCCAAAAGAAACTTTGGGAAACTCTGGAATTAAAGTTGAAAATAAGTGAGTGATATTTTCTGAATTTGAAACTCCGATTGTATCTGATAAAGAGATAATTTCAATTTCTAAATCTTTCACAAGTTTTTCGCTCCAATGGGCTGCAATTTCAGGACTGTAAGTATCTCCATAGGGATTTCCAAATCCCATTGAAATATAAACCAGCATTTTTTTATTGTGTTTAACACATAGGTTTTGGATGGCTTCTACCCTAGTCAAAGATTGGTCTATACTAGCGTTGGTGTTGCGTTGTTGAAATGTTTCAGAAATAGAGAAAGGATAACCTAAATATGATATTTCATCAAAATTTGTAGCATCGTTGGCGCCTCTTTCGTTGGCTACAATAGCCAAAAGCTTGCTTTTAGTTTTCGATAAATCTAAGCTTTCCAAAACTTTTGCCGTATCAACCATTTGAGGAATTGCTTTGGGAGAAACAAAACTTCCAAAATCGATGGTATCAAAACCTACTTTTAAAAGTTGGTTGATATACCTTATTTTTTTCTCCGTATCAATAAATTCTTTAATACCCTGCATTGCATCTCTTGGGCACTCTATCAGCTGTAAATTATCCATTGTGTTTTTGTTTGAAGTAGTCGATTAAACCACTATTGATGTTTTTAACCATATTGGGCCCTTCGTAAATTAAGCCTGTGTAAACTTGAATTAAATTGGCACCTGCTTCAATTTTTTCAATGGCATCTTTGGCCGTAAAAACACCGCCAACTCCAATTATTGGAAAATCTTTGCCTAATCTTTTTCTTAAATATCGAATAACTTCGGTAGATTTTTGGGTTACAGGTTTGCCACTTAACCCACCTGCTTCTTGGGTAATATTTGAATTTGCTTTGAGGTTGTTTCTGTCAATTGTGGTGTTAGTTGCTATTAATCCACTCAAATTGGTTGTTTTGGCAATTTCTACAATATCATCTAATTGTGATTCTGTTAAATCTGGAGCAATTTTTAATAAAATTGGCTTGGGCGAACCCTTTTGCTTATTTAACTCTTGTAACTTATTAAGCAAATTGGTAAGTGGTTCTTTTTCTTGTAAATCTCTTAAGTTGGGTGTATTTGGCGAACTAACATTTACCACAAAATAATCTACATATGTAAACAAACCTTCAAAACAAATTTGATAGTCTTCGAAAGCTTTTTCGTTAGGAGTTACTTTGTTTTTGCCAATATTTCCACCAACAATTAAATTCTTGGGTCGCGTTTTTAGGTTCTTAAAAGCTGCCTCTAATCCTTCGTTGTTAAAACCCATTCGGTTTATGAGTCCTTTATCAGCAGGCAACCTAAACATTCGTGGTTTTGGATTACCGGGTTGACCTTTTGGGGTAACTGTTCCGATTTCTATAAAACCAAAGCCCAAATGTTGAAACGATTTATAAAGCTCTGCATTCTTATCAAAACCTGCAGCTAAGCCGATTGGATTTGGAAAATTTAAACCAAATAAAGTTTGACTTAAAGCCTTGTTATTAACCTTTAATTTACTAAAAAACAATTGCTTAACACCCGGAATACTTATCAAGATTTTAAATATTTCTGTTGTAAAATGATGGGCAATTTCGGGAGATAATAAAAATAAAATTGGCCTAATAAAAACCTTATAAAACATGGTGCAAAATTAATTTAATTACATCCAAATTAGAGTTGAGATTAAGATTCAATTTTCTTACTTTTTGACCAAATGAAACCCATTTTGTTAATAAGTTCAACTACTTTAAATAAGCACTAACGGCGCCTCCAATACATTTGAAAAATGGGCACTGAAGTTCGTGAAATATTAAAAAAAGTATTTTTTGTTTTGGGGTTTGGTTTTTTAACCTCCCTTGCCATTAGCTACAAAGCATGGTTTGCTCTTTCAAACTTTCCAAATGCAACTATTTTTCACTTAGAAGTTCCATATTTTGTTTTCCAAAGCTTTACAGTTTTTTTAATCTTATTGGTTTTTGTGCAACCATTTTGGTTTGCCAACCGGCTGATTTACAGGTTAATTTTATTAATACTAGGCTTGCTATTTATATTAGATTTTGGATTAATTCAACCTTGGGCTTGGATGTATTTTATTTTTATGTGGGCTTCTTCTCTTTTTGCCAAGTATTACTTTAAATACAAAGATTTAAGCCCGATTTTAGCTATTTTAAAAGTGTTGTTGGCCTTAATCTACATCTTCTCAGGTATATTTAAATTCAATCCAAATTTTGAAGAGATAGTCTTGCCATATTTATTAATGCCAGTTACCAATTACTTATGGCAGTATAATGATTGGATAATTAGTGTCTTTTCGATTGCTCCATTCATTGAAATAGCCTTAGGTGTATCGTTATTATTTAATGGCATAAGCAAGTATTCCAAATTTGGTTTAATCGCTATGCATCTATTTGTTTTACTAATGATTGGGCCTTTAGGCCTAAATCAAAACATAGTTATTTGGCCATGGAATTTGCAAATGATTTTCTTGCTTTGGTTTTTATTTCCCATGAAAATAGAAAAAGCCAGTTTGTTTCCTTTTTGGAATTTGCTATTTAAAAAGCCCTTCAAATACATAGTTTATGTATCAATTGTGTTGTTTGGTTTAGGTTTTACACCTTATGAAAACCCTTACATGGCTTTTGATTTATACTCTGGAAAGGTTTTGAATAAGAGTTTAGCTTTTAAAAAATCTGATGTAAAGTCAATACCAACTTCCATTGATAATTATTCAGAAGCTTATGGTGATTCCATTTATGTTAATTATTACACTTGGAGTGCGAAAGAAACTCAGTTACCCCCTTGTCCAATGGCTATTTGCGATACAATTTACAAAAGAAAAATAAAGGAAATTATTCAATAAATCCTACTCCAAAGCTTTTAGCCTTTTTAAAAGAGGTGGATGTGAGTAGTTAAAAAATACATAAAAAGGATGCGGTGTTAAGTTACTCAAAGAGTCTACAGCTAACTTTTTTAAACCACTCTTTAAAGCTTCTCCATTCGAAAACTCTTTTGCAAAAGCATCAGCTTCAAACTCATTTTTTCTTGAAACCATATTCCCAACCAAACCAATAATGGTTGAAATTGGACTGAATAACAATCCGAAAGCCAAAATGCTAATATGAAAACTGGGAATTGAAGTCCCAAGAGCTTCTGCAAGCATAGGGTTATTTAAAAATTGAGCAAATAAAAACAAATAAATTCCAGTTGTAATGATAGACGTTATGGTTGATTGCAGAATATGTTTCTTTTTATAATGGCCAACTTCGTGAGCCAAAACTGCTTCTACTTCTTCTTCAGTAAGCTTTTCAATTAATGTATCGAAAAGCACAATTTTTTTCTTTTTACCCAAACCAGTAAAAAAAGCATTTGCTTTGGTTGATCTTTTTGAGCCATCCATTACAAATAGTTCTGTTAAAGGATATTTTATTTTGATGCAAAAACCTTCTATTTTACTTTTTAATTCTCCCTCTGGTAAAGGGGTTAACTTGTTGAACAAAGGCAATATCCAAGAAGCATAAAACATGCTCATCAAAATAGAAAAAAGAGAAATAAAAACCCAAGCATAAACCCAAAAATTCTCTCCAAAATTTAAGAATAACCAAACAATTAAACTATAAATTAAACCACCCATTAATGCGCCAACTAACCAACCTTTGAGTTTATCGGTAATAAAGGTCTTAACTGTGGTTTTATTAAACCCAAATTTTTGTTCAATTACAAATGTGCTGTAAACCGCAAATGGGGTTGTTAAAATATCTGAAACAAAACCCAAGATTCCAAAAAACAATAATCCAGTAACTATAGGGTGACTGCCATATGCATACCTAATTAGGCCATCGAACCAACCGAAAAAACCAATACTTAACAGATAAAATGAAACTCCGAAAGAGAGTGTTCCAACCAAAGATGAGAATTGGTCGGTAACTTTTTCGTAACGCAACATTTTTTGGTATTCTTCGGGTTTATAAATACCGACTACCTCTTCAGGTAGTTGCGTCTTAATAATTTTATTGTTTAACCAATTAAGCCATCTTTCTAGGGCAAAACCGAAGACTAAAAACCCTAGAATAATTTTTAATAGCAAGTCTGCTTCCATCAATAAGCTCCTTTATATTTTCTAATAAACCATTCTATACTTAACAAAGCAAGTAATACAAAAAATAGCCATTTTAGGTTTATCAAATCAAAGAATTTTTCTTGTGAATAAATGGTTGGTTTTGCTTTAGGACTCTCGTTAATACTTTTGGTTAACTCCTCAATATTATTAATTCCAAAGAACTCCCCTCCTGTATTTTGAGCAATGTTTTTCATCACATTATAATTTGCTCTCGTAATGTTTTTTTCAAGTTCTAAAGGCATAATTGTAAAACTTCCACCTTTAGAAAATGCCTCACCCGAAAGATTTGTAGTTGCAGTATATTGATAAACTCCAGGTGAAAAAGACCCAGCATCTAAAGTGTAAACATCGGTTCCTGCCAACATGTTAAAAGTAAACTTCTTACCAGTTGAGTCACTTATTTCGAAATTAATTTCTGTTGTAGTAACCAACTCGTAGGTTTGGTCATACAACTCGGCATTTATTAATACATTTTCGTTTTCGTAAAATCTATTTTTAACGTTTAACCTAAACCTGCTTTTATCTTCTTTGGTGGCAACAAACTGAACTATTTTCTGAATAAATTCATCAAAAACTTTGTGAGATTTTGTCCTTTTATAAGTTTCTAACTTCCATCTCCAAATGCCTTCTCCTAGAAAAAAGCCTGTTTTATTTCCTGAAATATCTGTAAAAGCCATTAAAGGCTGACCTGTTTTTACCGGACCAATTTTTTGTTGAAACAACGTTTTGGCATTGTTACCAAACTTATACTCTCCAAATGGTGATTGTAATGGCGGAAAATTTGGAATTAGTGCAATAAAATCATCCGTTAACGAAAAGGAGGAAAAATCGGAATTTAAATAGGCAAAAACCTCTTGATTAGCGCCCTTTTTAGAAACTATGTTAACCCCTTTACCCATTTGAGACAATTGAGCATAATTGGTATTTACTCCAGAAAAAATCAATAATGGCAAATTACTTTCTGTAATTGTCTTTAGCCAAGTGTTGTTGTTATTAAAATCGGGAAGTTGAAAAAGAACAACCAAATTATACTCAGAAAAGTTTTGGGGAATTTTAGGATTAAAAGTTAAGAAAACATCAACTTTATTATTTAAGTTTTTTGATAGAGCCATTCTAAAAGCGGCAACATCGGGATGTGGCGCCGATGCTAAAACCAATACTTTTTGTTGGGCATCTAAAATATCAATAAAAAAGCTTTGCGTATTGTTGATTAAGGTTTTCTCATTTGGCAAACTCTGCAAGGTCACTTTGTATTCTTGCAAGCCTTTTTCTTTGGCAGGAAGAAAAATTACTTTTTTGGTGAAGTAATTTTTGGCATCTATTTTTAAATTTTCAGAATATACAGAAACCCCTTTTTTTGAAATGGTTAATTGGTAATTGTTATCAGCTAAAAAGTCTGCACCAATGCTTAACTCAACAGGGAAATCATTGCCCAAATAAGCAATTTTATTACTTCTTAAATTATTGATGTACAAGTCTTTTTGAACTGAAGAGTCACCAACTGCAATTGAATAAACAGGAGTATTAAGGTTGTTAAAAGCCCTATCGGCTCCTCTACCTCTGTTAAAAATTCCATCTGAAATTAATACAATACCAGCTAAATTTCGGTTGGTATAATTGGTTTTTAAAATGGTTGAAAGCTGCGAAGCATCTGTCGTTTTATCGCTAAAATCTAATTGGTTATCATTTTTTACATCATCTCCGAAGTTGTAAAAATCAACTTTGTAGTTTTCGCTAAAACTAGTTTCAAACCCCTTTATAGCTTGGTTTATGCTTCTTAAAGCAATAGAATCGTTGGTTAAGCTCATCGAGCTAGAATTGTCGATTGCTATAGCCAACAAAGGTTTTTCTGTTTCAGAAATAATGGTTTTTAAAAACGGTTTTAACAGCAAGAAAAATAGCAAAACCATCAAACTACTTCTTAGTATAGCAAGTAACAATTTGGTTTTGGCGCTAAACTCTTGTAATTTTTTATCGTTACGATAAAAAAGAAAAGAAACGGCAACCAAAAGGATGCCGCCCAAAAAGAATATCCACCAAGGATAATCTAAAAATATTTGCATTTAATTTTTTCTCTTAAGTTAACATTCCGCCATCAACATTAATAACTTGGCCTGTTATGTACGATGATAAATCTGAACCTAAAAACAAAGCCAAATTAGCAACATCATCAGGTGATCCTCCTCTTTTCAAAGGAATCGCATCTCTCCAACCTTGTACGGTTTTTTCGTCAAGTTTTCCAGTCATTTCAGTTTCAATAAAACCAGGAGCAATTGCATTAGATCTAATGTTTCTTGAACCTAACTCTAATGCGATTGATTTCGAAAATCCAATGATACCTGCTTTTGAAGCTGCATAATTGCTTTGGCCTGCATTACCTTTTACACCAACTACCGAACTCATGTGGATTAAAGAACCACTTCTTTGTTTCAACATAGTTCTCTGTACCGCTTTTGTTAAGTTAAAAACTGACTTCAAATTGGTATTTATTACTTCGTCCCAAGCTTCTTCTGTTAAACGCATTAACAAATTATCTCTGGTAATTCCTGCATTATTCACAACAATATCAATTCTACCAAAAGCTTCAACCACATCAGCTGCTAACTTTTCGGCTTGCTCCATTTGTGCTGCATCAGATTTAAAAGGCAAGGCTTTACCACCTTTTGCATTTAATTCTTCAGCAAGAGCTTTGGCCTTTTCATCAGATGATAAATAAGTAAAGGCAATGCTAGCACCATGTTCAGCAAATTTTTCGGCTATTGCTTTTCCTATCCCTCTAGAGGCTCCAGTTATAATGGCAACTTTTCCTTCGAGTAACTTCATATTTTATTTTTTGCCAAATATAACTTGTAAATTATGATTCAATTTAAGTTTAGGGCATAAAAAAAGGGTGGAAAACCAATTCCACCCTTTTTACTAATAAACCGCTTGTCTCTATGTAAACCAAAACCTTTGAGACAGTAATAAGAACGAATGTACTTGAAATTTGTTTTAAAGCTTAATAAAATAAAATGTTAAAAAACTCAAAACAGAATTTAAATTATTTTAATGAGCAACTGTAATTCTTCTAACAGTTGTGGTTTCTCCGTTTGTTAAGCTCAATAAATAAAACCCGTTATTTAAATCGCTAACTGAAATTATTTGGTTTCCGTTTGCTGAAAAATTTAAACCAGATTTTACAACTTTTCCTGTTACATCTAAAATTGAAAACTCAAAATCACTGTTAAGTTCAATTCCTGAAATAAACAAGTTATCTTTTACAGGATTTGGATAAACTGAAATTTGGTTTATTGCATTTTCAATTTCTCTTGTTGATGTAATTACTCCTCTAGTTAAGTTTAGGTCAAACTCTGCAGCAGTTAATGAATCTCCTCCACCATTTACTTTAACAGTCCAAATTAAATCAACACTATTACCTGGTGTTACTCCTGCTCCGCTTAATACTGAAGCAATGGTTGCAAAATCTAAAACCAATGAAGTATCAGCGCCAGAGTTACCTGAAGGAACAACAATAATTGGGTTTGAGAAATCTCCACCTTGTACATCTAACATCCATTTGTAAGTTGCATTTCCTAGCGAGCTGCTGTTCCAAGTTATTTCAACAGTTTGTGTTGGATCACCTTGAATTGTTGCTGAAAAACCATCAGGAGGAGTTAATAAATCAAACTCATTAATAACTGTTCCTCTTACAATTCCTAAACTAAAAGGAAGGTTATTTGGAAATACATTTGTTCCATTCAAATCTGCTAAAACATCCCATGATAATTGAGCTGTATTACCTACCTGAACTCCAACACTTGCTAAAACAGCATCAATAGTAGCATAATCTAAAATTAAAGACGTATCTGTTCCAGTTGGAATGGCAACAACAGGGGTTGTTCCTGAAAATAAAGCCCAAGTATAAGTAGCAGCAGGGTCTAATTCACTCCAAGTAATAACAACTTCTTGTGTACCAAATCCTTCATTGGTGTATGCAGCTCCATCTGCAGGTGTTAACAAATTAAAACCTGCTAATAATCCATTTCTATTTAAAGTAATGTTAAACTCTTGCGTAGCAAAAACAGTATCAGTTGAAATATTTGAGGTTACTGTCCATTTTAAGTTTGCACTTGATCCCACATTTACACCTGCACCTGCTAAAACTGCATCAATTGTAGCAAAATCAAGAGTAAGGGTTGTATCTGCACCAGAGTTATTTGAACTTACTGCAACTATAGGATTACTGAAATCGCCTGCTGGAACATCTAACAACCATGTATAATTAGCATTTGCGGAGGAAGCACTCCAGATAATGTCTACAGTAGTTTGAGCTAAACCTTCAACATCTAAAGTAGCATTATTGGCAGGGCTTAACAAACTGAAAGCATCAAAAATATTTCCTCTTGTTAAGTCAATTGTATTTACACTAGTAGAAATTAATGTATCGTTTCCTGCAAAAGCAGAAACCGCCCATTGCAGATTGGCTGTTGCTCCAACATTAACACCTGCACCGGCTAAAACTGCATCAATTGTTGCGAAGTCTAGTGTTAAAACGGTATCGGCTCCACTATTATTAGATGGTACTACAATAATTGGATTTGTGAAGGTTCCACCTGCAACATCTAACCACCAAGCGTAAGTTACTCCGTCACCAGCATTTTCCCATGTAATATCAACTTGATTTGAACCTAATCCTGAAATTGTTGCGGCAAAACCTGTTGGTGGATCAATTAAATCAAATGGATTTGAAATAGCTCCTCTTACCAAGTCTATTGAATTTACATTGGTAGAAATTAATGTATCGTTCCCTGCAAAAGCTGAAACTGCCCATTGTAAATTGGCTGTATCGCCTAGCATAACTCCGGCTGAACCTAAAACTGCATCTATTGTAGCGAAGTCTAACGTTAATACTGTATCAGCTCCGCTATTATTTGATGGAACTACAATAATTGGATTTGAAAAGTTTCCACCTGCAACATCAAGCCACCATGCATAAGTTACTCCCTCACCAGAGTTTTCCCAAATAATGTCAATTTGGTTACTTCCGTTTCCTGCAACATTTGAAAGGGCAGAATTTGATGGAGAGATTAAATTAAATGGAGATGAAACAGAACCTCTCGTTAAAGTAATATCAAATGTATCTGAAGAGTTTGTAGTTGTTAAATCTGTTGACGATACATACCATTTTAAAGGTAATGTTGTATTTAATGTTACTCCTAATGATTGAAATAATCCATCTATTGCACCATAAGTTAAGGTTAGCATTGTGTCTGCTCCACTATTGTTTGACGGAAGAGAAACTACAGTAGCATTTGATGCATCTAATAAAACCCAAGTATAACTATTAGATACAAGTGTATCTGAATTCCAGGTTATATCAATCATGTTTGCCGCATTTCCTTCTACTGTTAGTGCTGTTTGGTCTGGAGGACCAATTAACGAAAACGATTGAGCATTAGCAACCGTTAAACCTGCCATCATAATGGCAAAAACCAATACGGTTTTTAAGTTTGATTTGATTTGTAAGACTTTTTTCTTCATTTTTTGTTGTTTTAAAGGTTGATTTTTTTTGAGCCGAAATGCTCAGTTAAGCTTATTTGATGTTATAACAAGAGTTGTTTCAAAAAGGTTGCTCGAGGATGAAAAAAAATATTTTTTTGAACTAGGCAACTGTTTTTTTGTTTGTTGTGTTCATATGTAAAACGCAAATAGTTTTTGACTGAGGAAGAATTAATAGCAGGTTGTCGCCAAAAAGATCAAAAAGCCTTTAAAGTATTGTATAATCAATATGCAGGACTTCTATATGGTATTGCTATAAGATATGCTTCAAATAATAAAGAAGCTGAAGACGTTTTGCAAGACACATTTATAAAGGTTTTTCAAAATATCGACTCTTACACTAATAGCGGATCTTTTATAGGTTGGATTAAACGTATTTTAGTAAATACTGCTATCAATTCTTACAGAAATGCTTACAACAGAAACATTGAAACCAAAGAGGAAATTTATTCATTTCCACTTTACGATGAAAATGATGTATTTGATAATTTGGCAGAAGAAGATCTACTGAAAATTTTAGATAGGTTGCCAGATGGCTACAAAATGGTTTTTAACCTTTATGTAATTGAAGGTTACAAACACCATGAAATTGCTGAAATATTAAATATTACTGAAGGTACTTCGAAATCCCAACTTTCAAAAGCTAGAAAATTGCTTCAAAGCATGATTAAAAAAACTGGAATAGAAGTTTTACAAGGATGAACGAGGAAAACAACATAGAAGATTTATTCCGAGATAAGTTCAAAAATTATTCTCCCCCTCCACCCTATGGTTTATGGGATAAAATTGAAACAAAAATTGGAGCTGAAAACAAAAAAGCTGGCTTTTGGATTTTTAGTAATTTCTGGGGAAAAATTTTTTCATCATTATTTATAATTGCCTTTATCTCTGCATTTTCTGCAGCGTATTTTATGAGTAAACCCAAGGTTTATTCAAACTCAAAAAAAGAAAGTAAAATCAAAGAAAATGTTTCTGAAAGCAGTTTTAACTTGACAGCAAACGAAAACAAAATTTTTCAAGAAAATAAATCACAAAAAGAGGCAGAGGGTGCTACAAATTCAACATCTATTCAAAAAAGAATCGATAATAAACAATCTACTAAGCCCTCTGAAGTAAATAATTTATTGAGTAAAGAATCTGAATTAATTAATGCTTCTGATAGCAAAAGCAATAACAATAAAGCTGAATTTAATTCTAAGGACAATCGTGTGGATATTCCTCCAACAAATAACGAGGAAACTTCAAATAATTTGCAAACCTTTTCCTATTCAAGCCCTTTGATTAATGAAACTGATGATGAAATAAATGAAAAAGAAGTTGAACTAATAAAGTATTTGCCCTTCCCTATTTTTTTATCGAACCAAACATTATCAGGTTCATTATTTGAGTTAGAAACTGAAGACAAAAAGTTAAACAAACCATCACTTTTTGTAGAAGCTTATGGAGGTCCGTCAATTGCTTTTAGACGTTTCAGCAGTAATCACAGCTTAATGTTAAATCATAAGCAGCAAGCAGAGTCACAATTGCTTTCTTACGATTGGGGAGTTTCAGTTGGCGTAATAAAAGGTAATTGGGAATTTTCTTTGGGCGCTCAAGTAGAGAGATTAGGAGAAAGATATAATTATGATGGGTTAAAAGAGGTTCACGATACAACAGTAACTTCCCATCAACATCCTTTAGACCCAACTGTAATGGTTTATGATACAGCAGTAGAAGTTCATCACAATCATGTAGAACACAATACCAATAATATTTACAACTATTTAACCATTCCGTTAAATATTGGTTATCAATTAAAGTTATCGCCAAAATTTACTTTAGTACCAGCAGTAACAACTGGAATTAACATTTTGATGAACGCTCAAACATCTTGGTTAGACCCTGAAAGTTTAGATGCTGTTGTTCACTCCAGCCAAGATGGTGGTGACGCTTTTAGAAGAGTAAATTTTTCAAATAGAATTCAAATTGGATTATATTATGGATTAACCGATAAATTAAGTTTTATGGTAAAACCCGAAGGAACAATATTATGGAAATCGGTTTTTACAAACGATGAATTTTTAAATCACCGTCCTTACAGTTTCGACGCAAATTTTGGATTAAGATATCAGTTTTAAATAAGCAAGTTCTTTTTGTAATATTTGGTAAGGGTTTTCAATGAAAAAGCCCCGCGTTTGCGGGGCTTTTTTAATATTATATGTAGGTTTTATTTAAGCTAAAACTTCTGCCATCGTAGCACCAATTTTTGCTGGCGAAGCAACTACATGAATTCCACACTCAGCCATAATTTTCATTTTAGCTTCTGCAGTATCATCTTTACCACCTACAATGGCGCCGGCATGGCCCATTTTACGACCTTTAGGAGCTGTTTGTCCAGCAATAAAACCAACTACTGGTTTTATTCCGTTTTCTTTTATCCATTTAGCTGCATCGGCTTCCATACTTCCACCAATTTCACCAATCATTACAATTCCTTCAGTTTCTGGATCATTCATAAACATTTCAACTGCTTCTTTGGTAGTAGTTCCAATAATTGGATCTCCACCAATTCCTATTGCTGTTGAAATTCCTAAACCTGCTTTTACAACTTGGTCGGCAGCTTCATAGGTTAATGTTCCTGATTTAGAAACAATCCCAACTTTTCCTTTTTTGAAAACAAAACCTGGCATAATACCAACTTTAGCTTCTTCTGGTGTAATTACACCTGGGCAATTCGGGCCAATTAATCTTGAATTTTTACCTACCAAGTATTCTTGCACGGTAATCATATCTCTAGTTGGAATACCTTCTGTAATACAAACAATAACACCAATGCCTGCATCGGCAGCTTCCATAATGGCATCTGCAGCAAATGCTGGCGGTACAAAAATTATCGAGACATTAGCACCTGCTTCTTTAACTGCATCAGATACAGTATTAAAAATAGGTTTTCCTAAATGCTCTCCTCCGCCTTTTCCTGGAGTTACCCCACCAACTAAATTGGTTCCGTAGGCAATCATTTGCTCAGCATGAAAAGTTCCTTCTTTTCCTGTAAATCCTTGAACTATTATTTTTGAATTTTTATTAACGAGTACACTCATTTTTTGTCAATTTTATTGGAGGTCAAAAGTAACGATAATGGATACTTTTCAAAGACCAAAAACAGTTTTTATTCACAAATTATTTTAAACCTAATTAATTAAATCGCTACTTACCTTTGCCTAATGTTATCATCTATTGCCGAAAACACAACCATTGTAGCTTTATCAACCGCCCAAGGTGTTGGCGCCATTGGGGTTATTCGCTTAAGCGGACCCAAAGCCATTGAAATTTGTAACAAGGTTTTTAAGGGGAAAGATTTACTAAAGCAAGCTTCTCATACTTTACATTTCGGTAAAATTGCTGATGAAAAAAGAGTTTTAGACGAAGTTGTAGTTTCTCTTTTTGTGGCTCCTTCTTCTTATACGGGAGAAAATACAGTTGAAATATCTTGTCACGGTTCTCCATATATTTTAAAATCAACTATTGAGTTATTGATAAAAAATGGAGCAACTGCTGCAAATCCGGGTGAGTTTACCTTAAGAGCTTTTTTGAACGGTAAATTAGACTTAACTCAAGCAGAAGCTGTTGGGGATTTAATAGCTTCAAACTCAGAAAGTGCTCATAAAATTGCCATTAACCAAATGCGTGGTGGCATTTCAAACGAAATAAAAAGGTTAAGAGAAGAATTGATTCATTTTGCTTCTATGATTGAGTTAGAACTTGATTTTAGCGAAGAAGATGTTGAGTTTGCTAACAGAGATGAATTAAAAGACTTAATCATAAAAGTTCAAAAAGTTTTACATCAGTTAATCGAAACATTTGCTTTAGGAAATGCCATTAAAGAAGGAATACCAGTTGTAATTGCAGGAAAACCAAATGCAGGTAAATCTACTCTTTTGAATACTTTGTTAAACGAAGAGCGCGCTTTGGTTACCGAAATTGAAGGAACTACAAGAGACAGCATTGAAGATGAATTGAATATTGGAGGAACCATTTTTAGATTTATTGATACTGCCGGAATTAGACAAACAGAAGATGTTGTTGAAGCATTAGGTGTAAAAAGAACTTTAGAAAAAATTGAATCGGCTGCTATTGTATTGTTGATAGTTGACTTGAACAATACTACTCCAGCCCTTCTAAAAGAAACCATTGTTGAAATAAACGACTCATTACAAAAGAACAAAGCCAAACTTGTAATTATTGGAAACAAGGTAGATTTAAAAAATTTAGCTGAAGCCAAAGCTCAATTTGCTGAATTTGAAAACTTGCATTTTATCTCTGCAAAAGAGAAATGGAATATTGAAGAATTAAAAGAATCTTTAAAAGAAACCGCTCAGTTACATATTTTAAATCAAGATGAAACTTTGGTAAGTAATACCCGCCATTGGGAAGCTTTAACAAAAGCCAATGTTGCTTTGCAAACAGCCTTAACAGGTATTGACAATGGCCTTACAGGCGATTTCATTGCTATGGATATTAGAGCTAGTTTACACCAATTGGGCCTCATTACAGGAGAAATCACAACAGACGATCTTTTGGGAAACATTTTCTCTAAGTTTTGTATTGGAAAGTAATTGAGACAGCAAATCTCTGATTTGCGAAGTCGAACTTATCCCGAGTTAATGAAACAAAGTCGTGTCTAATTCTTCATGGTCTTTTAAAACCTTATCTAAAACCTTACATTGAGGACAATCATGGCATCTGCCAAAGGTCCAAGGTGCAACAATTTTTGGGTATCTGCAACTCCAAGTAAAGTTTAATAACTCTTGAGGAATAGATAGAATAACTTCATATTTTGAAAGGTGCTTAATCGGAAAATCAATTTTTAGCTCTTCCCTACTTTTTCCTGTATGGATGTATAGAATTTTGGCAATCTTATCTAATCTATTTTGAAAATCAGGATCTTTAAAATCATCTTTAATAGCTCCATCAATAAACTCCGATATTTCTGGTTTACCTTGAATGAACATTGCTCCAAAGAAGTTAATCACCTCACTATCCCAAACAGGTGGGGTCATTCCGAGAGATGAATAGTCAATTCTTACTTCCCGAAAGCAAAAATTTTTAAATCCATTTTGATAAAGCCATTTAAGAATTTTATCTGCAGCCATAGCTTCTCTTGTGGTTCTATGTCCACTTGTGCCATGAACCATATCAACCCTAAAAACCAAATAATTCTTGGTTGGATTTTCTTTTAAAACTTTATACAATGCAGCCGTGCTGTCAATTCCACCTGATAAGGGAACCAAAGAATCAAATTTGGTAGTTTCAAAATCTAAAAGCATAGGTTAAGATTTTTGAAATTTAGCATATAACATTCCTTTACAATGGCAAGGTGGAGCTCCGCAAGACGCACATTGGTAATTTCTTTCAAGACTTTCTTGGCGCCAATAAGCCTTGAGTTTTTTGAGTGGCTTAAAATCATGAAACTCTAAAAACTTTCTGTATTTCAGTGTTTTAGAATTTATCCAAGAAACTGTTAAAACCACCTGCACTTGATTTTCTTCCAACCAATTTTGGCCTAATTCAAATAGTTTCTGCCCCATTCCTGCACTTCTAAAATCTGGATGAATTGCAGTCATTTTTCTGTAACCAATTTTTGTAAAATTATTTACTGATAAAGGAACTTCTTCAAAAATAACTTCTTCTAATTGTTTGTGAGAAATAATTTGAACTATCGAAAAACCAAGAATTCTTTCGTTTTTTTCTAAAACAATAATTTTTGAGTTTGAATTTGACGCATAACTTTTTAATGCTTTATGGGTAAGGTAATCTTTACCGAATACCTTGTCAGAAATTTCTATTATCTGCTCAAAATTCATGGGGGCAACAATAGTAAAATTTACCCTAAATATTTTTTTTGGTTATTAGATTAAGCAAAAATATTAAAAGTAAATGCTTTTACTTTTTACCATAAACTCTCACGTAATCAATAATTAACTTTTGAGAAGTTACCGTGGTATCCATACCTTGGGCTCCACCCCATCCGCCACCCATGGCAAGATTTAAAATGATGTTTTGAGGTTTGTTAAAAGGCCATTCTTTTTCGTTGGCAGTTTTGTCATACAGGTAATAAACTTCATCATCTACCAAACCTTTTATTTCGGTTGGGGTCCATTCTACAGCATAAGTATGAAATTCGCCTGCAATGTTTTTAACCTCTTTTGTGCTGCTAATTTGGTTATTGATTTTAAAATAATATGCAAGAGTATGTACAGTAGCATGAGAAATACCATCTCCGGTTTCGTCATTAACTTCATAACCTACACTTTCCATAATATCAATTTCGCCACAATATGGCCAACTAAGCTCATCAACGTAAGAATCGCCTAAAGTCCAACCGGCAGCCCAATTTCCTTTTTCTCTTGGAACAATGGCCTTAAACTCTATTTTACCATACAAAAATGTTGTTTTTCCTCTGGTGGTTAACCGGGCAGAAGTCCAGTCTTGACCCATATCATTTTTTCTAGCTTCAATAATTAAATTACCTTCTTCAAGTCTAGTATTTTCTGTTCTGCTATCTGTGTAATATTGAAGTTCGTTATTTCCCCAACCCCAATTTCCAACATCATAAAGCCATTTTGATGTATCTAAATTTTCTCCATCAAATTCATCGCTCCAAACTAACTCCCAATTTTCTCCATTCATATTTTGGGTTAAAGATTCAGGAGTTAACTGATGCTTTATCATTAAGGTAAAAATTATTTTATCAATTTGAAGTTCCTCCCCTTCATAATGCAATTTCATTTTATGGGTACCCATATTAAATGGACTTCCATCTACCGAAACGCTTGTAATTTCATTTGAATTCATTACTAGGCTTCCAGTAACATTATAGGTTCTTCCATCTTTATTATCAATGTAATCCTCTAACCATAATGTAGCTTTAGAAGTTGATCTACCTAAAACTTCAACCTTATACCTTCCTGCGGTTTTGAAAGGAACATCAAAAGCTAACCACCCTGTACCTGTTAAGCCAACTAAATCGTCGTTTTCATCTTTAATCAAATTTTCATCACTAGATTCATAAAAGCTTTCAGCCTCAATTATTATTTGATTTTTTGTTTGTTCCTGCTTAGGTGTTTCAACAATTTCAGATTTTTTATCACTGGAACCTTCATTAGTGCAAGAAATACTGAAAATATTTGATAGAATAATAAATAGAATTGAGATGAATTTCATGGTTTTATTTTTTTTAATAATAAATTAAACAGAACAAATAAGTAAAATTTTCCTTATATAAGTATTAGCTATAAATTTATTGAGATTTTCAATTTTCACGATACCAAAATAATATCAAAATTTGTTCAAACTCTAAATTAAAAAAAAATGAAAAATCTATTACTAATTCTCTCCTTAGCCATGGGGCTTTCCTCAACTGCCCAAACCATGGCTGAAGGAGCTGTTTGTCCATTCGGTTATGGCAGCGCAAAGGGTCCAAACCCTCATTCTGCAAATCAAAAAATTGAACCCATTGCCGATGGAGAAGATGAAAAAACTACATCAACAGATGCTCAAAGAGCAAAAACTTTAAATGAATGGTGGCCAAATAGATTAGACTTAACTCCATTAAGACTTCACTCAGAAAAAACAAATCCTTATGGTGAAAGCTTTAACTATGAAGAAGCCTTTTTAGCCCTCGATTACGATGCATTGAAAGAAGACATAAGAAAAACCCTTAAAGAATCTCAAGATTGGTGGCCTGCCGATTGGGGGCACTATGGTGGGTTATTTATTAGATTGGCTTGGCACAGTGCAGGAACCTACAGAACAGGAGATGGCCGCGGAGGTTCAAGAGATGGAATGCAAAGATTTGCGCCTTTAAACAGTTGGCCTGATAATGCTAACCTTGATAAAGCTAGGAGATTACTTTGGCCGGTAAAACAGAAATACGGCAAAAACATTTCGTGGGCAGATTTAATGATTTTAGCAGGTAATGTAGCATTAGAAGATATGGGTTTTGAAACTTTAGGTTTTGGTGGAGGCCGCGTAGATGTTTGGCAACCAAATTCAAATGTTTATTGGGGTCCTGAAACCCAAATGTTAGCAGATGAAAGATATACGGGTGATAGAAGTTTAGAAAAACCTTTAGCTGCTGTTCAAATGGGATTAATTTATGTAAACCCTGAGGGTCCAAATGGTAACCCTGATCCTTTAGCAGCTGCAAAAGATATTAGAGAAACTTTTGGCAGAATGGGAATGAATGATGAAGAAACAGTGGCTTTAATTGCAGGAGGTCACACTTTAGGAAAAACGCATGGTGCTGCACCTGGATCAAATTTAAAAGCAGACCCAGAAGGAGCAAATATTGAAGAGCAAGGTTTTGGTTGGAAAAGTGATTACAAATCTGGTAAAGGAGCGGATGCTATTACTTCAGGCTTAGAAGTTATCTGGACAGCTAAACCAACCGAATGGAATCACCAATATTTAGCCATTTTATTCTCAGAAGAATGGGAATTAACAAAGAGCCCAGGAGGTGCAAACCAATGGGTTGCAAAAAATCCCAAAATAATGGTGCCAGATGCTTATGATCCAAATAAAAAACATGCACCTACCATGTTAACAACAGATTTATCGCTAAGGTTTGATCCAGAATATGCTAAAATTTCAAAAAGATTTATGGAAAATCCTGATGAGTTTGATGCAGCTTTTGCCAAAGCTTGGTTTAAATTAACCCACAGGGATATGGGTCCCAAGTCATTTTATTTAGGTCCAGAAGTTCCAAAAGAAGATTTTCTATGGCAAGATCCAATTCCTGCGGTAAATCATGATTTAGTAAATGATGCTGATATTAAGGATTTAAAAAATGCCATTACCAATTCAGGCTTAACTACCAGCGAATTGGCTGAAACAGCTTGGGCATCCGCATCAACATTTAGAAGCACTGATAACAAAGGTGGTGCAAATGGTGCAAGAATTAGATTAGAGCCTCAACGCAATTGGGAAGTGAATAATCCAGAGCAATTGAATAAGGTTTTAAAGGCCTATGAAACAATTCAAACCGACTTTAACAAAAAATCAAAAACCAAAAAAATCTCCATTGCAGATTTAATTGTACTTGGCGGTAATGTTGGAATTGAGCAAGCTGCAAAAAAAGCAGGTGTTTCTGTAACTGTGCCTTTTACAGCAGGAAGAATGGATGCAACACAAGACCAAACAGATGTAGCATCTATGGCAGTTTTAGAACCAATGGCTGATGCTTTCAGAAATCATAAAAAAACTGCTTACACCTTAACAACTGAGCAATTGCTAATTGACAAAGCCCAAATGCTAACTTTAACAGCCCCTGAAATGACCGCCTTAATAGGTGGTATGAGGGTTTTAGAAACCAATTTTGATAACTCAAAAAATGGTGTTCTTACCAACAAAACAGGTGCATTAACCAATGATTTTTTTGTGAACCTTCTAAATATGGAAAATGAATGGAAACCAAAAGGAAATTCGAATGAAATTTTTGAAGGAAAAAACAGAAAAACTGGAGAAGTTAAATATACTGCAACCAGAGCTGATTTAATTTTTGGTTCAAACTCAGAGCTTAGAGCTATTGCCGAAGTTTATGCTAGCAACGATGCGAAGGAAAAATTTGTAAAAGACTTTGTTGCTGCTTGGACGAAAGTTATGATGTTAGATAGATTTGAACTTTAATTAAACCTAAATTTCATAATAAAAAAGCCACACTTAAAAGTGTGGCTTTTTTATTTTATCCAATAATGAAAATCTTTAAAACCTGCCAAACTCTAAGCTTGGATAGCCTCTTTTTCCTTCAGCATTTACAAATGAAGTAAACCTCAATTTAAAATAATTACCTTCAACTGATTTAATAAGGTAAGTATGAAAATCTGCAATAGAATATGAGTTGTTATCAAAATCAAAATCCTTCCATTCATAACCAATGGCATCGCGGTAAATGGTAAAATTGTAATTTTCTAAATCAGTAAATTTTATTTCTTCAAACGGGGCAAGTAATTCTAAGGCTACTTCTACCCCATTTTTATTTATTAAAACCCCGTTAACAGAATAATCTTCCACTATACCTGTGGTTATCTGAGTTACTTTGGCTGTGTATTGTGTAAACACCAAATCCCACTCATTTTTTGGAGGTTCAGCAAAAACCAATTCGCCATTGTTATCAAAACTTAAATGAACGTAATTATAAAGCTCATTTTTAGGAATAATAATTTCATTCGCCGAAGTTTGGTTTAAGGCAGAAAATTTTATTTGATAACTATTGTTTTGCAAACCCAAAACCTGAAATTTTATCATTCCCCTGTCGTTACCAAGTGGCGTAAACCCTCTGTCAATTAGGTAAACTTCTTGTTTAGAAATAATACTATTTCCCTCTTCAGTAAACCATTCGCCTATGGCTAATTCGTCTATATTTCCATTAGAATTATCATAAAACCACTCTTTACCTTGGGTACTAAATATTGAATCGAAATTGGTTGAGCCTGTTTTAATTACCCGCATCAAACTTGCCCCATTTAAGAAAATAAATTTTCCATCTGCATCAGCTTCAAATGCCAAATCCCAATTTGCACGAGGTTCTGTTTTTACAAACTCATTTGTTTCTAAATTAAAATAAACTTGGTTTTCGTAAAACTCTCCTACTTCAGCAGTATTTGTAAAAATACCATCCGGCGATTTGTAAGCCGGCACAGGTTCATCTTCTTTAAAGCAGCTAGAAAGCCCAATCAATAATAATATTGCTAAAATTATCCTCATTTTTTACTTTCAATTTGGTATTTAACTGAAACAGCAAAAGTTCGGCCCCACATTACAGGTAATGATGAACTACCGCTAGAATGAACTCCTGAAGTAATACCTGCAGTTTGTTGAACATTAGAAATATTTAGTAGGTTTTTGGCAAAAAGCGAAATGTTGAGCTTATTCCCCAAGAGCGATTGGTTATAACTTAGGTCTAATCTTCCATAACCGCCGATAATTCCTTGCTCAATTACATGGGTTTGGGTTTCTTGGTCGAACTGAGAAAACAAAATTGGCTGATCTCCAAATTGCTTGAAAAACACATTGAAACTGCTTTTAAAATCAATAAACTTGTAAGTTAAGTTTACCTGATATTCAGGGTAAAATATAAATTTGTTTTCGGCCCTTAAAGCTGCTCCAAGATCATTTAAAATACCTGTATAACTGTATCCTAACGTTGTTGCAAATCTTTTGTGATTGGTTTTGAATTCAGTTCTAAACCCTTTGGAAGTAAACTGCTCAATATTTTCATTTCGGTATAAAACAGAATCTACCGAAAGGCTTGTGGCAACACTTCTTATCTGGTTATCAATTTTATTATAAAATCCTGATATATTGAATCCTAAGTCAACTAACTTAAATTTATTTTTTAACTGAATTGAGCCATTAAAACTGTTGCTTGTTTCGGCCAATAAATTTGGATTTCCAAAAACATTGTGGTTAACATCAACAAAAATAAAATACAATTCTTTGAGGCTTGGAGCTCTAAACCCTCGGGCATAACTCCCCCTTAATGTTACATTTTTTATTGCGTTCCACTTCAGGTTAAAAGAAGGTGTAATTGGTGCAGAATATGCCGAATTTGAAATTAACCTAACACCTGGTTGCAAAAGCAATTTTTTATCTTTTAGCAAGCCTAAAGAAAGGTTTCCGAATAGAGCATAATCTTCCATTTGCTGCAATCCGTTTTCAATTCTTAATCCATTGGCTTTGTCTAAATTTACCTCGTATCCCAATTGAAAATTTATGGATGTATTTGGGTTTATGTAATTGTAAATTCCACGACTCATAAGTAGCTGAAATTCTTCTAAATTAGTATCTAAAGGCGTTTCGTTTAAGGTTACCAAATCTTTGTAGAGGTTTACACTTTCTCTTTGGTACAAATTGGCCGAAGCCACAATATCTAAATGATGATTGTTATTTATGTAACCATTAAAACGCAAACTATTGTCAATTCTATAAGTTGTAAAATAAGAATCGAAGGCCGAAATGTAAAAAGGAGCTTCGGGTGTTCCTTTACTTTGAATTATTTCTCTAAAGCCTTTGCCATTATAGCTTAAATGAAATCTTCCCAAACCTACTCCATAGTTAACAGCGCCAAAAACTTGCTCTTTAGGTCGCCAAGACTGATACCTGCCTGTTGAATCTGAGTTTGAGAAACCATCAAAAAAGTAACGGCCACCTGAAACTTGTATTAAATGCCTTCCCTTTTGAAAACCTAAATCTCCATCAATATTGTAGTTGCCAACAGTTTCGTAAAAACTGTTTAGTGAGCCTGTTATTTGCTTTTGTTGCCTGTTTTTGGTAATCAAATTAATTACACCTCCCAAAGCATTAGTGCCATAATTAACTGAAGATGGACCTTCAATAATTTCAATTTTTTCTACTTGGTTTAGGTTGATTTGGCTCAAATCAATATTTCCATTTAACCTACCAATAACTGGTACACCATTTACCATTATTTTAACATTCTCCCCTCCTACGCCTTGCATTTGAATTCCCGCCCCTAAAATATTGTCTTGAGATATTCTGATGTTTAAATCGTTTTGAAGCACATCGCTAAGGTTATTTGCGCCTTGTGCTTTTATGCGTTCAGCAGATATTACTTTAACTGTTTGGGCATGGTCTTCAATTTTTGTAGGCACAGCCGAAGAAGTAACAACAAACTCATCTAATTGTAGAGATAAAAATTCTAACTCAACCGATACTTGAGAACTGTTTACCGTATCAATAAATACTTTGTAACCAGGACAACTTACCACCAAAACAAAAGGAGGTTTTGCCGATAGAGTTGCCAAGCCTTGTTTGCCAGAAATAGAAGTTGAGATAACTTTGTTCTGCCCAATATTTTGAGCCACTACATAACCGCCTGAAATAGGCTTTTTAACCCCTTTGTCAGTAATGCTAACAACAGTTTGGGCCACTAAAACATTAGCAGCCCAAAGCAAAACAAACGTAAATATTGATTTTTTTTTCAAAAACTTATTTTATAAAAAGCTTTTGGGTTTCGATGGTTTTACCTTTGGTTTGAACTAAAAACAATCCTGAACCCAACTCTGTTGCTGATAAGTTAAGTTCGTTAAAATTTAGGTTGTTGTTTACATAAACCATTTTTCCGGTAACATCAAAAATTGAAAGTTGGGTAACTTCTTCATTTAATTGAAGTGTAAAATTTTCGGTAGCAGGATTTGGGTAAATTTTAATGCCGCTTTTGTTTTCTAATTCAGAGACATTTGAAGTAACCACCAATTGTTGCATAAACTTTAAGTTTCCGGTAGATGCGCCCTCCCAATCGGTAAACCACAAATGCCAAATATTGCCTTTTAAATCTTCTACGAAATAAGAAAGAGAATCCTGCAATTTCCATTGGAAAATGTCCATGTTAAAAGATTTCCAATCTGATCCAATAACATCAATATCTTCTGTAAATAAGGCTGTAGCTAAATCTGCATCTTCAACTGGCAAACCTTTTACTTCTGCCGATTTTACACCTCTATTCAAAACTACTCCTGTTAAAGGATAGTATGCATTTGGACCTGCTAATCCTTCGTATTTTGTAAATACCAAATCATAAGTTTGATTTGATGGCTCGTTATCCATCAATGTTTCTGTTGCAAGGTTTAAATAAACATAGTTTTTTGACCCGACACTTTTGTTAATGGTTTTGCTGTAATTGTTAGTATTGTCTAAATCGGCAACTTCAATTTGTATGGAATTTCCAATAGCTATTTGTTCTTTTATCCAAACTTTTTTATAGTCTCCAACCACCGTTTTTAAAACAAATAATGAGGTTCCTACAACATTGTGGGTAACACTATTGTATTTTCCCCAACCATAATCTGGATGACCAGAAGCATTGGCTTCAAAAGCACTAGGCTCAAAGGCAGATTGGTTGTCTCTGCACTGGTTCCAATTCGTTAAAGTACTTAATCCTGCTGTATCTAAATTATTCCAAGATGCAGTGTCGCCTCCTGTGTATTGGAAAAGCTCTGCGCCAAAACCACCATTTATTCTGATAGAAGCTGTTTGGGTAGAATAAGTTGCGATAGCAATATCCCAATTGTCGTTTCTCATGGAACCAACTTCGCCGTTTTCAAAACTATAAAACACTTTTTTGGTATATGAAGCATCTAAGGTTAAGGAAACTTCGGTTTGGGCAAGTGATGCAAATCCTATTAAAACAGATAATAATGATAATAATTTACGCATGATTAAATTTTTGGCAAATTTAGATTCAGAAAAAAGGTTTTACCGTAACGTAAATTGGTAATCTTACTACCTAATGTTAGGTATTAATTAATCGTTTTCGAGCAAGCCTTGAGAATAAGCGTAATTTATTAAATCGGCAGCACTATTACATGCAAGTTTTTTCAAAATATTTTTACGGTGGGTGTAAACAGTATGAGGACTAATAAATAGTTCCTCTCCTATTTCTTTGGCAGACCTTCCTTGGGTTACTTTCATGAAGATTTCCATTTCTCTTTCCGATAAGCTTTTGTGTAAACTATTCGATTTTTCTTCTTTTGGTCTATTCATGCTCATTTCAATAAGAACCTGAATAACTAGTTGAGAATAATACTTTCTTCCTTCCAATGCTGCATCAATGGCTTGATGGTAATCTGGTAATTGAGAATTTTGGGTAATAAAACCATTCAATTCTAATTTATGTAAATCATAAATTATTTGTGAATCTTGTTCCGTTATCAAAACAATATTGTGTTGCTCAAAAAAAGAAGTTTCTAAATTTTCAAAGCCACCAACTTGTTGATCTAAAAATAATATTGAAAACTCGTTTACTTTGGCTTGTATGTCAAATTCATTTATCGACAAAAAAGAATTTATGTTAACCAAACCCAAATGCTCTTCAATTATTTGTTTTAATCCTTTAAAAAAAAGGATTTTTGGGGAAATAATGGCTATTTTGGTATTGGTTTTCATTGAGTTTGCAAAAATGGCAATTGATGTTGTCTAAACATTTTATTTTCACAAAAAGTTTTAAGGAATTACCAAAACTTATCAAATCCTACAAAGAGTGTTAAGTATTGCTCAAGTAAATCTTAAAAGAACTGCTGATTTAGGTAGTTTCTTTGTTGGTAGAATTCTTACTCACAAAATATAATATGAAGAAGGACGATTTGTTTCTTGGAGAAGACCTAAAATATAGCTGCCAAATTTTTTAAAAGTAACTTTAAATGAAATCATTCACCACCACTTTAGATGTATTAAACTCGCCTATTTGGGGTTATCATTTGCCTATTCCACCTGAAATTGCAGAAGAATTCAAAATCAAAGGCATAAAAAGAGTTGTTTGTGAGGTAAATGGTAAGTTGAAAATTCATTCGGCAATTTTGTCTAGCAATGGTTATTATTATGTTTTAATCAATAAGCAAAATGTAAAGCAACTCGGTTTAGTAAAAGATGAACCCATTTTGGTTTCATTAACCGAAGAAACCTCCAAATATGGTATGCCCATGGCTGAAGAAATGCAGGAAGTATTTGCACAAGAGCCTGAAGCTTTAAGCTACTTCGATAAGCTGACTCCAGGCAAACAAAGAAATTTAATTCACTTGGTAAACAAAGTAAAAAATCAAAATAGCCGAATATCAAAAGCATTGGCCATTTCTCATCATTTAAAAGAGGTAAAAGGCGAATTAGATTTTAAAATGCTCAACCAAACTATTAAAGATTACAACCAATTGAACAAATAATGCGTCATAATAATTATGAGAAACACAATTACTATTTCACTACTCTTTTTCTTAATAAATTTTTCTTATGCACAATGCGATTCAATTAAGCTTTCACGCTTTTCAGTAGATGCTTTTTCCGACACTGCTATTGGGTTTGATGTTTCTTACAATGGCAATATTCAATACAATTACCCAAGCTACAGAGCAATAAATAATTTTGGAGATACCTTGGCTATATCGCAAGTAAACACCTTTATACTAACAAATGGTTACAGAGAAAAATTAACAATTGTTGATGGAGTTCAATTTCCAACAAATTTTAATGGAAAAATATTGGTGTATAGCAATTTTGAAGATTCATTGCAATGCATCATTGACGTTGATGAA
>JABAYK010000119.1 GCA_018609045.1 Flavobacteriales bacterium
GTCTAACGGTTTTTTAAAATGTTAAAAACTATATTCTTTTTCAAATATTATTCAAACCATGTTTTGGCATGTTCTAAATCTGATGTTACAAAAACTTTTAATCCTCTATTTAGGGCAACCGTTTCATAAAATCTGCCTTCTTCAAGATAATTCTCGTGGCAAACTATGGCTATCTTTTTAAGAGTTTTCCCCAATGAAGAAGCCTTTTCTGCAAGCTCAAAAGTATCAATAACCGATAATGAATATTCTAGTTTTCTCTCGTCACAAAAAACTTTCTTACAATTATTCTTTACAGATAACTCAAGAATAGAGAACGCGTAACTCTCTACATCTTTTAAATTATCATCAATCCCCCAAGTTTCTACTTTTAGGGTTTCATTTTCTATTTTAAAATTATAGTTTATTGCCATAATGTGTAGTGAAACACTTTGTACGCAAAAGTTTCTTTTTTGTTAAGCTTTGTACCAAAAAAAAATTCTAGGTAGAATTTAAATCAATATTTCTTTCAGTGCCTCAATGTAACTTTCAACCAATTTAGGAGTTTCGGCCTCTGCGTAAATTCTTAGAAGAGGCTCTGTACCAGACAATCTTGCCATTACCCATTCTGAGTTAGAAAGCCTGAATTTATATCCATCTAAGGTTTCTAGGTTTTGAACCTTTTTATCAGCTATTTGTGTAATACTATTGGAAGAAAGCGTTTTTAAAACCTTACTTTTTTGTTCTTCTGTTATTTTTAAATCTAATCGATTGTAAGCAAAAGCTCCTAATTTAGCTTCAATTTCATTAAGCAATTGGTTAATAGTGATATTTTGTTTGGCCAAAAACTCTAAAATTAAAAACGAATTAAAAATTCCATCTCGTTCTGGAATATGACCTGCAACTGCAATTCCACCAGACTCCTCCCCTCCCATTAAAATGGGTTGGTCTATCATAAGTTTAGAAATATGCTTGAAGCCAATGGGCACTATTGTAAGTGGTAAATTATACTTTTCGCACATTATTCTAATTTTATCGGTAGAAGAAAAACCTGTTGCTACAGGTCCGGTTTGGTTTTTATATTTTACCAAAATCCACAATAAAATCAACATTATTTCATGGCTATTGATATAATTTCCTTGGCCATCCATCATCCCTATTCTATCCGCATCTCCATCAACTACAAAAGCCAAATCAAATCTATTTTCATATTTAAGGTAGGCTGAAAATTGGGTTAAGTTTTTAAGAATTGGCTCTGGTGAAATTCCTTCAAAAAGAGGGTTTCTGTAACTTTTATATTCTTCAGATTTTGGCAATAATGTTTTGAATATTCCTTGACCAGATCCAAACATAGGGTTAAATGCCACATTTATGTTCGAAGCTGAAATTGCATCAAAATCAAACTTTGTTTTTAGGTAATTGATATAAGGAGTGGTAAGGTCAACCATATCTCCTTCTTCCAATTCAACTTTTTCGATACTTGGAAGGTTTATTTCATTTGGGATAAAATCCTCTACCTTTTTTATTTCGGAATCAATTAAAGGTCCCCCACTTTTCGATTTCAATTTATAACCATTGTACTCTGGTGGATTATGACTTGCTGTAATAATTATCCCCAAGCCACAATTATTTTGCAATGCAGCAAAAGAAATCATAGGCGTTGTAACAAAACCTTTAGCCAATACAACCTCTATACCCTCATGCTTAAAGGCTTTGGCAGCAAACAATGAAAACAATTCGCCATTAAACCTACAATCGTGGCCAATTACAACCTTTTTAGGCAGGTTGTTTTTTTTGATGTATAATGACGCTCCAACACTAATTCTAATTACATTTTCAACAGTAAATTCTTTGGCGATAATCGCTCTCCATCCATCTGTCCCAAATTTTATTTGTGTTATCATTTGTAAATTTTTCTTTTGTTTAGCGCTTGCTGATAAAGCTTTGCATTTTTTAAATGAGCCAAATAATTGGTAGAAAAATTGTGGTATCCAGAAAAATCTTCCTTGGCACAGAAATAAAGAAAATTATGTTTTTCGGCGTTTAAAACTGCATCAATTGATGATATCTCAGGTATTAAAATTGGCCCTGGAGGCAAGCCTGTAAATTTATATGTATTGTAAGGTGAGTCTATTTGCTTGTGAATATTCAAAACCCTTTTTATGGTAAAATCGTTATGAGCAAAAATTAAAGTTGGGTCGGCCTGAAGCTTCATGCCTTTTTTTAATCTGTTAAGGTAAACCCCAGCAACTTTTGGTTTTTCATCAATCTTGGCAGTTTCAGATTGTACTATACTGGCCAAAGTGCTAACTTCACTTTGAGATAAACCCAATTGTTTAGCTTTTTGCTTTCGCTCTTCATTCCAATACTTTTTATATTCTAAAGCCATTCTTGCAATAAACTGCTCTGGAGAAGCATTCCAGTAAAACTCATAGGTATTTGGCAGAATTAGAGCTGGAAAAGTAGTTGGTTTAAATCCGTAGCTTTTCAAAAACTCGTTGTTACTAAAAATCGTTTGGAAATCAGCCGAATCTGGTTCTAAAATTTCCCCTAATGTAGCAGAAAGTTTTTCTTTTTTTCTAAAGGATTTTACCAAAACCTGAACTGGCTCTTGATCTCCAGATCTAAATAAGTTTATTAACTCATTATTACTTAAAGGCTTGATAATTTTGTATTTGCCTGGATTTAAATTGTTGGGATAGTTTTTTTGTTTGGCTACCCAATCAAAAGAGTTGATGTTTTTAACTACCTCTTTCTCTTGTAGCCCTGTTAAAACATCATCGTAAGTCCAATTTGAATAAATATAAAAGTACTCGTTTTGGTATTGTTCGTTTATGTTATTGGCATAAATCCACCTGTACAACATAAACACAGAAACGCTTCCTACCATCAAAAATAAAATTAGGACAATTGGAAGTGCTTTATTTTTTTTTTTCTGTTTCTTGGAAGCCAAACCTTATTCTATATTTTTAATTTCATTAATTATTGTTGAATCGGTTAATACCGAATACCTTGTATATTTTAGTGTTTCGCTTATAGGATAAAGCTCATTTAAATATTTAAACACCAATCCTTTTTCAGTTTTATAAACCTTACTTTGGTTAGGGAAATAATCTAAACCATAAACTACCAAAGTGTTATTACTATACTTATAACCTTTGTAATTAATAGGTGAATCCCAAAATTCTACATTTAAAAACTCAGCTGGTTTGTTGCTTTTTATATCTGCCAAATTCGAAATACTTGAATCTGCCTTTGTTTGCTTTTGAAACTTAACTAAAATAATTATTGGTAATTTATTTTTTGCAATTAGCTCTTCAGTTTGAACTTCAATTGGTTTTTCTGTTTTTATTTTCTCGATAGTTGTATCATCTGTATCAAAAACGTTACTAATTGTATCTTGTAAATAATTATTTTGAGCCATACTAATAAATTGCGAATCAACCTGACTTAAAGTGGAATCTTCATAATAAATAGATGTATCTATTTCTGCCAATAATGCTGAATCTTCCTCAGTTTTATTTAATGTGTTTGATGATGCCTGATTCTTTATTGAATTTTTTCCATCCTTAGGATTGATTTTATCTTTAGTAGGATTAATCGCTTCTTTTCCTTGTTTATTCTTTTTTGGAACTTCAACCAAAACTTCTTTTTCAATTACTTGTGGCTGAATAAATATATTACTCCCTATAGCCCCAAATAAAAGGCCTAGCAAGAAAAAAAAAGAATATTTTATTTTATTATTAATAGCAGTATAATTAGGTTTAGTAGCTTAACATCATTTAACATGACAATTGCAACCAATAAAGTTGAATTGGCGTTGTTTTTGAACAAATTTAAGCGTTAAAAATAGTATCAATTATGAAAGAAATTATCAAATTATTTTCAGTAGCAATATTAGGTGGATTAGTTGTATTTACAGGTATTAAACTTGCAGAAAAACCTGAAAAAATAATTCCTCAAAACCATTCAACGCAAAGTAGCTCAAATACTTCTACCCAAGTTAAATCGCAATTTACAAATTATTACCCCGATGTTATTGCAAATACAGATTTTAGGGTAGCTGCCAAAAATTCAGTTAACTCGGTTGTGCATGTCAGAACTGTTTTCGAATCGAAAACAACATATTATAAT
>JABAYK010000031.1:0-1490 GCA_018609045.1 Flavobacteriales bacterium
GGGTGTAACTTTAACAGTTTTTCCAATTTTTTGAAAAGCCTCTTTGTAGGTTAAGTTTTCGTTACCAATAATGTAGCATTCTCCCAGTTTACCCATTGTTAAAGCATTGGCAATCCCCACAGCAGCATCTTTTACACATATATAGTTTTTACCACCAGGGGCATAACCTGGAACTTTCTTGTTGTAAATGGCTATAACCATTGCCCCAGAAGAGGGTCCTGAGTCATACTTACCAAGCATAAATGTTGGGTTTACCACAATTACTGGCAGCCCGTTTTTATGTGCTTCGAGAGCAAGTTTCTGAGCTTCATATTTGCTGTCCATGTAATTAAACCCGTAGGTAAAAGCCTTATAAGCGGTGTCTTCAACACCTGGGTTATCTTTAGGACCAAAAGAAAATGAATTAGCTGTGCCAACATAAATAAGCCGCTTTGCATCAATTTCTTTAGCAACTTGAATTACATTTTTAGTTCCGTCTATATTTACTTTATTGATTAACTCGTCTCTTTCGGGCCATAAAGCAGTACTTGCTGCCAAATGGAATATTGCATCTGCACCAGCAGAAGCCTCTCTTACCTCTTCAATTTTTAAAATATTTCCCTCTATTATTTTTAGAGGAAGATTATTGATGGTGGACAAATTGGAATTTTTCAATACAAAGGCAATAACTTCATGTCCGTTATCTAACAATTGCCTCACCAAGTTACTACCTAAAAGACCATTTGCACCTGTTACTAAAACTTTCAATTTTTACTATTTATTCGATTACTATGTGTTCTAAAAAAATCTCGCAATTTAATACTTTGAACCATGAACTAAAAACCTTGTTTTTTCTGTTGATGTTTTTTTAGAGGTAGCGATCTACCAAATTGAATGGCAAAATATTTAACAATATTCCAGAAAAAATTAAGGCAAAAAAAAACTAATTTCAAAATTTGAATGAAATAAATATTACCTAGGCTAGAAGATTAAAATTTTTAAAAACTAATGAATATGGAACTGCAGCACCCTGATAATAATTAATAATTTTATGGCTTTCACAAAAAATTTAGTAAAATTCAATTATTATGAACAAGCAGAGGCAATTTGTTGAGCAATGTAAAGAGCGAAAAAAAACCAAAAATTTTGCCCAAGAGTTATCTCAATTACTAGGTGTAAATGTAGATGCTGCTTATCGTAGATTGAGGGGAGTAACGCAACTAACTTTTGATGAAATAAACAAAATGTGTAAGCATTATTCTGTTTCGTTTGACTCTATAATTAATTATGAAGGTAGAACTGTGCCGTTTCAATACAACCCCATGTTTAATGAAGATTTTAGCATGCGGCAGTACCTAACAGATATAAGAAATCAGATGGAACAACTTACAATGGCTAAAGACAGTAAAATTACCATTACGGCAACTGATATTCCTTACTTCAGGCTATTTGGTTTTCCCTCTTTAAGAAGGTTTAAATTATTTTTTTGGCAACGGTCAGTTTTAAACTTA
>JABAYK010000031.1:1529-26968 GCA_018609045.1 Flavobacteriales bacterium
GTTTGTTTAAGGATGCAAACACTGTTATTTCAATTTTAGATGATTTAGTTTTATTTTTAAATCAGTTAGAAGCTGAAGCTATGTTGGCTAAAAAAACTTATCATAGAAATGCAGAGCATTTTACAAGTAATTTTAGCATGTACCAAAGTGACATTTTTATGAGTAATAACTCAATATTAGCATCTGTTGGTGGCAGTGTATATTCTTATGTAAGCTTTAATTCATTTAACTCTTTGATGTCTTTTTCTCCAAGTTTTTCTGAGGAGTGCCAAAGGTGGGTTGAGCAAATAAGAGTTAAATCAATTTTATTAAGTGATGTTTCAGAGCGTTTACGCTACCAGTTTTTTCAAGGTTTAAGAAATAAAATTAAAACCTTAAAGGCGGATTTTATTAAGTAATATCTTCCCTAATTTTTTCAATTATCAAATCTTTGTTGATTGGTTTTGGGAAGTAATAATCAAACCCAAAATTTAAAAACCTATCACGGTCTTCGGGTAAGGCATAAGAAGTTACAGCATAAATTTTTATGTGCTTTTTGTTCGGATTTGCTTTTATTTTATGCATTACCTCAGTTCCGTCTAGGGCATCATCGCCAAGGTTAATATCCATTAGTATTACATCAAAATCAAATTTTTCAATTACCTCTAAAGCTTGGTAGCCATTTGTGGCAGATGTAATTTCAAAATGCTTTTCGAGTAGTTTTTTCGCCACTAATAGGTTAATTGGATCATCTTCAACTATTAAAACTCTTGTGGCCATTAACTTTCGATTAGGGGGATTTTTAATTCAAAGGTACTTCCCTTTCCTTTTTCGCTTTCTACATAAATGTTTCCGCCAAACATTTCTGCATATTTTTTACTTAAAGATAAGCCAAGTCCTGTACCTTCAAATCTTCTTTTGGTGCCTTCACTCTCTTGCTTAAAGGGGGAAAAAATATCATGAATAAAATCAGGCGATATTCCTATACCCGTATCAATTACTAAAATACTAACAAATTCTGTTGCACCGCGCTTTAAGTTTGTTTTTATAACTACAGAACCTGTTTTGGTAAATTTAATGGCATTCCCTGTTAAATTATTTAATATTTGATCTAAAATAATAGGGTCTATCAAAACTTTTCTGTCAACAGAAATATGTCGTTGATACTCAAGTTGAATAGACTTTTTATTGGCCAATATTTTTAAATGTGGAATAAGTTGAGAAATTGCATGATGTAAATTAACCTTCTCGGTTTTGATGTTTAATTGTTTAGATTCTATTTTAGATAAATCAAGAATACTTGTAATGGTATTTAACAATCTGTTGCCGCTTTGCTGCAAAAGTTCGGTGTAAATTCTAAGTTCTTTATTATTCGAAAACTCCTCTTTCATAACTTCGGCCAAACCTATTATTCCATTTATTGGAGTTCTAATTTCATGGCTCATGTTGGCTAGAAAGTTAGATTTTAAACGGTTCATTTCTTCGGCTTGTTCCTTTGCTTTTTTCAATTGCCTTTCGGCTTCTTTTTGCTCTGTAATATCTCTTATGGCTCCATCAAAATAAGTTTCACCATCTTCTCTTTTTATGGTAATTGAGCTTAACAACCCCCAAAAGGTGGTTCCATCCTTTCTAACAAACTGCACTTCTTTGTTAGAAATAGAACCTTTTTCAACAAGCTCATCTCCCAAAATTCTTCTCTCATTCGCGTTATAATAAAGCTTGATTGCATTTAATTTCAGCACTTCTTCAACGCTTGAATATCCAAAAATTCTTACAAAAGCTTCATTCACATAAACAAGTCCTTTTCGGTTTATGCTTCTGTAAATGGCTTCGTTAATGTTGTGGTTTATCGACTTTAAAAGTTGCTCGTTTTCTTTAATTTTTTTTAGCGTTTGGCGCTCTTTTGTTACATCTCTAATTGCCCCATCCCAGTAAACTTCTCCGGTTGATGTTACAAAAGATGTACTATTGACAAGGCCTATAAATTCGCCTCCATCTTTTCTTCTAAAAACAATTTCCTCGTTTTCGAAAAAACCTTTTTCAACTATTTTTTGAACGAGTTTTTCTCTTTCTTCTTTGTTTTTGTAAAAATTAATTGATTTTGTTTTTAAAACCTCCTCAACATTTTTAAACCCAAACATTTTGGCATAGGCCGAGTTAGCATAAATAATGCCTTTGTTATTACTTCTATAAATACCTTCATTAATGTTTTGGTTAATAGATTGAAGTAACTGATTTTTTTCTTGCAGGTTTATTTCGGCTTCTTTCTCTTTTGTAATATCTCTTATTGCTCCATCAAAAAACTCTTCCTTCAGGTTTTCATCGTATACCAAAAGCCCACTCATAAGGCCCCAAAAATAGGTGCCGTTTTTCCTTTTAAATTTTACTTCAATATTGGAATATTTTTTTTCGGCCTTTAATTTTTCTGCTAATTCAGATCTTATTTTTTCATCGGCATATAACCCAAGACCATGCGTATTTATTAAAGCCTGTTTGTTTCTATAGCCAAACATTTTTACCAATGCTTCATTTACATAAATAATGCCCCTATTGGGAGTACTTCGGTAAATACCCTCTTGAATATTTTTATTTATTGAGGCTAATAGATGCTCATTGTTTTTTACTTTAAGCTCGGCATCTTGAGCATCGGAAATATCATCGATTATTGCTAATACAAGTTTTTGAGAATTTATTTTTATTAATGAAACAGATACAGAAACCCAAATTAAGTTTCCATTTTTTCGAACGTACCTTTTTTTAATCTTATAGTGATTTAAACTTTCATTTATTAGCTGCTCAAATTGATTAATATTTACATCCTTTTCTTCATGATAAGTAAACTCCCCAAAACTTTTGCCTAAAATGTTCCTTTCTGAATAACCCAAAATTTTGCAAAACTTTTTATTAGCTGAAATAATAAAGCCTTTTTCGTCTGCCACCACCATGCCATGGTGCACATTTTCAAACATTCCTCTAAACATGAGTTCTCTTTTTGCTAACTCCTTTTTGGCTATTATTTGTTGGTTTACATCTTTAAATGATACCTGTATAGAAGGTTTTCCTTTATAGAGAATCAATTTTCCTATAGATTCTACCCAAATTGATGAATTATCTTTTTTAAGGAAACATTGGTAATTTGGCCTTAGCTTTTGTCCTTGTATTATTTTATTTATTCTAATAATTGTGGCCTCTTTAAAATCTGGATGAATAAACTTTTCAACTGATTTTCCAATTACTTCATCTTTTCGGCTGTAGCCCAGAATTTTAAACGCGAAACTATTTGCATATTTTATTATTCCATCTGTATGAATGGCATAGCCAATATTTAAGGAATCTACAAGTGTGTTTAGCTTTTGCTCTTCTTCCTGAAGCTTTAGTTTACTTTCCTTTTCTTCGGTAAAATCTTCTATATAGCCTTCTAAATGTTGTAATTTTTGGTCCTTATAAACGCCATTTCCACTTTCTCTAACCCATTTTATTGAACCCTCTTTAGTAATTATTCTATACTCTAGTTTAAATTGTTTTTTTGCTTGAAGTGCTTTATCTACTTTTTCAAAAATATTGTCTTTGTCTTCTGGGTGAAAAATATTAGCAAGATGAATTTTACCTTTAATAAAATCAGAAGCAGAATAACCAGTTAATTTCTTAACGGCTTTATTTACAAATATTATTGAGTAGTTTTTATCATTCTTACATAAGTAGGCAATACCTGGTAAATTATTTGATAAAATTTTAAACTTTTCTTGTTCTTCTGCTATTGAGTTAAGTTTTCTGTTTAATAGTTTAACTATTACTGATGCTGTAGTATTATTTTCTTTAGACTTTAATAAAAGGCTTTCAATTTCTTTAATTAAAATTTTATCCTCTTTTTTTTTCATAAAAAAACTACTAGCCTTTAACTTTTCTTAAAATAAAGTTTGTGAAAGTGGAAATCGGGGTTTGGCAAATCAATAGTAAAGCCTTTTATTTTATCACCTTCAATATCAAAATTGACTAATCCTTCGGGTAAAAATGGGTCTTTAAATTTTATTTTGAATCCATTTTTATACCAAGGGATTAACTCAGAAGTAAAAACCAAATTACTCGGTAATAGTTTTAACACCAACTTTTTCTTTTCCAAATAAATATCAGCTTTTCCATACATTTCATCTTCGTAAGTTCCTGCAAATGAAATTATTGAAAGGGTGTTGGCTGCCTTTTTTTCAAACTTTTCATTAAGTTTTGTTTGGTAATTCTCAGCAGCCTCTTTTTTCTTTTTTTCAAATTCAAGAAATTTAGCAGCCCAATCTTCTTTTTTTCCTTTTCCAATTAAAAATTCATCTAAAATTTTGTACAAAACAGCATACGGAAGCATGGTTCCGTCATTTGACATAATTATAACGCCTAACTTCTCCTCTGGAACCATAGCAATTTGAGTTATGTATCCAGGTAAACCTCCACCGTGGTGAATTACTTTTTTGCCTTGATAATCCATCATAAACCAACCCAAACCATAGGCTTTAAAGTTTACATTTAGAAGCTTATCTAATCCTCCAAGTTTTAAGTAGTTTCTTGGTAAAAAGGTTTCTGCTACAGCTACATCTTCCATGTATCTGTTATCTTGAAAATAGCCTCCATTTAGCAAGAACCTCATCCAAATTGTCATATCAGTTATAGTAGTATTTAAACCAACAGCACCCCAAGCATTGTCATAATTTAAACTAGGAATTTTTTTGCTATTAATATGAGGGTAGGCAACGCGGGTATTGGGTTTAAAATCTTTCGGAGATGTAAAGGTTTCAATCATTCCTAATGGCTTTAGAAATGTATTGTGAATATATTCTGCCCAAGTTTTTCCTGTTACCACTTCTATTATTTGAGCAGCGGCAATAAACATAATATTTTGGTAGCCATAACTTGCCCTAAACTCTTGTTCTAAAGGCCTGTTGGCAATTCTTAATAATATTTCTTTAGGGGTGTAATTGCTGCCATACCAAAGTAGGTCTCCATCAAATGTAGAAAGACCGCTTCTGTGGCAAAGCAAATCTTCAACAGTTAAAAGGTTAGTTATTACTGGGTCGTTGAGTTTAAAATATGGTAAATGTTTAATTACCTTATCATTCAAATTTAATTTTCCCTCATTGGCTAAGTTACTAATAGCCATAGCTGTAAAAGATTTACTTACCGATGCTATGGCAAAATTTGAGTAGGTTGTTATTTTGTTTCCACCCTCTTCAGCATCTTCATAACCATAACCGTTTTGGAAAATTACATCGCCATCTTTTACTACACCAACTGCCAAACCCGCAGCTCCAAAATCAATTTTTGCTTTGGTAATATATTGGTTTAACTCTTGGTAATTTACTTGTGCTTTGGTTTGAAAAACAAACAGCACAAAAACAACTGCTAATAATAGTAAGTATGTAAATCTCATGTATCTGGAAAAGGTCAAATATAAAATAAAAATACCCGAATTTTCGGGCATTTTTACATCATAAAATTTAAGGTCCTCAATGGATTTACTCCAGTAAAAGAAATGTATTATTTTAGAGAAAAGGCTATTGGAAGAGTCATTTCCATTGCTACCTTTTTTCCGTTACTTTCAGCGGGCTCCCAATTAGGCATTGCTTGGGCTATTTCTAACCCTGCTTTTGAAAATAACTCATGGTCTGATTTTACTACTTTAAAATCTGAAAGCTCTCCAGTTTCGCTTACGTTAAACTTGATAAATGCTTTACCTTCTATGGAGTCTGACTTTAAAGCTTCAGGATAAGTAATGTTTTCTTGAAAAAACGAAATTAACCCATCCATTCCCCCAGGAAATTGAGGCAACTTTTCGGCACCTGTTGCTTTTTTATTTTCAACAGCAACTTCGGCATCTGCAAGAGCTTGTTTAGGCTCAAGACTTGTACCTGTACAGGAAATAATTGTTAAAGAAATTAGAATTAAAGGTAGGGCAAAAATAGCCCCAAATTTACTTTTTAAGGTTGGTTTTTTGTGTTACATCTTGATTCGGTTTTTAATTAAACTTTTGGAAAAAAATTGATTTACTAACAAAGGAGAATAATTATTGGCAAAGGTTTTAATGAGCCAATTTTGATAATTTTTTAGATTTTCTTTCGATGCTTGACTATCTGCCAAAAACTCGTGGTTTTCTAACATGCTATTTTTATAAAACCAAAGTATTGGGTTAAACCAAAAGGCAATTTTTAGGAATTCAACCAGGAGAATGTCAATAGAATGTAACTGATTTTTATGTACTAACTCGTGCTTTAAAATACTAGACTTTAATTGAGGCTGGGTATCTTTTGAAATAAAAATAAAACTCAAAAAATTGAAACTTATGTTGGGCTCCTTTGTAATAAAAATAGAAAAGCCTTCAAGTGTTTCTTTTTGAGAATTGAAAATAAACTTTACAATTTTTACAATCCCAAAAAGAAAGTAAGTGAGCATGAATAAAACCCCAATCGAGTATAAAATGAACAAATAGTTTGTGTTCTCAGCATAACTTTTTACCTGCAAGTTTGGCGAAAAGTTTATGGTGGGTAAATTGGTAGATATTACCTCCGAGGTAAAACTAAAATAATGAGTTGCTATTGGAATAATTACTGCCATAAGTAGGCCTATCAGTAGGTAAAATCTATTTACCTGCAACTGCTTACTTTTTGCTAAAAATAACTTGTAAACAATAAAAATTAATGCAATTGATAGGTTGATTTTAAAAATAACTTCAAACATGATTACTGCTTATTTTGGTCAATAATTGATTTTAACTCTTCAATTTCTTTGAGAGATAAATTTTCTTCTTTCACAAAAAATGAAACCAACTGCTTAAAAGAGCCCCCAAAATAATTTTGCACCATTAAGTTCAAATTACTTTTTGAGTAATCTTCTTTAGTTACCAAAGGATAATACCTGTGACTTTTCCCAAATGCTTCGAAACCCAGAAAACCTTTTTGCTCTAAAATCCTTACTATGGTAGAAACTGTATTGTAAGCTGGTTTAGGTTCAGGCATTTGCTCAAGTATATCTTTTACAAAAGCTTTTTCAAGCTTCCATAAGTATTGCATAACCTCTTCTTCTGCTTTTGTGAGTTGTTTCATAATGCAAGTATAACTAAATTTTTAGTTTTAAAACTAACTTCTTAGTTATAATTTTTAAAATAATGTCGTAATTTCGAAAAATGCTTCGTAGAATTTTGGTGCTTTTATTTATGGTCGTTGTGGCAAATACCTTGCTTGCAACCCATATTGTAGGGGGCGAAATGAGCTACAGGTGTTTAGGGAACGATGACTATGAAATAACCTTAAAAGTTTATAGAGATTGCCTAAACGGCCAAGCAAGTTTCGATTCGAAAGCAGCGGTAACCATTTACGATTCCAACAAACAAATAGTAAGAAACGATTTTTTTGACTTTCCAGGTTCTACAAGGTTGAGCAATTCAGGCATGGAGCCTTGTTACAATTTTTCATCTTCAATTTGTGTTGAAGAAGCAGTTTATAAAAAAACATTAAACCTTCCCTTTAAAGCAGGCGGTTACACTATTTCGTATCAGCGTTGTTGTAGAAATTTCGCCATAACCAACTTGGCGGTTCCTGGCGATGAAGGAGCAACTTATACAGTTCATATTACTGAGGAAGCTTTAAATAGTTGCAACAGCTCTCCTCGCTTTAAAAACTATCCCCCAATTGCAGTTTGCATTGGTAAACCTCTTGAACTTGACTACAGCGCATTTGACCCAGATGGCGATTCTCTTGCCTACGAATTTTTTACTCCTTTTCATGGAGGAGGAAAGCAAACTGGCGTTGGTATTAGTGGGAATCCAAATGGCTTTAACACCCCATCTCCAAACCCTGCAGCTCCTCCGCCCTATCAAATTGTAAATTGGCGAGCTCAATACAGCACTAATTATCAGGTAGATGCAAATCCACCTTTAACAATAAATAATAAAACTGGATTAATCACAGGCTCGCCCACAACTTCTGGTCAATATGTTTTTGGCGTAAAAATTATGGAGTACCGAAATGGCAAATTACTAAGTGAAGTTTACAGAGATATTCAATTTCAAACTGTTATTTGCCAAAAAAGTGTTTTTGCCAATATGGAATCGCAAATTGAAAAATGTAAAGGGAATTTTGTAGAGTTTACCAACTTAACCCAAACCACAGGTACAGGTGAATATTTTTGGGATTTTGGTGTACTCAACTTAACCACTGATACAAGCAGGTTAGAAAACCCAAACTATCTTTACCCAGATAGTGGTACTTACATAGTAACACTGGTTTCTTTTCCAGGCTATAGTTGCTCAGACACAATTGTAGATACTTTTTTGGTTTATCCTTTACTAGAAGCAAATTTCCCTGCTGTTGACACACAATGCTTCATTAACAATAGTTTTGATTTTATGGCGGGTGGAAGCTACTCTAGTGTGGCCACATTTGAATGGAATTTTGGAAATTCTGCAACTCCAACTAGTTCAATTGCAGAAAATCCAATTAATATAAACTTTGAAGATACCGGAAAGTATGATGTATTTCTTACCATCAGAGAAAATGATTGCGAGAGCACCATAAAAAAACCTATTTACGTTTACCCTCACCCTAGGCCAAAATTTGGTTTAGATGGAAACGTTCAGTGTTCGCCATACAGATTAACAATTAATGATTCTTCTTTTGCCAAAACGCCGCTAAGCTACATTTGGGAGTTTGGCAATGGCGACTCATCAACTAGTGAATTTCCATTTTATATTTATACCGATAGCGGATCTTATAACATTGGGTTAACTGTAATTACAAAAAATGGCTGCGTTGATACTGTAAAAACCGATTATCCAATCAATGTAAAAGTAAACCCCACTCCAGTGGCAAATTTTACCGTTTTTCCGCTCGAAACTTCCATTTACGAGCCTGAAATTACTTTTACCAACCTAGCCAATTTAGGCTTAGACTGCTATATTTTTACTGGAGATGGTATAATGTTAAACTCCTGCGATTCAACATACTCTTATATAAATCCAGGGGTATATTCTGCAGCCCAAGTTGTAAAAAATAGCTCAGGCTGTAGCGACACTTTATTTCAAAACCTAGAAATTACAGGTGAGTTTGCCTTTTTTGCTCCAAATGCTTTTACCCCTAATGGCGATGGCCAAAATGACTTTTTTAAACCGGTTATTTATGGCATAGAATCATACCAATTGAGTATTTACGATAGGTGGGGAAGAGAAGTTTTTAAAACCACATCAAACTCAAAGGGTTGGGATGGAAGAATAGGTAGAAAAATAGCCGCTCAAAACGAAAGTTATACTTGGCGCGTTGATGCAATAGATTACTTAGGTAACAATCAATTGTTCATAGGTAATGTAATACTAGCGAGATAACCCCCTCATTTTTAATTTTTTTTGTTGCCATATTTAGACATTTGGTATCTATTAAGTTGCAACGCAAAAGGTATAAACATTTTTATATTGGCTTTTTGCTGTGTATTTTTTCCTTTCTGCAGGTTAAGGCAACCATATTGCCTATCCCGCATGAATTAAAGGTTATAAAAAGAAACGTTCCTACAATCTTATACCAACATAAAGATTCTGCAAAAACACTTATTAATCATGGAATAGCTATCGCCAAAAAATATAAGGATGATACAACAAATGCATTATTACTAAACCAAAAAGGAATTTTCCATTTTTTAAATGCTGAATACGGTTTGGCGTCAAGCTCATTCGATTCGGCTATCACTATTAATGAAGAGTATCAGGTTTGGGATAGGTTGATTGATAATCTTAACAACAAGGGCTATATTTATCGTGTAGTTGGAAATTACAAAGTGGCTTTAAGTCACTTTCAAATGGCTTCGAAAATTTCTGATAGCTTAAACCTCTACCACAAACAACCAATTACCTTAACCAACCTAGGAATTTTACACAGGTTAATGGGTAATTATTATACCGCTATCGACAACTTTGAAAAAGCAGCTAGAATTGCCATAAAAGAAGGCCAGGGGGTTGAACTAGCAAACATATACCACAACTTAGGAGAAACTTACGCTGATAAAAAAGAGTATGAAAACGCAATTTTTTATTTTGATAAAGTAGTTCAATTATCTGATAATTCTTCAATTCCGTTTGACCCTACCAATACATACTCTAAAATGGCTGATGTAATGAAAAGGCAAGGTAGAGTTGATGCAGCGATTTTTTACAACGAGAAAGTATTAAAACTAACCAAAGAAAAAGGATTAAAAGTTGGCGAAATTCAAAGTTTGATTCAACTTGGAAAATGTCATTTGGCAAAAAACAATTTGAACAAAGCTGAAAACTATTTGGTGGAAGGAATTTTTGAAGCTACCGCTTTACAAAGAATGGATGTTATTGACAATGCGTATTTTTTACTTTCAGAAATATATGAGATTGAAGGAAAGTACCAAAAAGCACTTCAAATAAATAAAATAGGTTCAAACTTGCAAGATTCACTTTCGAGTGCAGAAACCAAAAGACAAATAATTGAAATGCAAATGCTTTTTGCGTCTGAAAAGCAACAAAAGGAATTAGAAGTTTTAGAAAAAGAAAATTTGGTTAATCAAGCCAAAATCAGCAATAAAACAAATGCCATAATATTCTTATCAATCGGCATTATACTTTTAATTTTAGTAGTGATTTTATATAATTCTTATGCAACTTCTAAAAATGAAAACAATAAAAAATTAGAAAAACTAGTCGCACTTAGAACTGCTGATTTATCTAGAAAAGAAAAAATACTATCGGCACAAAACAAAAAATTAATGGAGTATGCTCACATGACATCACATGTGTTAAGAAAACCATTAGCCAATATTTTAGGAGTCATCAATTACCTAGAATCTCATGAGCCTGAGGATATTCACACACGCGAGGAAATGTTTCACGTTATTAAAGATGCTGCCCTAGAAATGGACGAAACCGTTATTGAGTCTATCAATATTTTATCAGAAAAATTTGAATTTGAAGATGATTCAAAACCTGAACCTGTCACTGCCAAAAAAATAAATACGCCAAAACCGGAAACCGAATTGGTTAGTTAGTTGTTTCGAGAAGAAACAAATCATTATCAAAAAACCCATCAATATTGTTTGGTTTAAAAGAGATTTAAGGCTATTAGACCACGAACCCCTTAAACTTGCTTGTTTGCAAGAGAAGCCAATTTTATTGCTTTATATTATTGAGCCATCATTAGTAACCCATTCGGCTTATAGCAACAGACATTGGCAATTTGTGCAAGAAAGCATACGCGATTTAAACTCACAGCTAAAACCCTTTAACACCCAATTAATCACAGCATTTGATGAAGCTGAAATTGTTTATGCTGAAATCTTAAAAGAATACTCTATTAACACTATATTTTCTTACCAAGAAACTGGCGTTTTGCAAACCTTTAATCGAGACAAAACCATAAAAACATACTTCATCAAGAATGGAATAAATTGGTATGAGTCACAAAATAATGGTGTAGAAAGACTTCGAAAAAACAGAGTAGATTGGAGCCAAAATTGGCATGAATTTATGCTTAAAGAATTTGATCACCCAGATTTATCTAAAGCAAAATTTGTAGATTTAGAATCGGGCCTTAACCCTCCGCCAAACTTTATTCAATCAAGCAATTTTCAAAAAGGTGGTGAATTAAAAGCCAAAGAGGTTTTAAGAAACTTTTTATACCACAGAAGTGAAAATTTCAGCAAGCACATTTCAAAGCCCCTTGAAAGTAGAGAAAGCTGCAGCAGACTCTCTCCCTATTTGGCTTGGGGCAATTTATCAATAAGGCAAGTTTTTCAAGCCTATTTAAAGGTGAAAGAAAAGGTTGCGCACAAACGTTCTTTAACCGCATTTTCAACCCGGTTACGATGGCATTGCCACTTTATACAGAAGTTTGAAATGGAGTGCCAAATGGAATTTGATAATTTAAATTCAGGCTTCAAAGAATTACAAAAGCCTGTAAACCAAAAATATATTGCTGCTTGGGAAAGTGGAAAAACAGGTTTCCCATTGGTAGATGCATGCATGCGATGTGTTGTGAAAACTGGTTACCTAAATTTTAGGATGCGAGCTATGGTGGTTTCATTTCTTACCCATCATTTATGGCAACCTTGGCAAGTTGGAGCAGATTTTTTAGCACGCCAATTTTTAGATTTTGAACCAGGAATTCATTATCCTCAATTTCAAATGCAAGCAGGCATGACGGGTATAAATACTTTAAGAGTTTACAATCCTGTTAAACAATCGCAAGAACACGACCCAGAAGGAAAGTTTATAAAACATTGGATTCCAGAATTAAAAGATATTCCTCCGCAATACATTCACGAACCTTGGAAAATACCACCCATTGAGCAGCAATTTTTAGGTATAGAAATTGGCAATGTTTATCCTCAACCCATTGTAGATATTCAAAAAACTGGGGCGTTCGCAAGATCAACAATGTGGAATTGGTTTAAAATGCCTGAAGTAAAAAAAGAATCTTACAGAATTTTACAAAAACATACTTTGGTAAATAGAAAAAGAGAAGTTTAATAATGCGGTTTTTAAATATTTAGTCTTTTACAACACCCTTAAATTATTGCTTTCTGAAGTAACCTTTTTCCAATAAATATATTTTTACACATATCCTTAAATTAATTTTTTTAGCTTTGGTAAAACCAGCAATCATATTAGATGAATCAAAGAGATTTAGGAAAGATCCCCAATGAAGAATCTCCTGAAATTCAAATAAAACTTTTTTCAAAAAGGGCTATTTCAATAGCCACTTTTTTTGGTGGGCCACTAGCAGCAGGCTACCTAATTAAAAAAAATTACGATAGTTTACAAAAACCAGAACAAGGAAAAATGTCAATGTTTCTAGGGCTGGTATCCTCTGTCATAATTTTTTGTGCAATTTTTTTAATGCCCGAAGGTACCCTTGATAAAGTTCCTAATGTATTGATACCTGCAATTTATACGGCATGTATCTTATTAATTCTAGAAAAAACACAAGGTAAAGTTCTCAGAAATCAGAAAAATTTTTATTCTCTTGAAAAAGCAGCTATTGCAGGGATAATTCTAATGATTGGATATTTAGGAATTGGTTTAGTAAGTTTTGTACTTATAGATATGGCAAATCCACATATTCCATTTAATGCCAATGCCTATGATGCAGGCATAGAAAAATTTATAAGCAATGAGAAAAAAGCGTTAGAAGTTTCTAAGGTATTTCAAAATCATTCTCCAGCCTTTTTAGAGCATGAAATTAAAAAATCAATAAAACTTTGGCAGGAAAACAGGTCTATTTTATATTCTTTAAACGGATTAAATAGCATTAGTAAAAAGCTTTTAAATCAAAATAAACAATTGATGAAGTATTGCGACCTAAGACTACTTCAATCTAGCTATTTATTAAAGGCAGTAAGCGAGAAAACCAATATCTACAACTCAAAAATTGAAAGTATTGGGGTGGAAATTGAAAAAATTTTGTTAGAATTAAATACTAAACCAACTTAGTTTGATTCAATTGTTTTTGTGTTTCATTAAAAAAACCAACTAAAACTTCTCTTTGGTAAGATTCACCAAATTTTCTAGTTTGGTAACAACTTGTTTTTGTTCTAAAATTTTGGTTTTGTAGTTTTCAATGTTCGATTGGTTCTCTTCTTTTTGGAATTCGTTTTCTCTAATCTTAGCTTCTGCATCAATCACATCTTTGTGAAGTTTTTCTTTTTCTTTAAAAAGGTCATCGCGCTCCTTTTCAATGTCTTTCAATCCCTTTTCTGCATTTTTTTTTTGCTTCGCCTTCAGAGGAAACTATCATGGAGTTTTGTTTGCCAATTCTTTCTGTTATTAAAGCTTCGTTATCATCTAAAACAGAAATCTTTTGTTGTATTTCTTCAATATTTACTTTGCCTTCAACAATATTATTGTTGGCATCTTCTAAATCTTTTTGAGCTTTTTTTCGAAATCACCTAAAGTGTTTTCTTCAGCATTTAGTTTGGTTTTTAAAACTTCTAAGTAATTCGCATTGGCTAACTTTTCTAATTCTGTTTTTAAATTTAAATCTGAGATTTGGTCAGCTGAGCTAATACTTCCTTTTGCTGTGCTAAAATTAAGCACTACCGATGCTCCATTGCTCTCTGGCACAACATTGTAGGTAACAAACATCGAATCTTCGTTAAAGCTTTCGAAACCAACTGAATTAATGGTAAAGTATCCTTCTTTTTCTTCTACTTTTTGTTTGCTGTAATCCTCTAACCAGTCTTCGGTAGTTTTATTTACAGTTTCAACCTTTCCGTCAATAACAAGCACTTTACAGCAACGACAATTCACTGAAAAAGATTTTTCAGAATCTTAAGTACTTATTGTTTATGGGTTTTGCGAAAATGAAATGGATGAGATTAACGAGAATAAAATTAAAGATAGACTTGATTTCATAAAATATCAGTTTACACAAATAGAAGTTATTTTTTGTTACAAGAAAATATTTTTCGCACAAATTTAGGCAGACCTTCTAGCGCTTAGAAACTTTGTTGTTGGAAATACTTCTTTGTCTACTGCATTTGTGACGTCCTTCGGTAAAGGTTCTTTTTTGTAGGTGTTTGGTGTTTCTACCTTGAACCCTTTTGCGCCACATTCTGAAACTTGAGGGTTTCATTTCTCGCCTCATAATTTCAATTACCTCCTGCTCTTTTATTCCAAATTGAAAAGATATTGCATCAAATGGAGTCCGGTCTTCCCAGGCCATTTCTACAATTCGGTCTTTTTCTTGGTCAGTTAATGTCATTTCAAAAGAACAGTTAGCCTCCTAAGATGTTTTAACATTATTATAATTCATGGCTTTAAGATTTTAGAATAAGAATGAAATTGAAACAACTCTTCATAACCTTTTTAATAATCGAAATGATTTCATGTATTCCAAAATCTATATTGGCTCAAAATACTAACCAACAAGAAAAAACAAACCCTAAAATGAAAATTGAAATTTGGAGCGATGTGATGTGTCCGTTTTGTTACATCGGAAAAAGAAAAATAGAGGCTGCTTTGGCCCAATTTGAAAATGCCAATGATGTTGAAATTGAATGGAAAAGCTTTCAGTTAAACCCCAACATGGTTACTGACCCATCCAAAAATGTAATTGAGCATTTATCTGAAGCCAAAGGAATTCCGCTTGAGCAAGCAAAGGCTATGAACGTACATGTCACCAAAATGGCGGCAGAACATAACCTCAATTATAATTTAAATGAAGCGGTAGTTGCCAATTCTTTCAAAGCACATCGTTTTTCGCATTATGCAAAAACAAAAGGCAAACAATTAGAGGCTGAAGAAGCCTTATTTAAAGCCTACTTTACAGATGGACTCAACACTGATGACAACGAGACTTTATTGAAAATTGCCAATAAAATCGGACTCGAAAAAGAAGAGACAAATAAAGTTTTAACTTCTAACCAATTTGCCGACGAAGTAAGAAAAGATCTGACAGAAGCTCAGCAGTTAGGCATTTCTGGTGTCCCGTTTTTTGTGTTCGATAGAAAATATGCTATTTCGGGGGCACAAGAAGCTTCTGTTTTTGAAAATACATTATCGAAAGCTTATACAGAGTGGAAAGCTGCTCAGCCTCAATCAAAGCTATCGGTAACTGAAGGAGCAGTTTGTAAACCTGATGGAACTTGCGATTAACCAATGAAGGGAGTAAAAAAGAATCATCTTCCCCAAAAAATCTGTTTGGTTTGCGAAAGGCCTTTTACTTGGCGCAAGAAGTGGCAAAAAGATTGGGAAAATGTAAAATATTGCTCAGAGAAATGTCGCCGACAAAAAAATCAAACACATGAAAGCAGTATACTGGTTTAGAAACGATTTAAGAATACACGATAACCAAACCTTGGTTGCGGCAGCCAAAGCAGATTCATTAATTTGTATTTATGTTATTGATGAAGCTTGGTTTAACCAAACCCGATTCGGCAATACTAGAATAGGATTTCATAAACTTAAATTTTTGTTAGAAGGACTCGAAAACCTCAACCAAAAATTACAATCTCTTGGCAATAAACTCATTGTTAAAGTTGGAAACCCAGTTGAAGAAGTTAAAAATGCTTGTCTGGCAACAGAAGCAACTCATTTGTTTTATGCCAAGCAAATGGGTTTTTATGAATCGAAAGAAGAGGAAAAATTAAAAGCTGAGTTACCCAATTTAACACAAAAAAAGTATTTGGGCCAAACGCTATTTCACGTAAATAACTTGCCCTTTAAGCACAATAAAATTCCTGAAGTTTTTACAGAATTCAGAAAAAAAGTTGAGAAATACAGTGAGGTAAACAAACTGTTTGAATCTCCAAAAAAATTACCCCCTTCAAGTTTTGTTGAAGAAATCACACTTCCAAAAATTGAAGATTTCAATATCCAAAATTTAAGCTCAGAAAATTATGGCGGTCTGATTTTTAAAGGTGGTGAAGATGCTGCTTTAGAAAGACTAAAACATTATTTCTGGCAAACTGAAAAACTCAAAATTTACAAATCAACTCGAAATGGTTTGTTGGGCATGGATTACTCTTCAAAGTTTTCACCTTGGTTGGCTTGGGGCTTTATTTCACCACGAAAAATATATTGGGAAATAAAAAAGTTTGAGGCCGAAATAGAAAAAAATGTTTCAACTTATTGGCTAATTTTTGAATTATTGTGGAGGGACTTTTTTGCTTTTACAATCCAAATGCATGGAAAAACACCTTTTTTGAAGGATGGAATTAATCAGATTAAAAAACACTGGGGATTTGACCCTGTAAAATTCGAAAAGTGGAAAAATGGCAAAACCGGAATTCCTTTTGTTGATGCCAACATGCGTGAATTAAACGCTACAGGTTTTATGAGCAATCGTGGCAGGCAAAATGTTGCAAGTTTTTTGGTGCACGATTTAAAGCTAGATTGGCGTGCTGGAGCAGAATACTTCGAACAGCAATTGATAGATTATGATGTTTGCTCGAATTGGGGCAATTGGAATTATGTTGCCGGTATAGGAAATGACCCAAGAGAAAACCGATGGTTTAATGTCGTTTTTCAAAGTAATAGATACGATGCGAAAGCTGAGTACATTAAAACATGGTTGCCACAATTGCAAAACTTACCTGTAGAATTTGCGAAAAAACCATGGGAGGCAAAACCTGAACAATTGGCTTTTGCAAATTTAGAATTAGGTAAAGATTATCCGAATCCTATCATGGTTGACGAACGTTGGTAAACCGCGTTTATAGAAATAAAAAACGCCGCATAAAGCGGCGTTTTTTATATGCATTTTGCAATTTTTATTGCTTAATCAATTGAACATTTAAAATCAATCTAACGTGGTCGCCAACAACAACACCGCCAGCTTCAGTAATCATATCCCAAGTTAAACCAAACTCTTTTCTGTTAATTTTTCCTTCAATTTCGAACCCTGCTTTGTGCTGTCCATAACCATCAACCATCTAGCCACCGTAAGTGACTTTTAAATCAACTTTTTTGGTTGTGTCTTTTATGGTTAAATCTCCCGATAAAGTGTATTCATCATCCTCCTTGTTTTTTAATTCTCCACTAAATGTAAGGTTAGGATAATTTTCAACATCAAAAAACTCTGCAGATTTTAAGTGGTTGTCTCTATCAGCAACATTTGTGTCAATGCTGTTTGCATCTAAGCTGAAGTTTACTGTAGCTCCATCAAAATTATCGCCTGCTTCTAAGGTACCTTCAAAGCTATTAAACTGACCTGTTGCGGTTGAAATAACCAAGTGCTTTACTTTAAATTGAACTTCGCTGTGGGTATTATCAATAGCCCATTTTGTTTTTTTAAGTGTTTCCATAATAAATATATTTTGTTTTAACATTTATTGTATAGACAATAATATTAACACAAAAAGGTTTAACTCATATTTTTTATGGTTTTTTAATAGATTTTACCTGTTAGCTTAAAATAATCTTTCAGCGTTTTTATAATACTTTTTCGCTGTTGGTCAGAGAAAATTGGTTCACTCTCAAAAAAGAGTTTATCATCATTAATAAGGTGACTGTAAACCTCTCCTGCAAACTTGAAATGCGCTTCGCTGTTGAATTCAGATAGCGTAATTGAGCCCTCTACTTTATTGTTTTCCCAATTAATGGAAATGGGCTCTTGAAACAACATCTTTCGATTCCACTCGGTAATAACATAAGTTTCATCTTGCCTCCAATTGTTAATTATGGCAAAAGTTAATTTGGGAATTTTGGTGCTATCCTGCCAAAGTGTTTTTAAATGCAATATTTCGTAACTCGATTTTTCATCTTCTACTTTATCATAATAAAAACTTCTGATATTTTTAAAATAAAGCAAATCGGCTTGCGAAGTTCTAAATTGAGGTACTTTAAAATCAACTGGCCTGTTTTCAGGAAAAACCAAAGCAAGAATTATAATAAAGCCAACAAACCACAACCCAAAATAAAGAGGCAACTTTTTATTCACCCTAACTGAACAATTTTTTAAGATTTATTGTTTGCTGCATTCGATATTTTTTTTAGAACAAAATCACAATTCATTAGTTTCTAACATATACCATCTTGCGAGGTAAAGCTTCAAAAATTTATTTTAAGTATGATTGATTTAATGACAGACAAAGGCGACAGACTTTCTGAGCTTTCAAAGCACCAGAAACTTATGCTCGTATTTTTACGTCATTTTGGTTGCACTTTTTGCAGAGAAACCCTTACCGACATTCAAAAAAGAAGGGAAGAAATAGAAAGTAAAGGCGTGAGAATCGTTTTTGTACACATGATGCCCGAAAGCTACGCCGAAGAAATTTTTAAGGTTTACGAAATGCCCGACATAGACCATATTTCAGACCCAGCCAAAAAACTATACACTAGCTTTGGGTTAGAAACAGGTTCAATAAATCAGGTTTTAGGTTTTAAAGTTTGGATGCGATTCTTTTTTGCCGGACTAATAAAAGGCCACTTGGTGGGTCCTGCCAAAGGAGACGCCTACCAAATGCCAGGTATTTTTCTTTACCACAACAATAAAATTAATAAAGCTTACCGTCATAAATTTGCAAGTGATAAACCTAACTATTTGGAGTTAGCCTGCTTGCAAGCTTCCCATGCATAATTCAAAAAGTTGAACCCTAAAAAAGCAATTGTTATAGGTTCTGGAATTGCTGGTATTTCAACCGCAATTCGTCTGGCTGTAAAAGGTTATGAAGTAAATGTTTTTGAAGCAAACCCTTATTTAGGAGGAAAACTAACTGCCTTCGAGAGCAATGATTACCGATTTGATTCGGGTCCTTCACTTTTTACTTTGCCTTACTTGGTGGATGACTTGTTTAAACTGGCCAACAAAAACCCGAAAGACTATTTCAATTACCAAAAAATTGAAACTGCTTGCCATTATTTTTGGGAAGATGGCACTACTCTTTTGGCTTACGCCGAAAAAGAAAGGTTTGAAAAGGAAGTAGAACAAAAATTAGGTGTTGAACCAAAGGTGCTCAGCGAAAAATTAAATCACGCCAAGTTAATTCACGAAAAAACAGGCAAAATTTTTATGGAAAAAAGCCTCCATAAACTTTCCACTTGGCTTACCAAAGATGTTTTGAAAGCGCTTGGAAATATTTTTTCTTATGATATTTTCAACACCATGCACGGCGCTAACCTTAGGCTTAACAACAAAAAGCTAGTGCAACTATTTGATCGTTACGCTACTTACAATGGTTCATCGCCTTACATGGCTCCCGGAATTATGAATATTATTCCGCACCTTGAACATGGCATAGGTACTTTTTTACCTGTAGGTGGAATGCACCAAATTACCTTAAGTTTGGTAAAGCTAGCCGAAGAGCTTGGCGTTAAGTTTCACAGCAACGCCAAGGTTCAAAAAATTGAGATTGATAATAAAAAAGCCAAATCGGTTTTGGTGAATGGCAAAGAACTTAAGGCAGATTTAATAGTAAGTAATATGGATGTTGTGCCAACTTACCGTAAACTTTTGCCTCAACTTAAGGCTCCAGAAAAAACACTACAACAAGAACGTTCAAGTAGTGCTTTGATTTTTTATTGGGGCATCAAAAAAGAGTTTAAGCAATTGGGTTTACACAACATACTTTTCAGCGAAGATTACAAAGTCGAATTTGATCATTTGTTTAAATATTATTCGCTTTACAACGACCCAACAGTTTACATCAACATTACTTCTAAATATGAAAAGCAAGATGCTCCTGCAGGTTGCGAAAATTGGTTTGTGATGATAAATGCACCAAGTAACAAAGGCCAAAATTGGGATGAAATAATTCCCGAAGCCAGAAAAAATATCTTGCAAAAAGTTTCTAGAATCCTAAATCAAAATATTGAAGAATTAATTGAGTTTGAGGAAATTTTAGAACCCCGAACCATAGAGTCTAAAACCTCATCTTACCAAGGAGCTCTGTATGGTGCAGCCTCAAACAACAGGTATGCAGCGTTTTTGCGACACCCAAACTTTCACAGAAAAATTGACAACTTGTTTTTTGTGGGCGGCAGTGTTCATCCTGGTGGAGGAATTCCGCTTTGTTTACTTTCTGCTAAAATTGTTGATGATTTAACCCCAAAAGCATGAAGCAGTTTTTTCAAGATAAAACCAAATTAAGCATTGCTTTTCTTATCATCATTCATTTGGTGGGCATTGGCGGAATGCTATCGCCATACAAGGATTTATTTGCAGGGTTAACTCCTATAAACCTTTTGGTAAGCTTTGTGGTTTTGATGCTAAATCATCATAACCTGCAAAAAAATTGGGTTATTTATTTGATAGCAATTTATGTTGTGGGTTTTGCAGTAGAAGTAATTGGCGTAAACACAGGTTTTCCTTTTGGAGAATATACTTATGGCAAAAATTTAGGTCCTAAAATATTAGGCACCCCATTAATGATTGGCTTAAATTGGGCCATGTTAATTTATTGCTCTTCAGCAATTGCAATTTTACACCACAACAGTTTTGTACAAGGTGGAGTTGCTGCCACATTTATGTTGCTTTACGATTTAAACCTTGAGCCAAGTGCTATTGAATTAGGTTTGTGGAATTGGGAAGCGGTAAGTATTCCAATACAGAATTACGTTAGTTGGTTTGTAATTGCTTTTGTAATGCATTATTTTTTGTATCAGTTTTTAGGCAAACCACAAAACAAAATTGCCAAACCGCTGTATTTAATTCAGATGATATTTTTTGCAATCATTAATTTTACCTAATCATGCAAATGGCGTTTTACATCTTTATATTTTTTGCCACCTTTTGGTTTATGGAGTTTATGGCTTGGTTTACCCACAAGTATGTAATGCACGGGTTACTTTGGATATTGCATAAAGACCACCACCAACACGAACCTGGTTTTTTCGAAAAAAACGATGCCTTCTTTTTAATTTTTGCCATACCAAGTTGGTTGTTTACCATGTTTGGAATGATGAATGGAAATGACTTTAGACTCTTCATTGGACTTGGTATTTTAGCCTATGGAATTGTTTACTTTCTAGTGCACGATGTGCTAATTCACAGACGTTTTAAATGGTTCGACAACATTAAATCTCCATACTTTAGAGCATTGAGAAAAGCACATAAAATTCACCACAAACACTTGGGTAAAGAGCACGGCGAAGTTTTCGGAATGCTGATTGTGCCCAAAAAATACCATCAAGAAGCCCTAAAAACCCAAAAGCCATAACATGGAATGGCTAGAAACAAAGTACCTCTATTTACTGCTAAACATCTTTACCATTTCGATTCCGTTTTGGCGAAGCTTCGAAAAAAAATATATTGATTACATCGGCAAATGGGGTCCACTTTTTAAAGCAATTGCCATTACCGGAGCCTTTTTTATTATATGGGATGTAATTTTTACCATGAATGGTGTTTGGGGTTTTAACCCAAATTATTTAGTTGGTTTAGATGTATTTCATTTACCAATTGAAGAGTGGTTGTTTTTTATCACCATTCCATATGCCTGTTTATTTATTTACGAAGTCCAAAAAAGATTTGTAAAAGAAGATTATTTAGCCTTGATGGGAAAACCATTTAGTCTTTTACTTGGATTTATCCTTGTAGCTTCGGCCATTGGAAACCATGAAAAAGCTTACACTTTTTGGAACTTTTTGTTTTGCGGAGGATTCTTGCTCATTCACTATTTTATAATTAGGCCAAACTTTTTAGGACGGTTTTACTTTTCTTATGCAATTGGTTTGTTAGGCTTTTTCTTTGTAAACGGAATATTAACTGGCACCGGCATAGATGAACCTGTTGTTTGGTATAACAATGATGAAAACCTTGGCATTAGGGTAGGCACTATACCCGTAGAAGATATTTTTTATGGATTGCTTTTAATCTTGATGAATCTTACTTTATACGAGTATTTTAAGGGGAAGCAGAAAAGTTAAAAAGCCTCGTTATTCCTTGGAGGTTGAGGCTCGAAACCGAGCAAAGAATCTTTTTATTAAATACTAGTTCCTTTTGAGTTTCTGAAGCGATGCTGAAGAAGTATCGGGAACTTTTCATAAGTCCATAACAAATACACTTTAGTGTTTTTTTCTGACTTTCATTTCCTAAAAACGTCATTCCCATTTGCATGGGAATGACGTTTCTTTTTGGTTCTCCGTCATTCCTTTTTAGCAAAGCGAAAAAAGGAATCTTATCAATAGAAATCTGAGTCAGTTCGAGTTTCTGAAGCGTAGCGAAAGAAGTATCGAGAACTTTTCAAAAACCTTAAACCCATATACCCCCTTCACCTTCATCACCAAAAAAAAGAGCTTGGTTGGCGTTAAACCTCAACCCAACAACAAAAGCTAACAAACTATCAAATTGATGCCAGTTGCTCGGGTGCTTTTTTAATTTCAAGTCAAAGTTTTTGGAAATGAATTCAGTTAAAAAAATAAGCTGCTCACTGTCTTTTTTATATCCTTTTTCTTTGATATTCAACTCTTTGGCCAAACCACCTGGATAAGCCTCGAAAAAAGAAATTCCAGTTTTCTCAAAAGTAGTTTTCAGCTTTATGGCTCTGGCAGTTAACCCACCTAAAAACATCGGCGACATCGCCCCAATGGCCCTATCACCTTCTCGGTAGAAGAAGTCTTCACCTTCACCAAAAAAAGCCCTGGGCAGACTTAAGGGAGCATCAAAAAAAACTTGCTTTATTCTGAGGTTCTCAAAAAACTGAATAATCATTTTATCAGCATCTTTTTTCTTTTCTGATTGCAAAAAAACTAGCTTATTATCAACTTCAAAACAAATTGAAGTTGTGCCTGCAAGCTTCGACCCATAGTCTATTCCACAAAAGTTATTCATGCTAATTCAAACACATTTTATAGCTTTTGGTTTGGGCAAATTTTTTCACCTAAGTTTTCGCTAATTTTGTTAAGAAGAAAAAAAGAACATTTATGGGATGTGGAAGTTGTGGAAGTGGCGGTTGTGGAAGTGGAAGTTTACCAGCCGGCTGCAAAAATAATGGCGCTTGTGGCGTTGGAGGTTGTAATAAATTAGATGTTTTTGATTGGTTGGCAGGCATGCAGTTGCCCTCTGGCATTGAAGGTTTTCCGTTTGCCGAAGTAAGATTTAAAAATACCCGAAAAGAATTCTTTAAAATACCCCAAAATTTCGAAGTTCACGTTGGTGACTTATTGGTAGTTGACTCATCATATGGTTACGATGTTGGTCAAGTAACTGCTTCTGGCGAGTTGGTAAGAATACAAATGCGCACAAAGGGTGTTGATACAAACGACAAGGATATAAAAAACATCTTGCGCAAGGCAAACGAACAAGATATTGAAAAATGGAAAGAGTTTAGGAGCAAGGAAAAAGAGACCCTGCTCAACGCCCGAAATCTAATTACAGAGCTAAAGTTAAACATGAAACTAAGCGATGTAGAATACCAAGGTGATGGCTCAAAAGGCACATTTTACTATACCGCAGACGACAGAGTAGATTTTAGAGAATTGATAAAGCACCTTGCTTCAACCTTCAAAATTAGGGTTGAAATGAAACAAATTGGCGCAAGACAAGAGGCAGCCAGATTAGGCGGAATTGGCTCTTGTGGCCGTGAGCTTTGCTGCTCAACTTGGTTAACCGATTTTAGAACAGTTTCTACCTCTGCTGCTCGCTACCAACAGTTGGCCATCAATCCAGTTAAATTAGCTGGCCAATGCGGAAAATTAAAATGCTGTTTAAACTATGAGTTAGATTCTTATTTAGATGCCATTAATGATTTTCCAGATAGTAACATTAAACTCGAAACCCTAGCTGGAAATGCAGTGCACCAAAAAACTGATGTTTTTAAAGGCATTATGTGGTATGCTTATTTCGATAAAATGAACAACCCTATTCCGATAGAAAAAGACAGGGTAATCAAAATTATTGAACAAAATAAAGCTGGCAAAAAACCACAAGATTTAAAAGCCTATGCGGTTGAAATTGCGGTTGAAAAAGAACCCGATTACGAAAATGTTGTAGGCCAAGATGAATTAACAAGATTCGATAACAAAAAGCCTGCTCCGAAAAAGAAAAATAAGAAGAGAAAAGGATTTTTTAAACCTCGCTCAAAAAAGCCCAATGCGTAAATTAATTGTTCTTTTTGTGCTTGTTACCTTATTTGTAGCTTGCGATAACTCAAGGGTTTTTGAGAAAAATTACGAAATTAAAAACCAAACTTGGGAAACTGGTCACAGGTTAAAATTTGAAGTGGATATTACTGATACTATTTCAAACTATAATTTTTTATTGAACCTCAGAAATAACGAAGCTTATCCGTACAGCAATTTTTATTTCTTTTTTCATACCTACTTTCCAAATGGAAAAATTGCCAAAGACACCATACAGTGTGTTTTGGCCGACCCAACTGGCAAATGGTTTGGCTCACAAGCTGGTGATATTATCGATAACCAAATCTTGTTTAAGTACAAGACTCAATTCCCTATGGCAGGTAAATATTATTTTGAAGTTGAACAAGCCATGCGTGAAGAAAAGCTGCCTTCTATTTTAGATGTTGGGTTGCGGATTGAGTACTTTAAACAATAAGACTAAAAGCCCCGAATAAAAAGCCAAAACCCTAAACCCAAAAGCAAAAAACATCCAGCAAAAGGGAGGTAAAACAACCAACTTTTAAACAGCGGCTTAAACTCAAAAACTACATTTTGATATCCTTTAGAGATTGGGATTTTCATGAAAGTACCGAAAGCTTTTTCAATTTTTACAGGGTTTTGATGAATTGAGGCTTCCCAACCTGCAAAATAATTTTGTTGAAATATTAATGTATCAGAACTCCATGAGTTCACTTCGATTTCAAACTTATTTGGGCTGAATTGTGTAATTTCTAAATCGCCATTTTCGTACTTTAAATAGAAAAAAGGTTTTGTTTTTAGGTATTCGTAATGATGCGATTTTTGCAACTTTTCTAAGGTATAAAACACATATGGTGAATAGCCGTCTGCAGCTAAGGTTTTGGAATAATGTGATTTGTTGCGCCATAAAAAACTTGTCTGTGGTAATTGGTCTTCG
>JABAYK010000041.1:0-3729 GCA_018609045.1 Flavobacteriales bacterium
GGAGTTTAATTTGAGTAATAACCAAGAAATAAATGCTTTTTGTTATCCAGGTGGAAAAATAATTTTCAATACAGGAATTTTACCAGTTTGCCAAGACGAAACAGGTTTAGCTACTGTTATGGGGCATGAAATAGCTCACGCCATTGCCCGCCATGCTAATGAAAGAAAAAGCAGAGGTACCTTAACTACCATTGTTTTATTTCCAGTTTTGATAATTAGTGTTTTGGCTGCAGGTTCAACTCTACTTTTTAATTTAACCAAATTTGGAGCGGATTTAACCAATCTAGGGCATTCCAGAAAACACGAAAAGGAGGCCGACAAAATGGGTTTAACCTTTATGGCTTTGGCAGGATATAATCCCGAAAAAGCTATTGATTTTTGGGAACGGATGGCAGCAGAATCAAAAGGAAACCCACCCGCAATACTAAGTACTCATCCTTCTGATAAAAAAAGAATTACTAAATTGAAAAAATATTTACCAGAAGCTTTAAAATGCTATAAACCATGACATTAACTGCAGTAATTATTCTATTAGTAATGGGTATTTTACTCATGATAGCCGAAGTTATGGTAATTCCCGGTGTTGGTTTTGTAGGAATTTTGGGATTTCTGCTATTGGTACTTGCAGTATATTTTGGCTATGAAATTAGCAATACCACAGGCCACATTGTTTTAATTTCAGCAGGAGTTTCGAGTGTTGGAATTTTGGTTTTATCCTTAAGGTCTAAAACATGGGATAGGGTTGCGCTCAAAACCCAACTTAAAGGAAAAAGTAATCCAGATAATTATGAAGAATTATTTAAAATTGGCCAAAAAGGTAAAACCTCATCTAGGCTAAACCCAATAGGAAAAGCTATATTTGACGACAAGGTTGTTGAAGTAAAATCGTACTCAGATTTTGTAGATTCTAACCAAGAAATTGAAATTGTAAATATTGAAGGAAATAAAATTATTGTAAAAACGGTAAAAAAATGATGAATTTATTAAGTGTATTATTAGTTGATCAAAGCCTTGGGGTTTTAATAGCTATGGCAGTTGGAGCAATTATCCTACTGTATTTTTTATTCTACTTTATTCCTGTAGGATTGTGGTTTTCTGCAGTTTTATCAGGTGTTAGGGTTTCATTATTACAATTGGTTTTAATGAGATGGAGAAAAGTTCCTCCTGGTATTATTGTTAAAGCCATGATAAACTCTACCAAAGCTGATTTACCAATTACCAGAGATCAACTTGAAACTCACTTTTTGGCAGGTGGAAATATTATTAATGTTGTAAACGCATTAATATCTGCAGACAAAGCCAACATCGATTTGGATTTTAATTCGGCTACAGCCATTGACTTGGCAGGTAGAGATGTTTTTGAAGCAGTTCAAATGTCGGTTAACCCAAAGGTAATTGATACGCCACCTGTTACGGCGGTTGCCAAAGATGGTATTCAATTAATTGCAAAAGCAAGAGTTACCGTGCGTGCAAACATAAAGCAATTGGTTGGTGGTGCAGGTGAAGATACCGTATTGGCAAGGGTAGGAGAAGGCGTTGTTTCTTCCATTGGTTCTGCAGCTTCTCATAAGGCGGTTTTAGAAAATCCAGATTCAATTTCTAAAGTTGTATTGGCTAGAGGATTAGATAGCGGAACGGCTTTCGAGATTTTATCAATTGATATTGCAGATGTTGACATAGGTAAAAACATTGGTGCGGTTTTACAAATTGATCAAGCTAATGCCGATAAAAACATTGCTCAGGCTAAAGCAGAAGAAAGAAGAGCTATGGCAGTAGCTTTTGAACAAGAAATGAAAGCAAAAGCACAAGAAGCAAGAGCAAAAGTAATTGAGGCTGAAGCCGAAGTACCTTTGGCTATGGCAGAAGCTTTTAGATCTGGTAATTTGGGAATTATGGATTATTACAAAATGAAAAATATTCAAGCAGATACTGATATGCGTGAATCTATTTCAAAACCTGGAAAGAACACTGCCAACAGAGGTTCTTCAGAAAGCGACGATAACAAACAATAGTTATTTAAACTTAAAACATATAAAAGCCCCGCAAAATGCGGGTTTTTTTTTTAATCTTTCCAAATGGTTTGTTCAAGTTTTGCTGAATCAAAACTTTCCCCATTAATGATGTCATTACCTGAAAAACCCCCAAGGTAGCCAAGAATATTGCAGTCTTCATCAATAACGGTAAAAGAAAGGTCTGCACCGCAACTGCCTTCTTCAAAAACATAAACTTTTTGATTCTGAAAATAATACTCTAAAACCTTAGAATCTGAAGAACAAAGTTTGTTTTTTTTAAAATCTGAAATTTCATCTTGAACACATTCGGGTAACGACTTTATAAGGTCTTTTTTGCAACCAGTTATCACAATAAGAAATATGCTGATTAAAATTATTAAGTTTTTCATAATTCTTACAACGACTTAAGCCAAGGCTAATTATTCAATTCTCCAAGGTGGATATTTTCGATTCTCTCCAGCTTTATAAAGAATAAGCGTATTTCCATCGGGGTCAAGTAATTTGGCTTCTTTCCATAACCAAGTTTGGTCTGTTGGTTGGTTAAGAAATCTACTCCCTTATTTTTTAATTCTTTAAATTTTTCATCTAGGTTTTCAACTTCAAAATAAATCCATACTCCTTCGCCAATGGGTAATTGATCAACTTTGTGCAGCGAAAAGGTTGAGTCTCCCTGTGGGCATTCAAACCTTGCATATCTGTTGGTTGAGTTTACAATTAGTTTAAGTCCTAAAAGTTTATAAAACTCGATAGAGGATTCAATATTTAAAACTGGAACCGTAATTTGATTTAAATTCATTATTCGGCAATACTTTTTTTAGTTAAAGTTTTATGTATTTGGTTTACCTCGAGTAAAGCGGCCGAACCATACCATTTTTTTAATTCCATTCTTAAACTTCCAGCTTTTATGGCTGGGTCAGAGTTGGTTAAAGCTTCAGCCTCTTCTATAGTTTCAACATTAAATATGTAAATGCCTTTTAGATCATCATCATTTCCATAAAATGGACCTGCTAAACTTAACATGCCTTCTTTGGCCAACCTAGTAATATTTTTTAAATGTGCGTTTTGCAATTCTGTAGCAATTTTTGGATCTTCAGATCTATTTGGCCCTGCATATAAAAAAGCCATAATATAGGTTCGCATACCATAATCATCGGCTCCATAAGCTTTAGCTTTTGTAGAGTCATATTGAGCAATTGTATGATTTGTAAAAACCATTAAACAAAAACAAGTAAAAACTGAAATTTTAAAAATTATTTTGAAATTCATAAAGATATTTTGCAAGAAATATAAATATATTTTGCTATTAATCAGGATGTTATTCAGGTCCAATAATATTATTTCGTATTACTGGTTTAAGAATTATAAATTTACTTAATTTCGATTTTGCTTATTAAACAACTTGTCAAAATCTCCCGTAATTAAAGAAGCTGATAAATCCTCAGGATTTTCACTTTTAAAAAGTTTTTTGTTTATTTCTATTGGTATAATTATCGGGTTAGGGATTTCTTTTTTTGCTCAAAAACAAGAAAACACTGAGCAATTAAATACATATAAAGCGCCAGAAAAAAAATCCATAAAAAATTTACTTAACCCAGATGTTTTAGATCAACATGCACCTTATTCCCACCTTGTGTTAAATGATTTTTCTGCCAAATTGGAAAAGAAAATCAACTCAATGGTGAAGCAGGAAAAAATTAAGTCGGCATCAGTTTATTTT
>JABAYK010000041.1:3739-4064 GCA_018609045.1 Flavobacteriales bacterium
GAAACTGAAATTTTCTCTCCTGCTAGCCTAATGAAAGTTCCCATAATGATAGCTATTTTAAAATATGCAGAGGAACATCCTGAAATTTTGAGCTATACTAAAACATATGAAGGAAGGAGAGAGGGAGAATATTTGGCAAAGGAATTTACCAATTTCCCAAGTGAAACTTTTATGATAGAAGGAGAAACATATAGTGTTAATAGGTTGCTTGAATTTATGATTACAAGTTCTGATAATGAGGCAACAATATTATTATTAGATGTTTTAGATGGCGAAGACCCCAAATTTTTAGACAAAGTACAACTTGACTTGGGCCTTACATTAC
>JABAYK010000007.1:0-2125 GCA_018609045.1 Flavobacteriales bacterium
ACAAACGCATCAACCAAGCCCTTGGTTAAATGATTATGCCGCTTTTTCATTAATGGCTGTTACTGGCGACTTAAAATATCAAGAAGATGAAAGAGAATCTTGGTTTTCGCACAAAGCAGAAACTGCAAAGCCTTATCATTACAGTGCTTATTTAGCAGACTATGACGTTGTTGCAGAAGTTGCGCCAACATCTAGAGCAGCACATTTTCAATTTACATTTCCTGAAGAAGAAACGTCATATATTATTTTAGATGCTTTTTTTAAAGGTTCTATGGTGAAAATTTTACCTGAAGAACGCAAAATAATTGGCTATTGTAGAAATAATAGCGGTGGTGTTCCAGATAATTTTCATAATCATTTTGTAGCAGAATTTGATAAAGACTTTGCCATTACTCACACATGGAATGACAATTGGGAATTGCAAAAAAACAACCTCAATAGCAAAGGAAAACACGTAGGGGCAATTATCGGATTTAAAACCAAAAGAGGTGAGAAAGTTCGTGTGAAAGTAGCCTCATCTTTTATAAGTTTAGAACAAGCACAACTCAATTTACATAGAGAAATTGGTGACGATAGTTTTGAAACTACCAAAATAAAAGCAAAGAATGCATGGGAGAAAGAATTTAGAAGAATAGAAATCGAAAGTGATAACAAAGAGCATATCAAAACATTCTACTCGTGTTTGTACAGAGTTTTATTATTTCCAAGAACATTTTATGAATTTGATAAAAATCATAAAAGGATGCACTACAGTCCGTATAATGGGAAGGTTTTGCCGGGCTATATGTTTACAGATAATGGTTTTTGGGATACGTTTAGAGCCGTATTTCCATTTTTTAATATGATGTATCCAGAACAGAACAATAAAATCATGGAAGGCTTGGCAAATACTTACAAGGAATCTGGTTGGTTGCCAGAATGGGCAAGTCCAGGGCACAGACCTGTCATGATTGGCTCTAACTCTGCGCCAATTATTTCGGACGCTTATTTGAAAGGAAATATCAAAAACAAAAAAACAGCAGCAATTCTTTTTGAAGCGATCATAAAAAACGCAACAGTAGAAAAAGGAAGGCCCGTTCGCTCGGTTGGAAGAGAGGGGTTAGATTATTACAATTCCCTAGGATATGTGCCTTACGATGTGAATATCAGAGAAAATACAGCGAAAACTTTAGAGTATGCCTACGCAGATTTTACGGTGGGACAAATGGCGAAAAAAATGGGAAAAGATAGTCTTGCTAAAAAATACTATGAGCAATCTTTTCGCTATAAAAATGTATTTGATCCAAGCACCAATTTAATGCGAGGTAAAAATAAGGATGGTGCATTTCAAAGCCCTTTTAATCCATTGAAATGGGGAGATGCTTTTACAGAAGGTAATAGTTTGCATTATACCTGGTCTGTTTTTCAGGATATTAATGGTTTAATAGATTTAATGGGGGGTAACAAAGAATTTATACAACAGTTGGATACTGTTTTTACCATGCCTCCAAAATTTGACGCAGCATATTATGGAAAAGTAATTCATGAAATCAGAGAAATGCAAATTGCCAACATGGGGAATTATGCGCATGGAAATCAACCCATTCAACACATGATTTATTTGTACAATTATGCAGGCCAGCCATACAAAGCACAAGAAAAAGTAAGAACGGTTTTAACAAAGTTGTACCAACCAACACCAGATGGATATTGTGGGGATGAAGATAATGGGCAAACATCTGCCTGGTACGTATTCAGTGCATTAGGGTTTTATCCTGTAACTCCTGCAACAGATGAATATGTCATTGGAAGCCCCTTGTTTAAAAAAGCAGTATTACATTTAGAGAATGGGAATACATTTACGATAAAGGCTAAAAATAATTCTGAGACTAATTTTTACATACAATCTACTACTTTAAATGGAGGAAATTATCAAAACACCTATATCAATTCGAGTACCATTCAAAAAGGAGGGAGTTTAGACTTTCTTTTAGGAACTACTCCCAATAAAAAATGGGGAAGTAAAAAGCAAAACGTTCCTTCTTCTTTAAGTCTAAAACAATTAAATTAGTAATCCCAAAATACTTTTTAACGAAAGTAAAACCTAAATTCAATTTTAAAAAAATGACAAACTATAATTTAAAAA
>JABAYK010000007.1:2135-3521 GCA_018609045.1 Flavobacteriales bacterium
TTTATGCAATTGTAAAAATGAGAATAACAAAGCTTCTACATTAGCACCCGATGGGATGGTTTGGGTGCCAGCCAAAACTTTTTTAAAAGGAGCCAAGGAAGGAGACCGGTATGCTATGAAAAGAGAAAAACCTGCTCATCAAGTCAAGGTTGATGGTTTTTTTATAGATCAAACGGAAGTTACAAACAAGCAATTTAAAAGGTTTGTTGATGAAACAGGGTATGTTACTTTGGCAGAAAAACCTATTGATTGGTTTGCAATGAAAAAAGACCTTCCACCAAACACACCAAAACCTCATGATTCTATTCTTCAACCTGGCAGCTTGGTTTTTAATAAAAATGTAAATGCAGTTGTAAATATGAATAATTACACACAGTGGTGGACTTGGAAAGTTGGTGCAAGTTGGAAACATCCCTTCGGTCCTGAATCAACAATTGAAGGCAAAGCCGATTATCCGGTTGTTCACATAGCCATAGAAGACGCATTGGCCTATTGTAAATGGGCAAATAGGAGTTTACCCACAGAAGCACAGTGGGAATCAGCGGCACAAGGAACAAATGAATCAAAAATTTTTACTTGGGGGAATGATGCTGAAAAATTAAATGTGAGTGCGAATACTTGGCAAGGACAATTCCCCATAAAGAATGAAGCAAAAGATGGGTTTCGTTTTTTAGCACCTGTAAAATCTTTTTCTCCTAATAGTATTGGTCTGTACGATATGTTGGGCAATGTCTGGGAGTTAACCAGTGATTATTTCAATGTGAACTACTACCAGAATATAGTCAGATCATCTCCGCTTGTTAATCCAAAAGGGGCAAAAAGCTCTTGTAGCCCCAGTAATCCTTATCAGTTAGAACATGTAATTAAAGGGGGTTCCTTTCTTTGCCATGCCTCTTATTGTGCTAGTTTTAGAATTTCAGCAAGAATGGGGATTAGCTTAGATTCTGCTTCAGATCATACAGGATTTAGAACAGTTGCTACTCCCAAGATGTTAAATAATTGAAGATATTAAAAAGGTAATTTCAATGCGCTCTGAACGCTCGCTTTATGAACAACCTAAGATGCAATTAAATCGAACCCTTTAGACACCTAGTGAAAAAGGGAAAATCATCGCTAACAACATAGTAGTAAATCCCATCAGGAAATTCAGGAGTAGCGCCAAACCTTCCGTTGCATTCATCTAAATCTCCAAGCCCCTCTACATATTCATAATCTTGGGTAAATGCACCCATTGGAATTGGTTTATTGATAATCTTATTTGCGTTTGGTCCACCAAGAATAGCTGTTAGTGTATTTGGGCGATTTTCATCAGGTTGTGATTTCAATCGATAGCTAGGTGTCAATGCCTTTAATTGACTTTGTGAATATTCAGGATCAGAGTAGCCA
>JABAYK010000007.1:3531-4043 GCA_018609045.1 Flavobacteriales bacterium
ACCTGGCATAGACAGGAAAACCATCAGATGCCCACCCAATTAGGGTCATGCCATCATTGTCTCCTAAAAAATCAATAAGTAGTTCAGGGATTCCATGATAATGATACGCACCATTGGGTTGAACATGCGCGTGATTCATGTCGTCTCCAAAATCAAAGGTTTCATGTCCCAAAGCTTCAATGCTCCAATTTCCCTCGCCTCTGGCTAAACTACATTCGCCAGCATCATTACATCTACCTGCGGTAGCTGGATCAAACTTTACACTATTTAACGCATAAGCAATCGCTATGGCAGGACCAACCACCTCCAGCCCACTTTCATGAATTATTGAAGGACAAAGTGTAAAACTTTTGCTGACATTTTGCGTACCAATGCTGTTTGGATTATTTGAATTAGGGAAGGTTCCTACTTCATGATTCGGAATGCCATTTCCATTCAAGATTCTATTTGTTCCATCTGATGTCCATGAATACTTGCTAAAATCCAAAACAGATGCATCATTGTTGTAAATT
>JABAYK010000166.1 GCA_018609045.1 Flavobacteriales bacterium
CCCTTAATATGTATACATAAGTATCAATTTCTTGGTCCTTTCCTTTGTACTTTCCATTCCAACCTTGAGATAAATCGTTGGTTTCAAAAACAACCTCACCCCAACGATTATAAATTTTAAACTCCAAAATCTCTGCAATTCCCCAGCCTTTAATATAAATAATATCATTTATTCCGTCCCCGTTTGGAGTAAAAGTATCAGGTAAACCTGCCGAAAAGGCTTCAATTACTTCTATTGTTACCGATTGGTTTTTAGGAAAACAATTATTAAAATCTAAGGTACTAATATTATAAGTAATTGTTTTTATGGGGTTTGCAATAGGAAAAAGACAATCTATACAATCTAATGCATCTGATGGTGACCATAAATATTTAACATCAAAACTTGTATTGGCAAAAAGCTCAACAAATTCACCTTGGTAAATGATTGTATCTTTCGATATTTCTAAAGTATAATCCGGCTGAACACCTATTTGGGCTGTAAGTGTGTCTTTACATCCGAACTGGTCTTCTCCAAAAATAGAATAGTTTGTTTCGGTTAAAGGAGTAATAATATTATTCGCCAAACTATCTCCCAAAAGGTAAATATTAGGAATCCATAAATACTTTACACCACCCGCCAAGCTCACATTCAAAGTATCTCCCATGCAAATTGTAGTATCTTTTACTCCACCCAAGTTGGCCTTATTAAATACTTTAATTAACCTTGAAGTTGAATCTGAGCAACCAGTTGCGGTATCAGAAACAAATTGAACCAAATTGTAATTTCCTGAAGTTGAAATAGTAATTGTTGAATCTGAATTATGTAAAAACGGAAAGCCATCTAATGTGTAAAACAATGAAGAATTTCCTTTTGAAACATCAATAAATTTTCCTGAAAATGGTCTGCATCCTGCACTATCGGTTAAAAAATTAATACCAGCTTTTACTTGGTGGATGTAAACTTTTAAAACCTTGGTTACTTTACAATTTTGCAAACTATCAGATAATATTACCAATGGTGAAATTGTGCCGACTTGATTGTAACTATAAGTAATAGAAGAGTCTGAAGTTAGAGTTGTATCATTTCCATCTCCAAAATCAAAAAAGATGCTATTAATATTTTTTATTGAATTTACCGAAAATGTAATTTCATCGTTTATACATGCAGTATCTGGCGAAAATGAAATCACACCTTGGGGCCCATCAAGGTTTATGTAACTGCTTTTTGTCAAAGAATCTAAACAACCATTTTTGGTTTCAACAATAAGTTTAACATTATATGCCCCAGGCGAATTATAGGTGTAAGATGCATTTGAACCTGCTACTTGAATATTACTTCCACCCTGAACAAATTGCCAATATCTTTTAACAATTGTTGAGTCATTGGTGGTATCTGTAAATAAAACTTTAAAAGGAAAGCAAGTTGAATCTGTTTTGTCTGCAAAAAATTTCGGTTTTACACCACCTTCAACCTCAAATTGAAAATTTAACGTATCAACATTTATGCAACTTCCGCTAGCTTCAATCCTTTTTACATAGGGTTTTAAAACCCCAGCATTAGTGAATTGAAAACTAATTGGATTTCCTGATAGGGAATCTCCGTTGCCAAAAAACCATCTGTAAACTAAATTCGGAAAATTTAATGAGTCTCTGAGGGTAAAAGTTTCCCCTACACATAAATTATTTTTAGAAACTTTGAAATTACTCAAATACCGATCAACAAAAATCGAATCAGTTTTAAATGAGGTACAACCTAATGTATCTGTTACCCATAAATCAACAAAAAAGGTGTCGCTCACCACATTGTTTAAGCTATTAGTTAAGGTATCTGAAACAATAAATTTTTGAGAATAATTTTGAGAATAAGTGGAGTCTTTTCCATTTACTATCCAAAGAATTTTGTGAGCTGTTGTGTCAATTACTGATGTATTGTTAAAACTAACCAACAAAGGTGAACAGCCTAAACTAGTTGATGCCGTAAAATTTGAGGTAGGTTTAAAAATTCTTATTGGTTTAATGAGGGTATCCTTGCATCCGTTTATGCCCTCAGCAACAAGTCTTACATTTTTTACCCCCGATGAATTATATGCTTGAAGTGGTGGTGTTGGGGTAAAATTAAAGGTGTTTCCATTTCCAAATAACCAATTGTAGCCAAATGATAAGGCATCTTCAGAAATTGACCCATCAAAACTTACTCCTTTTCCTGCGCAACTTAAAGAATCGGTAATTGTAAATTTTGCTTTGATATTTCTTGGTTGTACATTTTGTTCAGTTTTATAAACACAATTATTAGAATCGTTTATAGCAGTAAAAATTACTTTAAAATTACCTGAATTTGGATAGGTATATTGGGTATTTTGATTTACAGAGTCATAACCTAAGCTGTCTCCAAAATCCCATTTAAACCTTGTAAAGTCTGTTATAGTGCTTGAAAAGTTGTAAGTCATTGGCGTTTTACAACTTGTAATTAATGAAGTAGCTTCTGCTAATGGACCTTCCACTAAAACAACACTATCTACATTCAAGGTATCAAAACAACCAGATAAGCCAACAATATATCTCATACCTACCCAGCCTAAAGATTTAAAGCTGTGCTTTGGGCCTTTGCTTGTTTCTGGCGGAGTTCCATCTTGAAACTCCCAACTCCAAAAATTTATTTTGGTAGAATCAGTTGATTTATCCGTGAAGGTAACCACAGAACCTGCACAAGTTGTGTCTTTATCTTGTATGTAATTAATTATTGGTTTTTCGCCTGCTAAAACGGGAACACAAGAAGAATCTACGCAACCTAAACTTGTTGTTATTTTTAAGCAAATATTATGCGACCCAGGATTTACAAACAAAAAACTATCATTCAATTGGGTGGAAGTTCCTAATGTATCGAACTTCCAATTGTAGCTTAAGATGCTATCTACCGAAGTACTTGTATTTGTTGCTTTTAAATTTAAAGGTGCGCAACCAGAAACTTTGTTTAAAGAAAAAGAAGCCTTAGGTTGAGCTACAGTAAAAAGACTATTAATTGCCTTTGTTGCCGTGCAACCTGCAGCTGTTGTAACTGTTAAGGTGTCTTTACTTACCATATCGTCAAAAACTGTGCGTTGAGGATTACTTCCTGTTGAGTTCATAGCACCAAAAACAGGATCAAAATCATCGAATCTCCAAAACCAATTCACTACGTTAGAACTAGATAAATTGATATAATTTACAGAAAAGGGAACAGAACATCCAAAAGTTGTATCTATTGTAAAATCTGCAATAGCTAGCTCAACATAAATAGTTTTTGAGGCATTGGCAACACAATTTGGTGGCGAAGAAGTTTGCAATGTAATGGTATAGCTGCCTACGGCATTGTAAGCTACTTTAGGATTTTGAAGGTTTGAGGTTGAAGCATTACCAAAATTCCAATTGTATTGAGAAGAACCTTGAGAAAGGTTTATTATTGGTACACTATCTCCCATACAAATAGTGTCTGGCATATCAAAACTGGCAGTGGTGGGTACAATAGAAATATAGTTGTTTTTAAAAGCTGTATCGGCGCACCCTGCTTGATTTACAACCAATAGTCTAACATAAAACTGACCGCTTTGGGTAAAGGTTGCTGTTGGGTTTTGCTGGGTTGAAGAACCACCACCACCAGCAAAAAACCAATTGTAAACTAAGTTATTTCCGGTTGATGTATTGTTAAAACTTACAGTTAATGGAGGCGCGCAACTTTGCGTTGGGGATGTTGCAGTAAAATTAGCTACAGGCTTGTTATCAGTTTGTATTATAGAAACACTGTCTTTTGTGGCAACGCAACCATTAGCATCAACAATATTTAAACTTACTGTAAAGTTTCCTGCTGCTTGGTAAACATGATTAGGATTTATAGTTGAAACTGTTGGCGAACCATCACCAAAATCCCAAGTATAATTGTTTACCCCAACTAAAGGAACGTTAGATAAATCTGTAAACTGAACTCCTAAGGGAACACAACCCGAATTTGGAGTAAAGCTAAAATCAGGAACTGGATTTGCAAAAACAGTAATGTAGTTGGGCTTTGTAA
>JABAYK010000109.1:0-1260 GCA_018609045.1 Flavobacteriales bacterium
TAGAGCATCTGACTGTTAATCAGAGGGTCCTTGGTTCGAGTCCAAGAGGAGGAGCGTAAGAAAAACGGGGGTTTCAAGAAATTGAAGCCCTTTTTTTATTTCCATTTAAACACAATTTAAACACAATACCAACTTAAGGGCTGTTTTCAAAAGCACGTAGTTGACTGTTGCGCCGCTACGTTTCAAGGGCTTTCCGATACAAAAAGTAATTAGTGTTGATTATCAATTACTTATGTATTAAGGGTACAAATAAGGTACATTACTGCATTAATAAACCCCTTTCTGGGCTAAAATAGCGTTTTAGGTTTGAGGACTTACAAAACGGAAAGTTCTAAATGTTTTGTCCAACATTTCTAACAAGCTAAAACCTTAAATAACAATCTTGAATTATAAAACTAAATTTGAACTACAAACAACTAAATATTAAGTTATGAGTGAGTTAATTGGTTACGCCATTATTTGGCTTATTGGACTATTTATTACAATGGGTTTAATGAGGTGGATTTTCAAAATTGATAAATTGGTTAAACTGCAAGAACAGCAAGTCTTTTTACTTAAAAAATTGGTCAAGGAAAAAGAACAGGAAAAGGAACAGGATTAATTATCCGTTTATCATAAGTCGCTCAATTTCGCCATAAGGTATTTTTTCGGCTTTTTGTAGTCGTTCCATTATTTGCAAATACTTTTTAGTCGGTTTACCTGCATAGAACTTTTTAAAATGCTTTTTGTAAAGTTGGTCATAAAGTTTGTCCAGATCGAAATAAGCACCATAGGTTTTTTCAATTTGACGGTACTTTTTACTTTGTGTTTGACACTCATACATTGCACTATTCGATGCACTTCTATGAACAAACCAACCGTCGATCAAGTATAGCTTCCTTGCTATTTGATAAGTATGAGGACAAAGAAGAAAGGGTACTTTCCCATTATTTAGGTTTGAATTTTCAAATACAATCTGAACTTTATACGTTCTGGGTTCTTTCTTGTAAGAGTACTTCAACTCCACAAATGACTCCAAATCTGTCCAATGAACAGTAATTGCTGCTGTCGCTGTCTGTATGCCATTACAAGTCCAAGATATAGAACCAGATACGGCCCTATTCTTAGTCAAATACCCCTTCTTTTTTAAGCTGGAAATATTGATTTGAAGCATATCATTATAAAGAGAAGGAAACGTTGGGCATTTTGGCATATTATTTATTTTTACAAAATAAGGCTAAACGATAAGAAAACCTTAATTTCGAACAGATTAAATTTAAC
>JABAYK010000109.1:1270-3995 GCA_018609045.1 Flavobacteriales bacterium
CTTCCGTAATATTTTTTGTTTTCATACTATCTAATTGTTTTAGTCAGAAGTGCGAAAAACAATTTAAAAAACAAAAAAGTAGTTCTTCAACTGCTTTCGGCCCTAATAATACTGTTATCTCTAAATGGAAACATTTTTACAATGAAGGGCAAAGAGATATGTATGTCAGGTTTAGCAATATGAACGACAATAAAACCATAATTATCCAGCAACAAACCAAAATAGGCCTTCAATTTAAACAGTCAATTGAATTGGGAAGGCTAGTTCGTATCGCGTTTATTTTTGAGAATAAGGATATCTATATTTTGAAGTTTGAAAACGCACAAGAAGATTTAGGAGTGCTAATGGATAAATATAATGCTTCAAGAAACTCAATGACCATTGATCCTAAATTTAATGATCTGCTAAAAAATCAGAAATTGGTAAAAATTGAAATTCAAAATGCTTTTAGCTCTTCAAATATCAATGCAGATAAAATTATCAATTCCGACGTTGATTCAAAAGACTCTGAACTAATCAGATTCGTTTATAACTGCTTCTTAAACAAGATTTAGCTCTTTTAAATTTGATAACCCTTGAAATGGCTTTATCCTTAAGCAAAGGAAATATTGGAAACGTTTGCCATTTACATTAATTCTTCAATTGTTGTTTCTTCAAGATTAATTGAACCCGAAACCTCTTTAGCCAAATACAAGTTCCCAAATTCGTCTTTGTAAACTGCCCTGACATTGCACCCTTCACAAATAAAGTTAGTGCTTAACCTTTCTTTAGTTTTAAGGCAATTTTTACTAAGTCAATATCGTGTCTATTTTTAAACGGGGTGCATTTATTACAGTATTCAGCCATTATCTTATTTTTTACAAGATAAAACAAACAGCTTAAAACAGAAACAGTCTAAAGAGTATTTTACTTGTTATACTGTATTTTCGACATTCAAACGTTGCTCAAATAAAATCACAATGAGAAAATTTTACTTTATAATTGTTTTAGGCTTGTCCATAGTTTTTGCGTCATGTAGGAATGAAGCAAATCAAAACAACGGCAGGTATCAAGTTGCTGCATCTAGTTCTGAAGGTGGTTCCAATGTCATTATCATTGATACATGGACTGGTGAAGTATGGATAAGACGTCAGGCCAGTCTTTCGACTGGCTTTTTTTTGCTCTGACGATTGGACGAGAAGAGTCCTAGAGGTTTTGATAGCCTGGGGGGCTATCAAAATGTCTAATCAGAAAATCCAGCAGAAGCAATCTATACACGATCCTTAATATTCGGAGACTTTTAAAATGCCTATACCGGAAACCAATCCGAAATTCTAACCGGCCATTTTCTTTAATCGAATAAAAAATAGGAAGACCTAACGTTTCTGACCTTTGTCTGTATTATTACCACATGTCGCAACGAAAAATAAATACAGAACTGCTCTTCCCAGAGTTGCAATTCACTGCTGCACGGAGCAGCGGACCTGGAGGTCAACATGCCAATAAAGTGGAAACTAAGGTTCAGGTGCGGTTTAATGTGCAGGAATCTCAAATCTTATCAGAAAGCGAGAAACAAGCTATTTCTTCTAAGTATGTTAAACAGTTAACAAGCCAAGGAGAATTGTTGGTTGCTTGTGAAGAAAAACGATCCCAGCTAAAGAACAAAGAAATTGCGATTAAAAAGCTCAACAGAATGCTGGAAAAGGCTTTTGAAAAACCAAAAAAGAGAAAACCAACTAAGCCCACTAAGGCAGCAAAACTTGAACGATTAAAGGGTAAGAAAATGCTTTCTAATAAGAAGAGTTTGCGTGGCAAACTTGACCCTTCTGATTTCTAATAATTCTCTGAACATAATGAACCAAAGCTTTTCGTACATTTTACGTTTGTTGCAAAAAAGTACTAGAAAAACCTGTTTTCCGCCAGAATTTGGCGACTTATTCCCTGTACTTCGCAATTCGATTATTATACTCGAATTATTAATTTCCAAATTTTAAGCGAAGCCAATTGCATGGATAAAAACGCCCCACCTTCTATAGAGTCATTGTACGATGCTTTGAAGTATTTCAGAAAGAAAGAATTAAATTTTGGAGACTATTTAAGTACTGGGTACCGGCAGCTAAACGAACTTATCATTGGTTTATACCCATGTCTAATTGTTGTGGCTGGAAGACCCGGAATGGGTAAGTCGGCCGGTGCTTGGCCAGGTAACAGCGGAGGTCCTGTTATTGACAAACAATCTTCAAAAGTGATTGGCATTCTTATGTCTGGTTTTGAAGGAGAGGGAAAGGGAATCACATTCGCAGTTAAAATTGATCAATTAATTAATGATGAACAATTGCAAGAACAAAAAATTGATTTGCTAAAATAAATTTCTTTTTTTAAGGAGAAATTCGAAATGAGTTTTTGAGAATAATGAATTTAAAATAACGAGTTAAGCATTTATTGGCTGTCAATTAAACCCTCGTAAGATCTTGGTTTTGGTGCCACTACACAAACCGTTCATCAGTCTCCATTACCTCACCACAATTCTTGCAAGTGCGCAATTCTTCAGAGCCGTAATACTCCCTAAATCGAGGTAAAAAATCTTGTTCTACGTTTAGCAGTTCAAAGTAAGTTTCGTGGAGTTTTGTATTGCAATTGTCACAAAACCAAAGCAAGCCGTCTTTCATTCCCGTTCCTTTTCGAACGCGCTCGATGACCAAACCAACCGATCCTTCCGATCGCATAGGCGAGTGCGGAGTTTTGC
>JABAYK010000050.1:0-5677 GCA_018609045.1 Flavobacteriales bacterium
GGTGGTGTAAACCAACTTGGCGGATTACTAAAAACTTGGTTTTGATAGGTAACGCCAAATGTTAAAAATGGAAGACAACTTAAATCGCTACTTGTATTGCTAACGTTGTGTACCTGAATGGCCAACGAGTTGGTGCCATTTTCTAATAAATTTTGGATTTGATTTTTAGGAATCACAAATTTTGAGGGCAATCCCCCTTGATAAAGTGTTGCTTCATGATTACCAATGGCAAACTCCGAAGCTAAAGGGAATTGATTTGCAGATGGCATATTTTCTCTTGCTATTTGTTTGCCGTTGAGGTACGCGACAAAACCATCATCATAATCCATATGAAATATTACAGATTCAATTTCAGTTTTATCTGCAATGGTGAAGTTTTTACGAATCATTACTGAATTAGCTCCGTTTAGAATAGTGTTGTCATCACCATCTCCATATCCAAACCCGCCGTTTCCCATATTCCAATTCGATGGAACAAAGTTTTTGCTTCTCCAATTGGCATTAGGTTCGGTTGAACCATTCCAATAGAAAAAATTATCTGTTGCCAAAACAGGAGACTCCCAATGATCGATATTTACTTGCCCAAAAACATTTGGAAAAAAAGTTATAAATGCAAATAAGGTTAGTAAATATTTCTTCAAATTACTTCTTTATGGATTTTGCTCCTTCAATTACTTTGGCTTTTAAGCTCTCTTTGTATTCAGAGATTTTAAGCAACAAAACTGGGTCTGAACTTCCTATGATTTGAGCTGCTAAAATGCCTGCATTTTTAGCTGCGTCTAATGCCACTGTTGCTACAGGAACTCCGTTTGGCATTTGAAGAATAGATAAAACAGAATCCCAACCATCAATAGAGTTTCGAGATTTTACAGGAACACCAATTACAGGCAAAGGAGTAAGACTTGCTGTCATGCCCGGTAAATGAGCGGCACCGCCAGCTCCTGCTATGATAACTTTTAAGCCACGCTTTGCGGCATTTTTGGCATAATCGAACATTTTTTCTGGTGTTCGGTGTGCCGAAACAATATCAATTTCGAACTCAACACCAAGTTCTTTTAGTACATCTGCTGCATCTTGCATAATGGGTAAGTCTGAGGTACTTCCCATGATAATTCCTACGAGTGGTTTCATGCTATTCTACTTTTATAGATAATCTATCAATAATTGATTTATCGCTGAGCAACTGTAACTCTAAATAGTACAATCCAGGGGATAAATTTGTTTTAACATTTAATTCTTGCAAACTGTAAAGACCTTTATTTAATGATACTTTTTCGGCTAGAGTTGAAATGGTTTCACCATTTTGATTTTTTGCAACAATTAAATAATCACTACTTGAAGTTACATTGAATCCAGATTTTTTTGGAAGTTTATTTAATTCTATTCTGGCAGTAATTAGTGATAAATCTTTGTTGTCTAACCTTGTCCAAATGGCTTGAGCAACTCCCTTGGTTGCAGCAATATTGGTGTAATCTCCAAAAAACACTTCTTTGTTCGGTTCAAAATAAGATTCACTTATTTCAAAGTTTTCGAAAGTCTCTCCTCCATTTTTAGAAACAGCCAAAAAAACATCTGTTTTGGTATCGTAATGGTTTCTTCTGTCATAAAATACAGCATATATAAAACCTGTGGTTTGGTCGATGGTGAGCCAACTTAAAAACTGTTCGTTTTGGGTTGGGTCATTATTTATCTTTTTGGTTTCGCTCCATGTTTGGCCTTGGTCTCGGCTATATTTTATAAAAACATCTTTATTGGTTGTTCCGTTTCTTTCATCACTCCACGAAACATATACCGAACCCGAAAAATTAGAGTTGCTATTATCAATTGCAGTAATCGGCATTCCATTACTTCTGTAAATTCCTTCCACATCATAATTCCAACCTCCGGGAATCTCCTCAAGAATTTTTTCCTCAGTAAACCAACTTGCGCCATCGTCTGTTGATTTTTGAAAAACTAAACCTTTAGGTCCTGCCCAAGTAACAAAAAGGTTTCCGTTTTTATCGGCTGCAGGCACAGCGCCTTCTACAGTATTATCATCATCAATACAATCGCCTGCAAATGCCGAAATATCTTTTGCTTTGCTCCAAGTTGCTCCATCATCGGTAGATTTAGAGAACATAATATTGGTAAAGTCTTTTTCACTCTTAGAACCGTATACATCAAATTGAGTCCAAGTAAGATAAAGGTTTCCGCTAATAGGATTTTCGGCAACCCAATGTTTGTCTTGGTTTTTAGGAGGTGTTAATCCTGTAAAAGTATCTACCTCCCAATTTTGAGAAAAGGAGCTTCTTCGTTGGGCTACAATTCTGTCAATCCATTTTCCTTGTGGAGGATTTGACAAATGGAAATAAAACAAATCACCTTTCTTGTTGATATGCATCACAGGGTCTCCACCACAACCAAATTTAGAAACAGCAAATTCGGTTTCCCAAGTTTGGCCGCCATCTTTAGAATAATAAACATTGTTGTGATTTGTGCCAGCCCAAAGAATATTTGGGTTTTGAGGATGCATAGCAATGCTTGGTTCGTTTGGAGTATTTAATTTGGAAATTATTGTATTTGGAATTTGAGCTTGTAATGAATTAAAACCAAAAGTCAAAAACCCAAAACCAAAAATCAAAAACCTCAAACCAAAAACCTCAAACTTCCGACTCATTTTGCTCTTTGTTTTAAGGTTTCGTAAATGGCAATACCTGCAGCAACAGAAACATTAAGAGAACTTACTTCGCCAAACATGGGTAATTTACCCAATTCATCAATTTGCTTAAAACTATTGCTCGATAATCCTTTTTCTTCAGAACCCATTACCAAACAAACAGGCGACTTTAAATCTATATCGAAAAAAGATGTTTCGGTTTTTTCGGTTAGTCCAACCAATTTTACGCCGCTCATTTGCAGGTAGTTTAAGGCTACTTTCATGCTATCTACCTTACAAACAGGAATATGAAATAACGCTCCGGCCGATGTTTTTATGGCATCTTCGTTAATAGCCGCAGACCCTTTAAAAGGAATTATCAAAGCATCAACCCCTGCACAATTTGCAGTTCTTGCAATAGCACCAAAGTTTCTAATATCGCTAACTTCATCTAAAGCCATAAAAAATGGTTGTTTTCCTTCTTCAAAAACACGGGCAACAATTTCTTCAAGTGGATGAAAATCTATGGGAGAAATAAATCCGATTAGCCCTTGGTGATTGGCATTGGTAATTCTGTTTAGCTTTTCTTTAGGAACCTTTTGAAAAGGAGCTTTGTGGTCTTTACACAATTGTAAAAACTTGGCTTGTGTGTCGCCTTGTAAACTAGTTGAAATTAAAAGTTTATCAAAGGTTTTATTGGCTTCGAAAGCTTCTTCGATGGCACGGTAACCGTAAACCAAATTGGTGGGTAAGGGTCTTCTCATATTAATATTGATCTGCAATTTTACCTTTTCTCCAATTATCAACCATATTATACCATGGGTTTTTTAATAATGGCGAGCGAGTAAGCCTAAAATCGTTGTCAGAAAATGGATTTTGAACTTTAATAAATAAAAAGCTTATTGACATGGGAGTATTTTCTTCTCCATAAATCCAAGTTTCTGTTTTTTGATCTTTGTAAATGACATTTGGCCTTCCAAAAATGGTGAAAATCATGCCTCTGTCAGTTTTCCATCCTTGTAAATATGAGGTGAAAAATTGATTTGATTCTTCTATTCGATGGTAATAATTTTTGATGAGCATTTTAGCAATTTCGGGTTGCTTTGCCATATTTAACCAAAACTCGTTTACTGCGTTTTTCGCATTAGGATTTGATGTAATGGTTTGAAACTCTTTGTTGGAACAGATGTAGCGCAAAGGCTCAATCATGTCTTCGTGGTTTTTTATTTTCGGAAATGAGTTTTCGAAACAGAAAAGTGTTAAACCAGATTGACTTGATTTTACAGTTTTAATAAAGTAAAATCCTTCTTTTTCGATGGTAAAAAGTGTTGAGCTACTATCAGATAAGTTGATGGTAAAGCTACTGTCTGGAGCATAATCAAATGCTTTTTGACCTGAGTTTGAAAAAGGAGGAGGAGGCAAATCAAAATCGCGGTAGAAATATTCAACAAACAGTTTATCTATTGATTTGTAGGTGTAATTAATTTTTAGTTTATCACCTTTTTTAAAGTTGGGAGATAAAATTGGGAGGTTGTTTTCTGCATCAGACAAAAAAAAGTTTTGAGCGTTTGTAAAATCTGACTTTGTAACAGAAAGAAGTTTTTCGTCTGAAGTATTTCTGGTTAAATCTATAATGCTTATTCTAAAAATGTAATCTGCTGGATAGGCTAATTTAATTTCTGTTTTACCATAAATTATTTTGTTTACTTTTTGGTTGTTGGTATCGCTAATAAAAACACTTGAACTGTCAAGTATTTTGTTTTCGTCAAATGAGTTGAAGATTTCATAATGAACTTTTACCCTTGCTACAAAATTTTCGTTGTCTATTTTTTTAGCATACAACAGCTTATCTGAGTTAATACTGAAGTGAAGTTCAGAGATTACAGCATTAATATGGTTTATACCAACTTGGGCATCGAGTTGGTTTTGACTGTTTTGATAAATAAAAGCCAAGTTAGAGGTGCTTAACTTTTTTGAGGCTGAACAAGCTCCTAAAAGTCCGATTAAAGTTATTAATGATATGTTTAAAATGAACCGCATTTTAAGATTCAAAATCGCTAAATTCTTCAGGCAATTGTTTATTGGCTTTTGCACCTAGTGTTCTAAGGTTTTCAACCCGATTAATTAAATTCCCTCTGCCAGTTTGAAGTTTGTTAATGGCTTCATCATAGGCTTTGTTGGCAGAGTTTAATCCTTTTTCAATTTTGGTTAAGTCTTCTACAAAACCAACAAATTTATCGTACAATTTTCCGGCTTGGTCTGCAATTACCAAAGCGTTTTTGTTTTGTCTTTCTTGTTTCCAAATATTGGCTATTGTTCTTAAAGTTGCCAAAAGTGTGGCAGGACTTACCAAAACTATTTTTTTGTCCCAAGCAAAATTGAAAAGTTCAGCATCGTTAGAAATTGCCAAAGAAAATGACGACTCGATTGGAATAAACAACAACACAAAATCAGGCGCAGTTAAATTTTTTGAAGTTTGGTAGTTTTTTTCGCTTAATCCTTTTATGTGATTTCTTACTGAATTTAGGTGGGCTTTTAAAAATAGGGTTTGGTCTTCATCAGTAATTGAAGAAATATACCTTTCGTAATCTGTTAACGAAACTTTAGAATCTATAATAATGTGTTTTTCTTCGGGCAACTGAATAACTACATCTGGCTGAATTCTTTTTCCCTCGTTGTTTTCGTCGCTATATTGAGTAAAATACTCTTCGCCTTTTCTTAATCCCGACATTTCTAAAATACGCTCCAGAATAAACTCACCCCAATTGCCTTGTTTTTTAGAATCACCCTTTAGAGCTTTGGTAAGATTTTCGGCTTCAAGCGATAATTTGGTGTTGAGGTTTACCAAACTTTCAATTTGGGTTTTGAGGCTCTCGGTGTCTTTTAATTGAGCATCGTATTTAGTTTGTATTTGCTTTTCAAAACCATCTAGTTTTTCTTTTAACGGATTTAGCAAATGAGATATTTTCTCAGAGTTAGTTTTTGAAAACTCTTCGGCGTTTTGTTTTAAAATTTTATTGGCTAGTAATTCAAACTCTTTTT
>JABAYK010000050.1:5687-9922 GCA_018609045.1 Flavobacteriales bacterium
GTTTTTTGGTTGTCAAGTTTTTCTTGCAAATTTTCGTTCTCGGTAATGGCCACATTCATTTCTGCAATAAGTTCTTCTTTTTTGTTTTGAAGATTTTGAACTTGTTTCTTGCTTTCCGCAAGTTCATTTTCAATGGCATTTAACTTACCCTTTAAATTGCCATTTTCTTGCTGAATAGCAGAGTTATCTTGCTCAAATAACCCATTGTTGGTTTTCGATTTCGAAATTTTAAACAACAAGATGGTAACCATCACCAAGAGGGCAAAAAGTAAAAAGGCAATTAACAATTGTGATACTTCCATTAAAACAGACTTAAAAATCCAAAGTGAATTTTTGCAACTCGCAAATCTAAGGGGTTATTTCTTTGTTTTCCCAAGGCATAATTTACTGTAAAAATACCCGCTTTGGTCTGAAAACTAATTCCTGTACCAAATCCAAAAGGCAAATCTTTGTCGTAACTAGTTCTTAAATTTCGCTCCCAAAAAGCAACATCGCTAAAGAAATAAAAAAAAGAGTTTTCTTCTAACAAAATTCGGTATTCGGTAGTAAATATTGAGTAGGCAGATGCTGTAATGGATTCTTCATCAAATCCACGCAAAGTATTTAAACCGCCTATTCTTAATAACTCATTGGCAAATATTTGATTATTGATAAGCCATTTCGATTGGTTGCCAATTTTTAGGGTACTTCTTTTGAAAAGTGGAAAAAAGTATTCACCATCAAAAAATAAATTAAACTGATTCGTTTTTAAATCTAACGAATCATAAATAATTGGGTTGAGATTAATGTTTTCAATTACTTGCCTAGTTCCTGCCGAGGCATTCAAATTGTAGGAATACCCAGACCGAGGATTGAATTTGTAGTTTAGTTTAAAAGCAGAAATACCAATACCATAGCTTCTTTTTCTAACATCAATTAATGGAGGTAGAGTTGTGAAATCTTGGAATATTGAAGTTGATATTAGATTTGATGCGTAATTCTCGATAAAAACTTTGAAGAAATTTCCTTGGTTGATAGCGTATTGAAGTCCAAGCTTAATATTTTGTTCAGCAAAAGTTGTGTCTCTTCTGTAAAGTTTTAAATCTAATTCAGTACCAACAGGTGTATTAAACAAATAAGGAACATTAACAAATGCATTTAAATCTTGGGTGTTGGTTTGAAGTTTTCTCCAATTAAGTTTTATTATTTCACCTGACCCTAAAGCATTTTGTAAGGCCAACTTTGCATCTCCTGTAATTAAAATTTCACCAGTATTTTCATCAGGTAAAAAGCCTGCTACGCCATTAAATGAGCTAGCTTTTTGTTTTTTTAAATATAAATTCAAAAAGGTTTTTTGGTCGGTAAAAACAACTTTATGAGGTTGGGCAGAAACCACAAAAGGTATTTCTTTTATTCTAGTTTCAATTTGGGCAATTGCATTTTCGTTATAAGGATTTCCTTTTTTTATTCCTGAATAACTAGTTAAATAAAATTTGGGTAAAGGCTCATCACTAATAATATTTATGGAGTCGATGAAAATTTGTTTGTTTAATTCGGCATACCAAGTTGCACTAATAAATTGGTTATTTATACTAATGGTATCTAGCTTAACTTTAGCAAATGGATAACCATGGTTTTCGTAATACCTTAAAAACTTTTCTTGCCATTTAAAAACTTGCTTAATATTTACTGGTTTATTTTTAAATAACTTTTCAGAGAAATTGAGCTTTTGGCCAACTTCTTTTTTGATGTTTCCCAGCTTAACATCTTGCCAAAAATATTGAGGGCCTTGGTTTATTGATATACTTTTTAAGGTTTTATCAATTTTTACTTCGGCCTCCAGAAATCCATTTTCGTACAATATTTCTTTTATAGCAAAAGAGTTTACTGAATCTGATATAGAATTTTCAATTCTTTGCTTTAAATCTAATGAAATAGGATTTGAGATTTCATTAAAAACAAGTTTTATAGATTGCCCAGCACTTGAAAAATAAATAAGATTAAAAAAGAGAAAAAATAACCTATTCAAGATTCCAGTTTATGGGAGTTAAATTTTGAGATTGTAATAACGAATTTGTTTTAGAAAAGTGTTTGCACCCAAAAAAACCATTGTATGCCGAAAAAGGTGAGGGGTGAGCAGCTTTTAAAATATGATGTTTTTTAGCATCAATAAGTTTTTCTTTTTCTTGGGCAAACCTACCCCATAACAAGAAAACAACACCCTTTTTTTTGTTGCTAATTGCCTTTATGGTTTCGTTGGTAAAAGTTTCCCATCCTTTTTTTTGATGAGAGCCAGGTTGAGATTTTCTAACAGTTAACGTAGCATTTAGCAAAAATACTCCTTGATTAGCCCATCGGGTTAATTCCCCATGGTTAGGTTCGGTAAAGCCAACATCAGTTTTAAGTTCTTTGTAAATATTTTTTAAAGAGGGAGGAGGTTTAACTCCTTTCTTAACCGAAAAACATAATCCATGAGCTTGATTTTCGCCATGGTAAGGGTCTTGGCCAATTATTACTACCTTAACTTGGTTTAAAGGAGTTAGGTTGTAAGCATTAAAAATGTCTTCTCCTCTCGGGTAAATAGTATGCTTTTTTTTCTCATCGAGTAAAAAAAGTTTTAGTTCATTAAAATAATCACTTTCAAATTCCGTCTTTAACTCAGTAAGCCATTTTTGGTCAATTTTTGGGGTTTTTACTTCTAAGTTTTCTCTATTTGGCATACTATTTTAACAATTAGTTGTTATTATGTACAATTTTCAAAACGCAACTACAAATCTAAATACCTATTTTTGTTGAATCTTATTTCCTAGGAATTCAAAAATGAAAAAAATTATTTTCTTATCTATCGTAGCAATTTCTTTATTGTTCTGTTCTGTTTCATGTAAAAGTCACGAGAAGTGTCCAGCATATTCAAAAGTATCTTCAGCAGAGAATCAGCAGGCGAAAGTTTAAACGCCGTAAACTGGATACCTTTAACCAGTTTGCCTCAATTATCTGAAATTGAAGAGTTATCACTATCTGAACAAATTAAAGCTGTTGTAGTATTTAAGCACTCTACAAGTTGCGGCATTAGTGCAATGGCAAAAAGACGTTTTGAAAAAGAATGGAAAGCTGAAGAAAAAGAAACTCCTGTATATTATTTAGATTTAATTAGATTCCGAAATATTTCAAATCAAATAAGCCAACAATGGGATGTTTGGCACGAATCGCCTCAGGTTATTGTTTTGAAAAACAAAAAGGTAATTCATCATGCATCTCACGGTGCTATTTCTGCCGAAAAAATCCAATCAATAATATAATAAACCGAATACAAAACAAACCAAAGGTTTTGTACGTTTATGGTATATTTGTGCTACAAATGCGAGTATTATTAATCTTACTTTCTTTGGTAACTTTTCAGCTAAGCTTGAAGGCTCAAACGGTTGATAATACTTCTTCATCAGAAGGAAATAAACTCTTTTACAGATCAGAATTATATGGTGGTGTTTTTATGCATACTAATGGCTATGGCGTAAACTTTAGAAAAAGCGACCGTCTTACAGGTTATACCAAAAGAATTTTTGCGGTTGACTTGCTTAATTTGAAGCATGCAAAAGAGTTTAAAAGTTACAATCCTTATGTAGAGGATAACCGAGGCTTTGTTTATGGCAAGCTTAACTCTACCTTTTTTTTGAGACCAAGCATTGGTTATCAAAAAATTTGGTTTACCAAAGACGCAAAAAAAGGCGTGCAAATAAGTTACATAATTTTTGGAGGACCAACCGCAGCGTTTTTAAAACCAATTTACTTGGAAGTTGCTGATTTTAACGGTAATTCTAGATTTGGAGTTTCAAAAACTGAAAAGTTTAATCCCGAAAAGCATACTTATGATAATATTTTTGGAAAAGCTCCATTTCTTAAAGGTATCGAAGAAACAAAAGTTTGGCCTGGTTTATCTGCCAAGTTTGCTTTAAATTTTGATTACGCTACCGATGATCTTTTGTACAGAGCTTTTGAAACTGGAGTATCTGTGGATGCATTTATTCAAGAATTGCCAATAATGGCATTTGAAACAAATAGAAGGGTATTTTTTACCTTATTTATTAATTTACATTTTGGGAAGAAAATAATTTAATGGAAAACGTTTTAGAGAATAAAGAACAAATAGAAAACAAAGTATCTATAAAAAAACCGAAATGGTTAAGGGTTAAGTTACCTACTGGCGAAAGCTATAAAAAGGTAAGAAATTTAGTTTCTGAGCATAAATTGCATACCAT
>JABAYK010000050.1:9932-19665 GCA_018609045.1 Flavobacteriales bacterium
TACCATTTGTGAAAGTGGCAATTGCCCAAATATGGGAGAATGTTGGGGAGAAGGTACAGCTACTTTTATGATTTTAGGAAACATTTGCACTCGTTCTTGTGGATTCTGTGCTGTTGCTACAGGCAGACCAGATGCATTAGATCCTTTTGAGCCTGTTAGAGTTGCAAAATCTGTAAAAATTATGGGTGTAAAGCATGCTGTAATTACCTCAGTAGATAGAGATGATTTAAAAGATGGAGGCTCTTTAATTTGGGCTGAAACAGTTAATGCTGTTAGAAGAATTTCACCTGGAACCACATTAGAAACCTTAATTCCTGATTTCGCAGGAAAATGGGAAAACTTACAAAATATTATTGATGTTGCTCCCGAAATAGTTTCTCATAATTTGGAAACTGTAAGAAGGCTAACCAAACAAGTTAGAATTCAAGCAAAATACGATAGAAGTTTAGAAGCCTTAAGGAGGTTGAAGAAGGGTGGCATGAAAACCAAATCTGGAGTTATGCTTGGTTTAGGCGAAACAGAAGAAGAGATTTATGAAACCATGGATGATTTACGGGCTGTAAATGCTGATATTTTAACATTAGGGCAATACTTACAACCAACTCCAAAACATTTACCGGTTGTTGAATTCATTACTCCAGAAAATTTTGCAAAGTATAAACAAATTGGGCTTTCCAAAGGTTTTAGATATGTAGAAAGTGGTCCTTTGGTTAGGTCATCATACCATGCCGAAAAACACCTTTTTTAATAAAAACCAACCATTTGATAAATTTTATGCCGAATGAAGGCAATATTTTAGTTTATTTGAATACGAAAAATTAACATCGTTGATATGAGAAAAAGAATACAATCAATTTTTATTATTAGTGTATTTATTGTTGGTCTAGGCTTTGTTGCAGCAGGACTATTAAAAGAAGATAAAAAGCAACAAGCATATTATCCTAGATATGATAGTTCTGAAATGGAACAAGAAAGAGCTACAGCTCAAGGCAGAAGCGAAATCATGAAAAGGCTTTATGGAGATATTAATACTGGAGAAATTAAATTTCATGAAATAAATAACGCCTACCAAGAATCTCTTTCCAAAAGAAAAAAGTCTGGAAGAAGTATTGGAATGAATTGGCAATCTTTAGGACCTAATAATCAGGGAGGTAGAACTCGAGCCTTGATTATTGATAAGGACAATAATGAATTATTACTTACAGGAGGTGTTTCCGGTGGCATATACCGTTCTACCAATGGTGGCACTAGATGGACAAAGGTTTCAAATGTAAGCGGGGCTGTAATGATTACTTCTGGCATACAAGCAACCAATGGAGACATGTATTTTGGCACAGGATCTACTTTAGGAGAAGATTTTCCTGGTACAGGTTTGTATAAATCTACAGACAGAGGTTTAACTTGGAATGTGGTAGCTAGCACCGTTCCTGCTGATATAATAAATAACTCTCAAAACCAGGCTTGGTCTTACATCAATGATTTGGCAGCAGATCCAAATAATGGAAGTACAATTTATGCGGCAACAAATACAGGTTTGTTCTTCACAACCGATGGTGGTGCAACATGGACAAAACCTGTTTTCGATCCCCCTGCTGTTAATTCTGGAGATTGTATTGATATTATTTTTTCTGGTGATAATGCTAGACTATTTGTTGGTTATAGAAGTAGATTTGTTTATTCAGATAATCCTACTGATGGTTCTTCTTATAAGAGCTCCTCTCACTCTTCTTCCTACATTAGGCAAAAAATTGCAACTTCAGCAGCAAACCCAAACTATGTTTATGTAGCTACAGTAAATGGTGGAAGTTTTTTTGGGGTTTTAGAAAATATTTATTTGTCAAAAGATAAGGGTGTTTCATTCGAAGTTCTTGATCCACCGCCACCAACAACCAGTGCAAACTGGGATTTAACTGGTGAAAAAAGAGATGGTACATTAGGAGGTGGTCAAGGATGGTATGATTGGGCATTTACTGCTGACCCTGCTGACGAGAATAGGTTTTTTTTAGGTGCTGTTCAACTTTGGAGATACGATGGGAATTGGACAAGGTCTTCCTCTCAAAGCCGAGGTTATTTCCCTTATTATGTGCATGCCGATGTTCATGAAATTGTTTGGGATCAAAATAACCCTAGTACAGTATATTTTCTTTCGGATGGTGGAGTTACTAAATCATTAGATAGAGGGGTAACTTTTTTTGATGTAAATAGAGATTACAATTCTACACAGTTTTATGGTATAGCTCCTACTCCTCAAGGTAATGTAGCTGGCGGAACTCAAGATAATGGAGTTATTGGTTTAGATCCAACAGGAAATTTTTCGGCAGGTAATCCAGATTTTGGTCAGAGAATTACTAACCAAGGAATATTAAATGGAGATGGATTTGATGTGGAGGTTTCGAGTTTGGTTGATATGAAATTCACTGCTGCCCAAAACGGGAATTTAGGAAGATCTCAGATTGAATCCAATTCAGGTGCAGGAATTTGTGGAAATTTATGTGGTTCAGGTCCATTTTGGTCTGTACATAGATTGTGGGAATCTGACAACGACATTTCAAGTGAAGATAGCGTTGAGTTTAGTGTAGATACTATTAGAATTGGAGTTGGAATTGGTTCAGGTGCTAAAAAAACATACACAGGTACATTAATTCATCCACAACCAGCAGCAAAAATAGTATACAATACAGTTCATTTTATTTCAGGTGCAGATCAAATAGATGATTTTGATGGAGATGGAGTTTTAACCGGAGCTGGCTCAGGTACTGTTAATTTGACTACAGGAGAATTTACAGTTAACTTCAATAATCCTCCTGCAGTAAACTCGCCTATTTATGCCTATTTTGCTGCTAGATACGAAACAGGAGATATATTAGAGTTGAGAAGTAATACAGATGAACTTCCGTTTACTTACACGGTTACTCAAAACTTAGAACCTGGTACTTCCATAAAAATTCAAGATCCTGTTCAATCCTTAATGGCTTTTGCTTTAGGTTCAAATTCTTTAACAAATGGATCTGGAGGTGTTGCAATAGCTAGAGGAGTTTTAAATGCATCAGAAGATGTAGAGTGGTTAAATATTACAGCAAATGGTTCAGGTTCAGTTCCAATTGCTTCTGGATATTCAGGAGGTGTGCCAACTTGTTTTGAGTTTACTCCTGATGGAAACTCTTTATTTGTTGGAACTTCAAATGGAAGAGTTTACAGAGTTGATAATTTAAATGAATTGTACAGGAGAAAAGTAGTTACCCAAAATGGAGCGGTAGAGCAAAACAGAATTAATTTAATTACCGATATTAACCAAATTTTCAGTTCGCCATTAGGCGGTGTAACAGGTATGGCTTTGCATCCTGATAACCCTGAAGTTATTTTAATTACAGTTGGAGGTTGGAATGGCTCAAGTCCTAATAACAAATGGGTTCATATGATAGATAATGCTGTTTCTGCAACTAATGTAGCAACAGCAAACAATATTTCTAAGCAAGGTGATTTACCTCCGATGCCAGTTTTTGATGCGGAGTTTGATGTTAGAGATCCTAGTATTGTAATGTTAGGAACCGCATTTGGTGTTTACTCTACTACTAATGTTTTTGCCAATAATGTGGAGTGGGCAGATGAGAATAGCGTGTTTGATGGTACGCCCCCACCTGTTTACGATGTAAGACAACAATATTTGAGTTTTGATAAAGCTGTAAACAATGAGGTATATTACTTAGGAACTTTTGGAAATGGTATTTGGTCTTCTTCAGCTTTGGTTGGAACCAACGAATTAGCTCCATTAGATTTTAATTCTGATTTTTCTGCCGATTTGTTGATTTATCCTAATCCGGTTTCTTTAACAGCAAATTTAAATATTGATGTTTCTGCTAATAGTTTGGCCAATGTTAATGTTATTGATATTTCTGGAAAAGTGGTAAAACAAATAACCAATAGACAATTAGCGAAAGGTCAAAACAGAATTGAAATTCCAGTAAGTGAGCTTTCAAACGGAATCTATTTTGTAAAAGCTTCTATTAATGGAAATACGCAAGTAGCGAAGTTTATTAAAAACTAATACTAAAACATGATTTTTTTAAACCCCGGTATTTTTATATCGGGGTTTTTTTATGGTTATTTTGCAAGATGATAAAAGTTGGAATAAATGGGTTTGGCAGAATAGGTAGGGTTCTTACAAGGGTTTTACTGCAACAAAAAAATATTGAGGTTGTGGCCATTAATGAGTTGGCCAATAATATTTCAATTGCACATTTACTAAAATATGATTCTGTTCATGGAAAATTAGAGAACGAAATTTTACCTGAAGAAAATGGTATTTCGATTGATGAAAAATTTGTAGAAGTTTTTTCCTTTAAAAATCCCACAGAAATACCATGGAAAAAGCACCAAGTTGATATTGTAATTGAATGTACCGGAAAATTTAAAACCTACAAAAAGGCTGAAGCTCATTTATTGGCAGGAGCAAAAAAAGTAATTGTTTCTGCTCCACCTGAAGATGATTCAATCAAAACAATTGTACTTGGCATTAACGATAATTTGTTAGATGGAAACGAATTAATTGTTTCGAATGCATCTTGCACAACAAACTCTGCCGCACCATTAATAGATATTTTGCACAAAAACTTGGTAATTGAGTCAGCTTATATTACAACAGTTCACTCATTTACTACCGATCAAAAATTACATGATACTTACCACCACGACTTAAGAAGGGCTCGTGCTGCTACCCAGTCTATTGTACCAACAACAACTGGCGCCGCCAAAGCATTAACAAAAATTTTTCCCGATTTAAACGAGGTTATTGGTGGTTGCGGAATTAGAGTTCCAGTTCCTGATGGCTCTTTAACAGATTTATCTTGCGTTGTTAAAGAAAAAGCAAGTATTGAAGAAATAAATAGTTTGTTTATGCAAGAAGCCGAAGGAAGGTTGAAAGGAATTTTAGAATATACCAATCTTCCATTGGTTTCAATAGACATTATAGGGAATTCTCACTCGTGTATTTTCGATTCAGAATTAACCTCATCCATTGGTAAAATGGTTAAGGTTGTTGGCTGGTATGACAATGAGTGGGGTTATTGCAATAGGTTAAAAGACCTTATTTTAAAAATCTCAAAATAGATTAATTTTCTCCCTAAGTTTCACAACATTCAATGAGTTTATTGAAATGGTAAATCTTATTCTTTCAGCAAAATCAATATTATTTAGGTTTAAATAATTTTCGATTGAGGTGGAGTAGTTAAGCGGCATGTAAACTGAAAAGAAATTATTGATTAAAGGAAAGTAAATTCCTGCATCGTATAAAAAATCAGTTGAGTTAAATGAAGGGTAAATTCCTGCATCAGCAAATACACCAATTGGCAAACCAATAGGAAGTTTTACTTTTAAATTAGAAGATGCCAACCAAGAATTTGATTGTCCGAGTGCTGTAGGAACTTTAAACCCACCATGGTTTTCGATAAACTGATTTTGAAAAGCTGAATTATTTCCTCCTCTATCAGGAAATATTTCTGAATAAGTGTAATCATAAAAACCAGTTTGCCCATCCATACGCCAATTATATCTTGGGCTTATTGTATTGTTAAAAGCAAAAGCCCCCAAAAATCCTCTAATATTTACATATCCTTTTTTAGCATATAAATGTTTTATTTCTCCGCTAATACCAACTCTTAAAAAGTCTTTATTCAATTCAATATTGGCATTGCCTAAAATTTCATTTATGGTTTTATCATTTTTAATAATGTATTCACCTACTAAAAAGTGATTTTCGGCTTCAAAACCAATTACTTCACTTCCAATTATTCCAGAAATAGACTCTGCAACATAAATACTGGATAATGAAAATTCTTGACTTAAACTTCCGTTCGGTTTTTTTGGCTCTATTTTAAAGTTCACTGAGTTTTTCCAAGTTGTAAAACCACTGGAGGTAAATCTTCCAGCAGCAGGAAGTCCATAACTTTGGTAAGCTGTGCGAATTAAAATTTGCCTAAAAGTATTTTTTGGAAATATCCTGTAATTCATTTCGGCAGAGCCAAGTAAAAATTCAGCCATGTTATTTTGGCTTTTACCAGCTATGCTTTGCATTGGCATAAATAAATATTCGAATTTTTTATTAGGAACCCCAATATTATGGAGAGCCAAACCAAGCATGGTTTTATTTGTATTATTCCACCCAATAATTGGCATAAAATACAATTGCCTTAAGTTAGAGTTTTCTGCAGAAGATAAAAACTTTAATTCATAACCTTTATCAAAATTGCTGCTGTTGTTTAAAGGATAAGCATCAGGTAAATAACGGGTTCCTACTGTATAGTTTGCTTCTTTATTTTTTGTTGAAATCCATTCTTTACCCTCAAAACCTGGAATTAATTTTTTAGTTGAATCTGAACCAACTAGATAAAATGGGGCGTTTATCCCACCAAGGTTTTTCACTAAAATATCTTTTCCTGTTTCGGTTTTTCTGCTTCTTATGTATTTGTAATCAACTTTTTCTTTTGAATTTATCAAACCATCAAAAAACCAATCTAAACTAGTTTGCAAACTTGTTTCTAAACTTATTTGTAAATCTTCAGGATACGGATGCTTAAACTTCCATTTTTCATAATAGCTTTTCATGGCGGCATCCATTTTTTCATCACCATAAATATTTCTTAAGTAGGTAAATACAGCTCCAGATTTAAAATAAGTGATAAAACCATAATTTATACCTCTCATATCTTCAGAGTTTGTATTAATTGGCTGGTCTGAATTTAGGCGTGCAGCAAATAAATAGCCTAACATATTGTTGTCAAAATGGTCAGTTTTGTCAAATCCTGCAATTTCAAAAATTTTATTTGTGTTTTGCTCAGCCGGAAACTTCAAATTCATATACCTAATTTCATTGTAGGTATTCAATCCCTCATCTAGCCAAGGAAACTCTCTTTCGTTTGAGCCTAAAATGCCATAAAACCAATTGTGCCCAACTTCATGCATAATTACATTTTCAAGTAACTTATCAGTTCCAGGTCTTCCAATAACTGTAATATTTGGGTATTCCATTCCTGAACCTGCACTTAATGCTCCATCAACTGCAGTTGCATGATTGTAAGGGTAGTCACCATTCCATTTACTATAATAATATACAGCATCATTTACATATAGAATTGATTTGGTCCAAAATTCAGCATACTGATTGGTAAACATTACCCAAGTAGTTACTTCCTTTTCGGAGTTTGGAAGTTTCACACTGCCTTTTAGAACATTATATCTTTTATCAGCAAACCAAGCAAAATCATGAACTTGCGATTGTTTGAAGGTTAATGTTTTTAGTTTTTTTGAGGATGGGGGGAAACTATTGTCTTCCGGAAACTCTGTAATATATTTTGTTTTTCTTGCTAGGGAGTCTAACCAAACTATTTCAGAAGCTTCCTGCAAATCTCCAGTTGCGCCGACTACATAATTTTCAGGTAAGGTAATCTTTACTTCAAAGCTTCCAAATTCTGAGTAAAACTCACCTTGGTTTAAATAGGGGATAGGATGCCAACCATTTTTATCGAAAACTGCTGGCTTTGGATACCACTGCGTAATTTGGTATTGCTGTTTTATATGACCAAGTCTTGAAAACTTACCAATCGGAATTTTTACTTTAAAAGGAGTAGTAATGGTTATTTTTTCTCCCGACTTTAAAGGTTCTGTTAAATTTAATTTGACAATATCAATATGCTCAGGATGATATTCCCAAGCAATTGTCTGGTTATTTACCTTAAAATCTAATGAGTCGATAAAGCCTCTTTCTTCTGGTTTGGAAAAGTAGAAATCGGTTTTGCCTAATTTTAAAAACTGATTAGCTAAAGCTGTATTGTTGTTTTTGTATGCATTTGGCCAAACATGAAACCAAATGTAATTGAGAGTTTGATGCGAGTTATTGGAGTATTCTATTGATTCGAATGCAGAAAGTGTGTGGTTTTGGTCATTTAAAACTACACTTATTTTATAGTTAACATCTTGCTGAAAATAAGCATTGGCCGAGAGGGCCAATGCTAAATTCAAAATCAAAAATATTTTTTTCATGGCGTAAAAATAATACCACCATTAGTTTCCGTAAATTTTATCGATTAAATGTTGGTATTTTGCTTTAATCTGTTTGCGTTTAAGTTTTAGGGTAGGCGTAAGTTCACCTGTATCAATTCCCCAAACATGGTCAATTAATTCAAACTTTTTTATCTGCTCCCAACTTCCAAAGCCTTTGTTGTATTCATCAATATCTTCTTGAATTCTTGCAATTACTTTAGGATTTTCAATCATTTCCGCATTACTACTGCATCCATATCCTTTTCTTTTGCACCATTCCATCATAAATTCAAATGCAGGTACAACCAAAGCAGCAGGGTGTTTTTGGCTCTCGCCAATAACCATAATCTGCTCAATAAATCTCGATTCTTTGAATTTATTCTCCATTAATTGTGGTGCAATATATTTTCCCCCAGATGTTTTAAACATTTCTTTTTTACGGTCGGTAATTCTTAAAAAGGAATTATCCTTTCCACAAAACTCTCCAATGTCTCCTGTATGAAACCAACCGTCTTCATCAATTACCTCTTTGGTTAAATCTGGTCTTTTGTAATATCCCATCATAACACAAGGCCCTTTGGTAAGAATTTCTCCGTCTTCAGCAATTTTTACTTCAGCATTTTTTATTACACGGCCAACACTGCCAATCATAGTACCTTGGTTATCGCCTTCGTTAACTGTAATTACTGGAGAGGTTTCTGTTAAGCCGTAACCTTCCATTACAGGAATGCCAGCTGCTAAAAATACTCTAGCTAATCTTGGTTGTAAAGCTGCACTACCCGAGGCCACTGCCAATACATTTCCACCAAGTGCTTCTTTCCATTTCGAGAAAATTAATTTTCGAGCAATGCCTAATTGAAATTCGTACCAAGCACCATTCGCCCCATAAGGCTCATATTTTTGGCCAAGCTCTAAGGCCCAAAAAAACAGCGACCTTTTAATTCCAGTTAAATCGGCTCCTTTGGCAACAATTTTATCGTATACTTTTTCGAGTAATCTAGGCACCGCTGTAAAAACTTGAGGTTTTACTTCGCGTAAGTTGTCTCCAATGGTTTCCATACTTTCAGCAAAATATACCGAAACGCCAGTAACAGCATATAAATACAAAAGCATTCTTTCATAAATATGGCAAACTGGCAAAAAACTTAAAGACTTGGCAGTTGCATCAACTGGAAGTCTTTCGATACAAGACAATGCGTTAACAACAATATTTTCGTGAGATAGCATAACCCCTTTCGGCACCCCGGTGGTTCCTGAAGTATATATTAATGTAGCAAGATCTTTCGGGTTAACAGCATCCTTAAGTTTTTGAACTTCTTCATCATCTCCATCTGCACCTAATTTTGTTACTTCACTCCAATGTTTTTCGTTCTTAATATCATTAAAAGTATAAACTCCTTCTAGCGATGGAACTTCAGATTTAATTTGATTTACTTTTCCTAATATTTCTTCATCAGAAACAAAACAGAGTTTTACTTCAGCATCGTTAAAAATAAATTTATAATCTGCTTCAGAAATTGTGGGATAAACAGGAACATTGATGGCACCAATTTGGGCAATGCCTACATCCATCATACACCACTCTGGTCTGTTGTTAGAAATCATAGCAACTTTGTCGCCTGGTTTTATGCCAAGTTTTAACAAGCCTTTACTCGCTAAATTTGCGTTTTCAATATATTTTTCTGTAGAAGTAGGAACC
>JABAYK010000050.1:19675-24510 GCA_018609045.1 Flavobacteriales bacterium
CACTCACCATTAATTTTTGCAGTTAATGCATCTTTTTTAGGAAAATTTGCTTGCTGATAATATACAACATCAAAAATCCTAGTTACGTCTTTCATTTCCATAATTAAGTAGTTTAAATTTAATTGGTGGGGTAGAGGTTATTTTTTTCAGTGCCTAAAATAAAAAAAATGTAGTTAGTTTTATCTATTTTATTATTTGCAGTATCGAATGGATTTGATTTATAAATGATAAAATTTGCATTTAAGCCTTTTTCGAGGATTCCAATCTGATTTTCTTTTTTTAAAACCAAAGCGTTTTCCCTTGATTGATTAATTAAATTATTTTTTGAATTTACCATATATATAGCATTAGGCGAATAATTTCCAAACCCTAATATACCCGTATTTGCTTTTATGGATGAAATTATTGGTAAGTTATTCTTTTTTTCATCAATAGGAATAATCGGAATTAGGTTTATACCTTTTAATAAAGGTAAAAATTCAGGATTGAGTAAATGAGCATTTTCAATCCTCCACCTAAAATCATTATAGCCTTTTAATACTTGAGATATTAAATCTATAGTAATTGGATATTTATTTATTGTTTTTGCTTCAATACAAAAAACTAAGTTTTGAGATTTTAAAAATTCAAGCATCATGAAAAAAGATTCTTCAGCTTCTGCTGAAGTTAACTTTAAATTCATTGTATCTAAGTAAATTCCAAATATTTCATCGTCAATTAAGTTTTGTTTTAAAGAATCAAAATTGGTAAGATTAACTTTTAAAACTTTTTGAAGATTTGAATTTGGGTTATTCGAAAAAGTAAGCCCATCGGTAAAACCAAAACTTAAATTGGTATCTAATAAAATTCCAGGATCAGAAAATGCCGGGAGAACTATTTTCTTTTTAGCATCAAAATACTCTGTGGCTAAATACCTATTCATTATTTGGTGCTCAGTTCCTAATTCAATTATTTTTCCATCAGCAATTGCCATTGCCTCAAATATTTCATCTTGCTGATTAAAGGTGTAAATGTTTGCGTTGTGCACAACTAAGTCGGCTTTTTCAGATTTTATACATCCCAAAAAGATGAATAGAAATAAACTAGGATAAAGCCTTTTCATTGTTTGAGTTCTTTTGTTCGAATAAAATCATAATAATTAGTAATGTAAGCAATATTGTAGCTGGTATTTTATACCTCACTAAAGCTCCGCTAACAGTTGTAGTTAACCCAATTAAAACATATAAGTTTATGGTGAAAATTAAGATTAGGTTTTTGTATTGATTTAAAAACAAAGATTCTTTTTTCAACTTTTTCAATGAAAATATCAAAAGAATAAACAAGCCAAAATTCTCTAAAGAAGAAATTAGCATGAAAATGGAATTTGAATTCCAAATAAAGGGCCTAAAAATGCTATTTACCATTGCCATAGGAGAATTAAAAATTAGACTCATTGGATTTGGTTCAAGTTTAAATGTCTCGAAATAACTGTTTGCTTCAGAAAGTCGCGCTACATTATTAAAGTCTATTTGTTTTTGTGCAATTACTTGCGATGGATTTATGCTTAAAAAAAAGAAACCTGCGATTAAAAACAAAATACCTACACCATATAATACAATTGCTTTATGCCAAAAATTGTATTTTTTAAAAATGGTTATTAATAATAGTCCGGGAAATAAACAAAGCAAAACATAAGCTTTTATCATTAGTAACCCCCAAACCGCTGCAATTAGAATTACAGGTTTTAATATTGAATGATTAAACTTATTCCAATATCCGAATAAGAATAAACCCAAAAAGAAAATTAAAATTGGCTCTTTCAATACTCCAGAGTTCCATAGCCAAGCATTTGGAACCATAAAAACAAGTCCCCATAAATAAGGATTAATTAATAATACATGTTTAGAAAGAATTTTAATTAAAAACCAAACTCCAACAAATCCCAAGAAATTGAAAATAAGTAAATGCGAAAAATAAAAGCCTCCACTTAATCCTAAAATCAATAAATTCAGTCTTATTACAATTTGATTGTCATTAAACTCACCAAAGTGAAATGGCCTAAACCAATGAGTTGTTTTTTCTAGAATTAAATAAGTAGTTTCATTTTCGATACTATAAAATCCAAAAAATATTTTTAATACATCAATAGGGTAGTCTTTAAAATATGACCCAATAATTAGGGCATCGTCAAAAAATTTAAAAGTATCAGCATTTACTCTTTCAATTTGGTATACCTTACTATATATGTACCAAACTGCAATACCACCAAAAATTGAAACAATCCAACCCAAAAAAGCAACATATTTTCGATTACTTAGAAGAAAAAATGGTGATTTGTAGATTACCCAAAAAGAGAAAAATAAAAGAAGGCCAAAAACAGTCATTTAAAGATGTGAAAAACGTGTTATCAATTTTACTAAATAAAGTGGGTTATTAATCAACCAAATGCCAACCTATTTCTACTTTTGCCCAAAGTATAAAAAAATGAGTTCAAACGAGCCAAATATAGAAGTAGCAAAAAAACTAGGTATTTTAGAAGAAGAGTATCATAAAATTGTTGAACATTTAGAAGGTAGAGAACCAAACTTTACTGAGCTAAGTATTTATGCAGTAATGTGGTCTGAGCATTGTTCTTACAAAAACTCCATCAAATACCTTAAAACACTTCCTAGAACTGGCCCACATTTACTAGCCGAAGCAGGTGAAGAAAATGCAGGCTTAGTTGATATTGGCGATGGTTTGGCTTGTGCATTTAAGATTGAATCTCACAATCATCCCTCAGCCATTGAGCCTTATCAAGGCGCAGCTACAGGAGTAGGAGGAATAAATAGGGATATTTTTACCATGGGCGCTAGACCAGTTGCCCAGTTAAACTCCTTAAGGTTTGGAGATCCTTCTTTAGAAAAAACCAAATGGCTACTAAAAGGAGTGGTAAAAGGTATTGGCGATTATGGAAACTCATTTGGAGTGCCCGTTTTAGGTGGAGAGGTATTTTTTGATAAATCTTACAATACAAATCCACTAGTTAATGCAATGTCTGTTGGAATTGTAGATAAAGGTAAAACTATTTCTGCTATTGCTTTTGGAGAAGGAAACCCAGTATTTATTGTAGGTTCTTCTACGGGTAAAGACGGAATTCACGGTGCAACTTTTGCTTCAGGAGATTTATCAGAAACTTCAATGGATGATTTACCTGCTGTTCAAGTTGGCGATCCATTTCAAGAGAAATTACTTTTAGAAGCATCTTTAGAGCTTGCAGGCAAAGACTATATTATTGGAATGCAGGATATGGGAGCTGCAGGAATTACCTGTTCTACTTCAGAAATGAGTGAAAAGGGTGGAGTAGGAATGGATATCAACTTAGATTTAGTTCCTACTAGACAAGAAGGAATGCTTCCATTCGAAATATTATTATCCGAATCACAAGAAAGGATGTTAGTTGTGGTAAAAAAAGGTTTTGAAAACCAAGTAACTGAAATTTTTGATAAATGGGACTTGAATTGTGTTCAAATAGGAGTGGTAACCAAAGGAAATACGTTAAGATACTTCGCAAAAGATGAGTTGGTAGCTGAACTTCCTGCAGATACTTTAGTATTAGGCGGTGGTGCTCCAGTTTACGATAGAGAATACAGAGAGCCTGCCTATCACCAAAAAGCAAAATCGTTTACCATAGACTCTATCAAAGAGCCAGAAGATTTAAAAGCAGTAACCGAATTTATGGTTGCTCAACCAAATATTGCCTCCAAAAAATGGATCATAAAACAATATGACTCTATGGTAGGTACAATAAATATGTCAACCAACAATCCTTCAGATGCAGGTATTGTAAATATCAAAGACTCAAATAAGGCAATTGCAGTTACAGTTGATTGCAATGCTAGGTATGTTCACACAGATCCTCAAGTAGGTTGTTCAATAGCTGTGGCAGAAGCTGCAAGAAATATTGTTTGTTCAGGAGGTGAGCCCTCTGCAGTTACCAACTGTTGTAATTTCGGTAATCCATACAACCCAGAAGCTTATTGGCAGTTTGTTATGGCCATAAAAGGAATGGGTGAAGCATGTGAGAAATTTAATACACCAGTAACAGGAGGGAATGTTAGTTTTTATAACCAAACAGTTACAAAAGATGGTGACGTTCCAGTATTGCCAACACCAACAATAGGAATGATTGGATTGGTAAACGATAAATCAAATATTACACCCTTAGGATTCGAAAATGAAGGAGATCACATAATTCTTTTAGGAGAATCAAAGAACGATATTAACTCCTCAGAATATTTAAGAAGTTTCCATCAAGTAGAACTTTCCCCTGCTCCATATTTTAATATGGATGAGGAATATCACATGCAGGATACTTTGCAAAAGCTAATAAAGGCAGGTTTAATCAACTCAGCTCACGATTGTGCTGATGGGGGTTTAATGATTACCTTACTAGAATCTAGTTACGTAAATAATATTGGCTTTTCTATTCAAACCAAAAATGGTATAAGAAGAGATGCATTTCTTTTTGGAGAGGCGCAAGGTAGAGTTGTGCTAAGTGTTTCTAAAAACAACTTCGATTCATTTAAGCAATACTGCAATAACAATAACCAGATATTTGAATTGATAGGTTCTGTTATTGGTTCAGTAGCTATTGTTGATGGTAACTCTATAGGGAGTATCAAAGGCTTAAAAGAAACATATAATAACTCATTAGAAAAAATTATCCTGAATTAAAAAATATTGAGGTTATACCCAACCCTAAATATAGGGTTGGAAGAGTATGGACTAAATATGCCATCGTTAATATTATAGAGTAGCAGAATATTAATTGTGCCTTTTTTAAAGCTAGGTACTTCGAGCAAACCACTAGATGA
>JABAYK010000050.1:24520-26533 GCA_018609045.1 Flavobacteriales bacterium
TTTTCCCAATGGTTGAGCAAATCCTCCACCAATAAAAATACTTGTAACATTTCTTCTTGGTTCACCTATAAACCAATTTCCATTTAAAACCTCATATTCGGCGTGTCCAAATAGACTCTCAATAAATTGATACCTAACAAATACTCTTCCTCCGTATGTATTTGCCGTGTATCCTCCAAGATTAGAATTATCATTTAAATATATATAGGTACCTCCAACACCTGCTTTGAACTTCTCAGATACATTATACCCTAAAAGGGGGGAAAGATTTATTAAAGTTAAACTGCCAAACTGCAAACCAAAGTTTCCACCAGTAAAGAACTTGTCAGATTTTATTTGTTTGGCTTCCTTTGTATCTTCGGCTTGGCCAAAGCAGGTTTGCTGAACAAGAAATAAACTCAAACAAAAAGTCAAAACTCTAAATGAAAACAATTTTAATAACAGGTTGCTCAAGAGGAATAGGATTTGAATTTGTAAAAGTAGCACTAAACCATAATCATAATGTAATTGCTATTTCAAGAAATACCTCCTCATTAAATACTATAGAAAATAAAAACCTACATATTTATAAAGGAGACATTTCTAATTTAAACGATGTGTTGGTCATAAAAAATGACTTAATAAATAAAAGTATAAAGTTAGATTCTATTATTAATAATGCAGGTTATTTGGTGAACAAACCATTTTTAGAAATAAGTCAAGAAGAAATTTATGAAATGATTAATGTAAATTTTGTTGCACCTGTTAATATCGTAAAAACATTTATCGATTTGGTATTTTCAGATGGTCATATATTAAATATTGGAAGTATGGGGGGGTATCAAGGTTCAGTTAAATTTCCTGGTTTAAGTATATATAGTTCAACCAAAGGAGCCTTAGCCGTATTAACAGAATGTTTAGCAGAAGAATTTAAAGAAACTTCAGTTAATTTTAATTGCTTATGCCTAGGTTCTGTTCAAACAGAAATGCTAGAGGAAGCCTTTCCAGGATACCAAGCTCCAATATCTCCTAAAGAAATGGCAAATTATTTTTTAAATTTCATTTCTCAAAAACCTAGTGTTTATAAGGGAAAGGTGATTCCTGTATCTGTAAATACCCCCTAAATAAAATAAATATTTGTTTTTTTTTGAGGAATGCTTGGATGTAATAAGATTAAATCTATATTTGCATCCGCTTTTCAAAAGACGTTCTTTGATAAACAGAAAAGCGAAAATAAAATACTAAAAAAAGCTTTGTAGAATGAAAATTACTTCTACTTTTGCACTCCGTTTTTAAAGCGGCTTATCAAGAGAATTTTAATTCAAATGATGATGAAAAAAGTTCTTTGTTTTAAAAAGTAAAAGTTTTTAAAAAATTAATTTAAAAGTCTTTGCGGTGTTGAATTTGTTTCTAAATTTGCACTCCGTTTCTGAAACGGCTCATCAAGAGAATTTTAATTCAAATGATGATGGAAAGAGTTCTTAATTTTTTTAAAATAAAAGTTTTAAAAAATAATTTTAAAAAGCTTTGTAGTGTTAATATTACTTCTACATTTGCACTCCGTTTTGAAACGGGTTACAAAAACAGAAATAAATACTATAAAGTATATATTAAAGTTCTTTGAATTATTGGATCTGCGTATAAGAAATAAATGTTATCATTTCGATTAATTTCGAGATGAGCGGGAACCTCAAGAGCTTAAAATTTTACTCTTACAATGAAGAGTTTGATCCTGGCTCAGGATGAACGCTAGCGGCAGGCTTAACACATGCAAGTCGAGGGGTAGCAGGAATTGCTTGCAATTCGCTGACGACCGGCGCACGGGTGCGTAACGCGTATGCAACCTACCTTCAACAGGGGGATAGCCAGGGGAAACCCTGATTAATACCCCATAATAATTCAATTTCGCATGTTATTGAATTTAAAACTCCGGTGGTTGAAGATGGGCATGCGTCCTATTAGTTTGTTGGTGAGGTAATGGCTCACCAAGACTACGATAGGTAGGGGGCCTGAGAGGGTGATCCCCCACACTGG
>JABAYK010000160.1 GCA_018609045.1 Flavobacteriales bacterium
AAAGGGGACATTATGAAAAAACTAATATCTTCTGTAGTAGGAGCTTTCAGTATTTTTGCTTTAAGTTTATCACTGACGGCTACGGCAAAGTCAGCTGAATTTTTTACTATAGGAACAGGCGGACCAACTGGAGTATATTTCCAAACTGGTAACGCTATTTGTAAAATGTTGCACAAATCTGCAATCAGTAAAGAACACGGAAGAAAAAAAGGTGGTGATAAAGCTTACAGATGTACAGCGCCCTCTACTGGTGGTTCAAATTACAATATTGGACAAATTAAAGAAGGTGAATTTCAATTTGGTGTAGCTCAGTCTGATTGGCAGTATCATGCTGTAAATGGATCTAGCAAATGGGAAGGAAAAAAATACGGAAAATTAAGAGCTGTATTTTCGGTACACAACGAGCCTTTTCAAATTTGGGCTAGTAAAAAGTCTAAAGTTAAAAACTTTAAAGGCCTAAAAGGTAAAGTAGTTAACATTGGTAACCCAGGTTCTGGACAAAGAGGAACTATGGAAGAACTAATGAAAGCAATGGGAGTTAACAATAGTTACTTCAAAACAACTACAGAGCTAACATCATCTGAGCAAGTAAAAGCTTTATGTGATGGTAAAATTGATGCATTCGGTTATTCAGTTGGATTTCCAAATGGAGCAATGGAACAAGCTGCTACTTGTGCTGCAAAAGCAAGCCCAATTAATTTAACTGGATCGCAAGTGAAAAAGTTAATTAGTGGAGCTGATTACTATGCACAAGCTGTAATTCCAAAAGGTACTTACTCTAACCAGAAAAAAGACGCGACTACTTTTGGTGTAAAAGCTACAGTAGTAACAAGTGCTGATGTTTCTGATGAGTTAGTATATTTGGTGACAAAAGCTGTTTTTGAAAACTTTGATGATTTCAAAAAACAACATCCTGCATTTTCTTTTTTAAGTAAAAAAGATATGATCAAAGATGGTTTGTCTGCACCTTTACATCCTGGTGCGATTAAATATTACAAAGAAGCTGGGTTAATGTAATCTAGTTTTTAAACTAAATTAAAAAGGCCCGCTTTTTAGTTGGGCCTTTTTTTTATAGCCCAGTATTTTCACAATGGTTTTAAATATAAAAAAAAATGTAGAAAGTAAGATCCAGGAAGATTTATCTCCTACGAGAAATTTGACTGGAACGCATTTAAAAATTGTAAGTGCTCTTGCAATCATTTGGTCTTTATTTCAGCTTTGGTATGCATCACCTTTTCCATTCATGTTCGATTTTGGAATGTTTAAAGGTCTACCAGCAAGAGCTATACATTTGGGATTTGCCCTAACCTTAACATTCTTAATTTACCCTTTTGCTAGAGGTAAAAAAATTTCATTCTTTGATATTATAATTAGCATTACAGCAGCTTTTTGTTGTTTATATATTTATTTTTTTTATGACCAGCTTATTGCAAGAGGGGGAGTTCTTTTAAAAGTTGATATCGCAAGTTTTTCTATTCCATTAGAAATTATTATTGGTAGCATTGGAATCCTTATTTTATTAGAGGCTACAAGAAGAGCTATTGGCACTCCTTTAGTCGTTATTGCAGTATGTTTTTTATTATTTTCTTACTTTGGAAGATATGCACCTGAGATTATTTCTCATGGAGGATTATCTTTAAAACGTCTTGTTGGCTTTCAATGGTTTGATCAGGAAGCTATTTTTGGAATTCCCATTGGTGTTTCTGTTGATTTTATTTTTTTATTTGTTTTATTTGGCGCTCTTTTAGAAACGGCTGGAGGAGGAAAATATTTTTTAGATTTAGCATTTTCAATGGTCGGAAGAATGAGAGGAGGTCCAGCAAAAGCAGCTATTCTTGGATCTGGATTAACTGGATTAATCTCAGGTTCTTCAATTGCAAATACAGTAACTACGGGAACTTTTACTATTCCTATTATGAAAAAATCTGGCTTTTCCAAAGAAAAAGCTGGAGCCATTGAAGTATCTGCGTCAGTCAACGGCCAAATAATGCCTCCCGTTATGGGTGCTGCTGCTTTTGTAATGGCTAGTTTTATAGGAGTGACTTACTTTGAAATTGTAAAACATGCATTTCTTCCAGCAATTATTTCATACTTAGCTTTATTTTATATTTCTCATTTAGAGGCATTGAAAATGAACCTAAAAGGAATGGAAGAAAGTGAAATTCCAAATTTGAAAAAAACTTTTTTAGACGGTTTGCATTTTTTAATTCCTATTTTTGTTTTAATTTATATGTTGGTTTTTTTACGTTACACAGCCTCTTATTCTATTTTTTATGCAACTGTAACTTTGATACTTGTGAATTTAGTTCAAAAGCTTTTTAAAGAATCTGATTATTTGCTTGCTTTAAAATCCTGGTTTAATCAAACAGTAGTTGGCTTTGAAAAAGGTGCTTTAAATATGGTTGGTGTTGGTATTGCCATTGCAACAGCCGGAATAATTGTTGGAGCAGTTGGCTCTACTGGCTTAAGCACTAATTTAATTATCGTCATAGAATCTATTGCCAAAGACAATATCGTGATCTTATTATTTTTAACTATAATCTTATGTTTATTGTTAGGTATGGGTCTACCAACTACTGCTAATTATGTAGTGGTTGCCTCATTGATGGCTGCGGTACTAGTTGAGGTAGGGGCCGCTTCAGGATTTATTTTTCCATTGATTGCGGTTCATTTGTTTGTGTTTTATTTTGGGTTAATGGCGGATGTCACCCCTCCTGTTGGACTTGCTTCTTATGCTGCAGCAGCTATTTCGGGAGGAGATCCTCTGAGAACTGGAATGCAAGCATTCTGGTACAGCTTGAGAACTGCGATTCTACCAATAGTTTTTTTATTTAACCATGAATTGTTATTAATAGGTATTGAAAATATTTGGCATGGATTATTAGTTATTGTTACCTCCTTGATTGGAATTTTGATTTTCACTTCAGCTACTCAGGGTTGGTTTTTTAATAAATTGAGATGGTATGAGATTATTATTTTTTTATTTATTTCTATTTCTTTTCTTGCACCAGAGTTCATCTTAAATAGAGTGTATCCGAAGTATAATTATTTCGATGTTTATCAGGCTCAAACAGTCCAATTAGATTTTGACAAAGAGGTAAGATTTAAAGTGACTAGAAACAGTGATTACGGTGAGCGTTACAAGCTATTCTTAATTAAAGAAAATAGTTTTGAAAAGAAATATACTCTTCAAGATTTTGGATTGAATCTAGTCACAGACAAAAATAAACTAGTTATTGTTGATACAATCAAGTGGAACGGGCTTGCCAAAAAAGCCGGATTCGAGCAGGGAGATATTATTAGTGAATTTAAGATAGAGAATAGGGACAGGCCTGACAAAGACTGGATTTATCTGTTTGCATTAATCCTATTGGGATTATTTGGTTTTTCCAATTACAAAAGAGACAAAAATTAAGCTAAGTTTTTTTTTGCGATTGATATAAGCGTATCAATTAAGTTAGAAAGGCCACTCTGTCGTTGAGCTGTGAGCAATTCTAAAATTCCAAGGTTTTTAAAATCATCTTTAGTTAGTTTAGAAATTTCTGCAACTTCCTCATTATTGAGTAAGTCAATGACGAGTTTTGCGGTACCTTTTGTAATAAATGCATCAGCATCAAATTTATAGAGCATTCTATCGTTAGATTGTTTTGAACCAACCACCCAAAGATTAGACGCGCATCCAGCAATTTTGTTATCATGGATTTTGTATTGATTGTCTAATTCAGTAACTTCATTTGCTATATCAATTAAGTATTGCAAACGATCCGTTCCTTCTAGAACAGAAATTTCCATACCCTTGGCTTTAATTTTTTCAATAATCATTTGTAATAGTCGTAGCTAATATCGCATCAAGAGGTAAAACAATACAGTTTTTACGATTCTTATTGTTAATATTTAAAAGTGACTTGAAATCTTTAATTTCGAAATTTTGTTTCGTCTCAATTTCGTTAAAAAAATTCATAATCTGCGTTTTAAACAAGGTTAAACT
>JABAYK010000138.1 GCA_018609045.1 Flavobacteriales bacterium
GTGTTTATGTTGAGCCAATTTTTATTTCGCGTATTGAAGACAACAACGGAAACATCATCAAAAACTTTGTACCTGAGCGAAACGAAGCATTGAGCGAAGAAACTGCTTATGCCATGCTTAGTTTAATGCAAGGAGTGGTAGATGGTGATTACAGTGATTACTTTGATAAAAAACTAGGCACAGGCGTAAGGTTAAGATTTAAATATGGCTTTAAAAACGAAATTGCAGGCAAAACAGGCACAACCCAAAACAACTCCGATGGTTGGTTTATTGGCTTAACCCCAGATTTAGTAACAGGCACATGGGTTGGTGCCGAAGACAGAGCGATTCGGTTTTCTGCAACTTATTACGGTCAAGGAGCAAATACTGGTTTACCCATTTGGGCATTATACATGAACAAAGTTTATGCAGATTCTGCCCTTGGAGTTTCTGCTGAGCCATTCGAAAAGCCCGAAAAAATTACCATCGAGTTAGATTGCGACAAATGGGAAAGAGAAAACTCATCTTCTACTTTTGATGGTGATGGTGGGTTCGATTTTGACCAATAATTTGCTGGTGAAATTGCCAAGTTTTCGACTACGCTCAGACTGACAATTTTCGAAACTTTTGTAACCCTGAGAGGCTTGCACTGAAGAATTGAAGGGAAGGTTAAACAAAAGCCAATGCAACAATCCAAAACCATTTTTTACTTTTCCAACCCAAACCAAAAACATGGTTACTGAATCAACCAGATTGTTTTTAAGAGAAATTACCTTGCACGATGCAGCATTTATTCAACAATTGGTTAACTCACCAAAATGGCTTTTACACATTGGAGAGCGTAACATCTACAATGCAAAAGCAGCAGAAGACTATATCAACATCTTACTCGAAAACCAACAAAAATGGGGTTTCTCCCTTTGGGTTTTCGAAGATAAATCTACCCAAATTCCCATGGGTTTATGCGGTTTTTTACAACGTGATTATTTGCCCAAACCAGATTTAGGCTATGCCATTTTACCTGAATTCGAAAACAAAGGTTTTACCTCAGAAGCTGTTCAAGCTTGCCTAAATTTTGGAAAATCAACCTTAAAATTTAAAGAGGTTTATGCTATCACAAGTCTTCAAAATATTGGCTCTCAAAAAGTTTTAGAAAAAGTAGGTTTTAAGCTTCAAAAAAACTTTCCTGCAAACAAGAACCTTGAAAATAGTTTGGTTTTTAAATTGAATTAGGTTTTGCGCATTGTTAAATGACGAAAGTTTTTATTTTTAGGTTTTAAACCTGTTAAAAACAATGGATACTAGTTTCCAGGCAACACTTCGAAATTTAAACAAGATAATTGAGCGTGAAAGCAAATCCACGACTTACAAGTTTGCCTTACTAAGAGGAACTATTGATATCATTAGGGATAATTCACCACTTATTAAGAAAGAAGGGAATTCTATACAAATTCCATTAGGTCTTTTAGTAGAAAAATGGATAGTATATTATTTTCCAATTTTTGAATCCCCATTTTCTTTAAGACAAATTCATACAAATAGAAAATTGGCTTTTGAAGACCTTATTATTAGTCTTGTAAATTTATATAAAGGTCAAGGTGGTTTTAAAGAGTTTTACATCGACTTTTTAAACAAAGGAATCAAAAAAGAAGGTAAAAAAATTATGGTAGATTTGGTAAAGACCATATCAAAAACCATTACTGAAATGCCTATGAAACATTTGGGCTCTTCTATTTCAGGAGAACTTTACTCAATTTTTAGTCCTAATAAAAATAGAAGAATCTATCCAACACATATTTCAAAATCAATTGACTTTGTTTCTGGTCTTGGCTTTTATACTATTCCAGATTCTTATTTTCAAGTATTTAAGGAAATTGGAGGCTTTATTTCAGGTCAAAATTCAATCATTTTTCATTGGGCTCAATTTTCAGCAAATTCAAAAAGTGAAAAAGTATCTATTCATCAGGCTATAGAGCCTCTATTGTCTGCAACTTTAATTCCAAGGGAGACAGGCTCCGCTAGGTCTATTTTAGATAATTTGAAAAAATCAAGAAATAAGATTATTTGTGTTTGGTCTGGAGAAGAGTTGGAAAAGTATGAAGTGGATCACATTATTCCCTATGCTTTTTGGAACAATAATGATTTATGGAATTTATTGCCATCAAAGCCAAGTATCAATAACAATAAAAGGGACAAAATTGCTACACCTGAACAAATAGAAAACTCAAAAGACAATATTATCAGCTATTGGCAATGGTATATGAAAACTGAGGAAGATCGTTTCATTCCTGAGTTAAAGAAAAATTTAATAGGAAACACCTCTTTGGATAATTGGGAAAGGAAATCAATAGACAAACTAAAAGAGTTAACCAATTATTATATTGAAGAAAGAGGTTATCAGTTTTGGCAATTGTAAAAATGAAAAACCAATATTCACATCTAACAGCTAAAAGCAGGGATAAAATATCTTTCCCAATGAATTGGCTTAAAAGGCTGAACCTATTAAAAGGGGAAATTCTTGATTTTGGTTGCGGACATGGTTTTGATGTAGAGTTCTTAAAGAAACTAAACTTCCAAATTATAGGATTTGATCCATACTATTTTAATGAATTAGATGAATCAAAAAAATACGATACTATCACTTGTATTTATGTCTTAAATGTGGTTGAAACCATAGAACAATCCAAAATTCTAATGAAAATTAGTAGTCTTCTAAAAAATGGAGGTGTCGCATATTTTGCCGTAAGAAGGGACATTAAATATGAAGGTTTCAGAAACCATTACCTTCACAAAAAACCAACGTATCAAACAAAAGTCATTTTACCTTTTGAAAGTATTTTTAAAAATGAATCTTGTGAAATTTATAAGTTTCAACATTATAACAACCTACCAAAACCTACAAGTGATTGCATTTTCTGCAACGTGGAAAGGGAGGTTTATCTCGAAAACGCATTAGGTTATGTAATTTTTGATAAGTACCCAGTTTCAAAAGGTCATTCGTTAATTATTCCCAAAAGACATGTGGCTGACTATTTTGAAACTAGTTTAAATGAGAAAATTTCTCTTCAACTGTTATTAGAAGAAGCTCAAAAATCTTTAATGAAAATGTATAACCCTGAAGGATTTAATATTGGAGTAAATATTGGAAATCATGCAGGACAAACTGTAAATCATGTTCATATTCATTTAATCCCACGATACAAAAATGATGTACCAGATCCAATTGGCGGGGTTAGAAATATCATTCCTGGAAAAGGAAATTATTTGAGAAACAAATAACTTTTTAAACAAAAATTTACCTTTACCCCAAACACACTTTATGAAGAAATTTTTTGCCTTCGCCACTTTGGTTATTGCCTTGGCGGGTTGTAACCCAAAACCCAATGCCGAAAAATTAGAAAACCCAAATGCCAAAGTAGATTCAATACAAATTGCTTTCAATGCCTTTTTAGAAGAGTATTACCAAGTCAACCTAAAAATGAATCCGCTGCAAGCTACAGGTATGGGCGATAACCGATACAACAACTTGTTGCCCAATTTTTTGAGTGACGAATACAAGGCCGAAAGCAAAATCTTTAACCAAACTACTCTCGATGGTTTAAACAACTTTTCGAAAGAAAACCTCAGCAAAACACAACAATTGAGTTACGATGTTTTGCAATGGACTTGCGAAATAAATTTGGCCGAAATGGAATTTTCTTCAGATTTAACGCCCATCAACCAAATGTGGACTCTCAACCTTTCTTTTGGTCAGTTGGCTAGCGGACAAGGCGCACAACCTTTTAACACTGTAGAAGATTATAACAATTGGTTACAACGGGTTGATGGTTATTTGCTTTGGTTACAATCCACAAAAACCAAAATGCAAGAAGGTATTACACAAAACTACGTGTTGCCTAAATCTCTTATCAAAAAGGTGATTCCGCAATTAAAAGCTATGATTACCCAAAAGGCCGAAGACCATCTTTTTTACATGCCTATAAACAACTTGC
>JABAYK010000027.1:0-25867 GCA_018609045.1 Flavobacteriales bacterium
GCCAAATTTAGTTGCTTATTACAAACTAAATAATGGTGTTGCAGGAGGAAATAATTTTACAAATATTACAGCTACTGATTATTCTGGAAATAATAATGATGGAACATTAAATGGTTTTAACCTAAGTGGTTCAACCTCAAACTGGGTGGTAGGAAGTTCTTCTATTTCCGCTAGCTCAATACAAGGAGGAGTAGATACGGTAACTGCCTGTATTCCCTATATTTTGCCTTCAGGTAAAAAGATATTTTCAACATCAATAGTTTCTGATACCGCTTTAAATACTTTTGGTTGTGATAGCATTTACTCTGTAAATTTTACAGCAATTCCCAATCCAATATCAAGTTTTTCAACCACTGTTTGTGATGGATTTTATTCACCAAGTGGAAGTTATTTCAATAAAACCGGAACTTATGTAGATACACTAAATGCAATAGCTGGGTGCGATAGTTTAATTTCTATAGCATTAACAGTTAATTCCTCTAAACTTGATGTTCAAAATATTTCAGCTTGTAAATCTTATGTAAGTCCCCTAAACAAAACCTATACTTTAAATGGAACTTACTTCGATACATTAACTACACTAACAGGGTGCGATAGTATAATTGTAACTAATTTAACAATTACCTCAGATTATATTTATAATTCAAATTCGTTTGTTTGCGATAGCTTCAAAACAGTTTTGGGGAATATTATTACTACTGCTGGGTCTTATTCTGATACAGTATTTACAGGATCTGGATGTGATAGTATTTTCAATTGCAATCTTTCATTTGGTTACACCACCTTTAGTAATTTTATAGGTTTAGGATGTTCAAAAAATTATGTATCGGATTTGGGTAATGTGTACGATTCATCTGGTGTTTATAAAGAGTATACCATGAATAAAATGGGTTGCGATAGTATAATTACCATAAACGTAAAGTTGGCCGAAAATAAATTGGTGCAAACCCGAGATACAATTTGCCGTGAGGCAATTTCACCAAGCGGAAAATTTATTTGGAATACTTCAGGCTGGAATTACGATACTGTTTCAACAATTAATAATTGTGATAGCTTTATTCAAACTTATGTTGTTATTAATGATATAGATACTGAAGTTGTAACAAATGGTAACAAATTAACTGTTAAACAAACGGGGGTAAATTATCAATGGTTAAATTGTGATGGATTTACTGAAATAAACAGTGCAACAAATAGAAGTTTTACTGCAAGTGAAAATGGAAATTACGCTGTTGTTGTTTACGATGGTATTTGTAGAGATACAACATCTTGCAAGGCAGTAATAATTTCAGGAATAAATGATATTTCAAAAATTTATGAGGTCAGTATTTACCCAAATCCATCTAGTGGAATAATAAATATTTCTTCAAACCAATCAATAGAAAAAATTGAAGTGGTAAATATTTTAGGAGAGATATTGATTTCAGAAATTAACAATCACCAAATTTTAAATTTCAGCTCTATTGAGAATGGGTTATATTTTCTCAAAGTCAGATTTACTTCTGGAGATGAATTTCAGCAAAAGTTACTTTTAAGTAAATAAAAAAAGCCCAACTAAAAGTTGGGCTTTTTTAAATTTTGAGGTTTCTTAACCTAAAAATGGATATCTATAATCTTGCGCGGGCACAAAGGTTTCTTTTATTGTTCGAGGCGATGTCCACCTAATTAAATTTAGATAAGAACCTGCTTTATCGTTTGTTCCAGAACCTCTAGCTCCCCCAAATGGTTGTTGACCTACAACTGCTCCAGTCGGTTTATCGTTAATGTAAAAATTACCTGCAGCGTTTCTTAATTTGTGGGCTGCGGTTCCCGCTGCATATCTATCTTGAGAAAATATTGCACCAGTTAAAGCATATTCAGAAGTCGAATCTAATAGGTCAAGTGTTTCTTCCCATTTTTCATCATCATAAACATACATAGTTAAAACAGGGCCAAATATTTCTTCGCACATTGTTTTAAACTTAGGGTTGCTGGTTACAACTACGGTAGGTTCAATAAAATATCCTTCAGATTTATCGTAATTTCCTCCTACTATAATTTCAGCATCATCTGCAGATTTAATAAAGTCAATGTAGTTTGAGATTTTGTAAAAAGCTTTTTCATCAATAACAGCATTAATAAAGTTTGAAAAATCTTCAGGAGAACCCATTTTAAATGAAGTTACATCCTTAATTACATTTTCTTTAACCTCTTCATACATGCTTTTTGGACAATAAACTCTTGAGGCAGCAGAACACTTTTGACCTTGAAACTCAAATGCTCCCCTAGAGATTGAAGTAGCAAATGCTTTTCTATCTGCAGATGGGTGAGCAAAAATGAAATCTTTACCACCAGTTTCTCCAACAATTCTTGGGTAGCTTCTATATTTTGATATGTTCTCTCCAATTTTACCCCAAATGGTTCTGAAAACACCAGTTGATCCAGTAAAATGAACTCCTGCAAAATCTTTGTGGTTAAAAATAATTTCACCCGCCATTGGGCCATCAACTGTAATCATGTTAATTACGCCATCAGGCACACCTGCAGCTTGAAAAATTTCCATCAAAACTTGGGCAGAATAAACTTGGCTATCAGATGGTTTCCAAACAACAACATTACCCATCATAGCTGGGGCAGCACATAAATTTCCTGCAATGGAAGTAAAATTAAAAGGAGTTAAAGCAAATACAAATCCTTCTAAAGGTCTGTACTCAAGCCTGTTCCACATTCCGTTTTGAGAGTCTGGTTGTTGAGCATAAATCTGAGTCATGTACTCCACATTAAACCTCATAAAGTCAGCATACTCGCAAGCTGCATCTATTTCTGCTTGGTAAGCATTTTTAGATTGTGCTAACATGCTTGAAGCATTTATTTTAGCTCTGAATGGACCTGAAATTAAATCGGCAGCTTTTAAGAAAATGGATGCCCTTTCTTCCCAAGGCATGTTCTCCCACCTTGGTTTTGCAGCTAAGGCTGCATCAATAGCCTGGTTAACATGTTCAGCATTACCCATGTTAAAAGTACCAATAATGGTTTTTAATTCGTGAGGAGGTTTAATCTCAACTTTATTGTTGGTTCTAATCTCTTTGCTTCCAATATACATTGGAATGTCAATTTTTTGAGACTTTAAATTTTTATACATGCTTAATAACTTATCTCTTTCTGGAGAGCCCGGAGCATAGGATTTTACAGGTTCGTTATAAGCTGTAGGAACTTTGAATTGCGCGTTTGCCATAATTAAAAATTTGGACTACAAAAGTAACATTTGCAATCCTTTTTTTTAGGAAAAATGGCACATTTATTAATTTTTACGGTAAGGAACTTCTAAACTAAATTTGGGAATGTTTACCTCAAATAAGTTGTTGTTGCTTTTTTTCTCCATCAGGTATTTTCCGCTCATAAAGCCAATGTCGGTTCTTAAATTACAAAAAGATCTGTAGGTGTGAGAATCTCCGGGAGGAATTATAGGTTGTTCGCCAACTACACCGTCTCCAATTACTTCTTGGGTATCTCCATTAGAGTCTTTTATTTTCCAGTGTCTTTTAAGTAACTGAACAGCAAAAGGGCTTTGGTTGGTAATGGTTATTTGGTAAGAGAAAATAAATACTTGTTGCTCATAACTAGACTCGTGCGGCTGAAAGGTGGGTAGCACGCTTACTTTAACTCCGTCTGTTACTGCTTCTAACATGCATACAAGTATATGGCATTTTTTTTAATCTCTAAAAGGAAATTTAAAATAATCAAACCCAACTAAAGCATCATAATAAGTTCCGGGAGCTTTGTGGTAAATTAAAATTTGGTATTCATTTTCAGTTTCATGGTGTGTTCCTTCAATATCCCATGAAGAATTTCCTAAAGGTTCTGCAAAATTTCCAGGTACCATCACCATAAATTGGTAGTTATAGTAGCCTTGTTTCAGCAGAATTTTCTTTTCCATTTGGTTGGTTTCTGTATTCAACTCTAAAGCAAAATCATCTAAATATTGCCAATTGCTTAATTCGCCAAAAACGTAAACTTTTCTGTTTTGATATAAATAGGGTTGGTCTAATGTAAAAGTAACCCATACATATTGGTTGTTAGTGTTGGCATTGTAAAAATCATCTTGTGAGTTTATGGTGTATCTCCCATTAAGGTCAAAAAGAGTTTTGTAATTCAGAAAATTTCTTTTGGGTAAAGAAGGTGTGCTAAAGCTTGAAATCCATCCAGACCTATCCATTTTAGCAATTGTTTGATTAATGCTCAAGTTTCGAAGGTCTAATGGTCTAAACTCGTTACCCCCTAAAAACACATTTTCTATATCGTAATCAAATTCAATTTCCTCTGCTTTAACAAAAAGGGGTGCAATTTCAATGGCATTATCACTTCTAAAATTTTGTAAAATAAACACCTTCAAATCTTGGTAGGGATTAGTCAATCTATATCTAGCAGTTTTAATATTAAAATCAATTTCTTGCCCTGCGTACCTGAGTTCAACATTTGAAGATCTTTTTGGAAATGATTCTACTTGAACTTTAGTGTCGAAAACTAGAAAACCCATTTCTAAAATAGTATCAAGTGAAAATTCATCATAAACAATCAATTTGTAATTCCCTGATATTTTGAAACTAAAATTTTGGTTAGGTAGTTTTAAATCGTAATGAACATAGCGCAATCCAATATTATTTGAGGAGTTCATGTTTATGAAATAATCTTCAGGTAAACCATCAGCATAATCATAAAAATTTATGTCACTAATATTCCATTTTGCATCACAATGAACCACTTTGTACATGAAGTTTTTTAAGTTGGGTGATAGATAGTCGAAATGTAATTCGATAGTTTCGTTGGATTTATTGAGGTTTAATATTGGTAAAGTTTGCTGAAATCCAGTTTTATAAAGTTGAACAGATTTTATTGAATCTGAATTTGTAATAATTGGCCTATTAAAAGGAGTTTCAGATCTGAAATCTTGCGAGAAGGCTTGGAAATAAAAATGAAAAAAAAATGTGATTAAACTAAACTTTATGATATTCAAAATTGTTCGATTTTTTGTTGATTGATTTTTCAAAAATAATACCAGTGTGAGGAAGGTAAGTCTTTATTTTTTGATGAATCAAATTGTGTTAAAAAAACATGTGTTACAACAAACAAAATAATACTTTTGCACTTTTAAATTTTGACCTATAAATAGGAAAATGGGAAAATCGATTAAAATCAAAAAAGGCTTGAATATCAACCTTGTAGGTGAAGCCGACAAAGTTTTATCAAACCATGTTTCAGATACTTATTCAATAAAACCACCTAATTTTCATGGAGCTATTCCAAAATTATTGGTTAAAGAGGGTGCTGAAGTATTAGCAGGAACCCCTTTGTTTTTTGACAAAAACCACGAGCAAGTAAAAGTTTGTTCTCCGGTTAGTGGAGAAGTTGCAAGTATTGTAAGGGGTGAAAAAAGAAAAATTCTAGAAATAAGAATTTTAGCAGATAAAGAAATCAAATATGAAGATTTTGGAGCTTCAAATCCAAACGATTTATCAGGTGATGAAGTAAAGAAAAAAATGCTTCAAGCCGGTGCGTGGCCTTTTATTCGTCAAAGACCTTATGATGTTATTGCCAACCCAAACCAAAAACCAAAAGCAATTTTTATTTCAGGTTTTGATTCAAATCCTTTAGCGGCCGATTTTGATTTTGTTTTGCATGACAAAGCAGAGGAGTTTCAAATAGGTTTAGATGCAATCAAAAAACTTACTGATGGCAAAGTTCATTTAGGATTAAGAGGAGATCATAATCCAACAGATGTGTTGAAAAACGCAAAAGGTGTTGAAATAAACTACTTTCCTGGGCCTCACCCAGCAGGAAATGTTGGTGTTCAAATTCACCACATAGATCCCATAAACAAAGGTGAGGTTGTTTGGTACGTTAGTCCACAAGATGTTTTGTTAATTGGTAAATTGTTTTTAACTGGAAAATACGATGCAACTAGAATTATAGCATTGGCAGGGTCTGAGGTTTTAAAACCACGTTATTACAAAACTTTAATAGGAGCTAATATCAAAAGCCTTGTTGAAGGAAATGTTAAAGAAGGATTGTTGAGATACATTAGTGGAAACCCTTTAACAGGTGAGAGAATTTCTCAAGATGATTCACTAGGTGCTTACCATTCATCAATTACTGTAATTCCAGAAACTACAGAATCAAGATTTTTTGGTTGGATTACGCCAAATTTTGATAAATTAAGTGCATCTAGAACAATGTTTAGCTGGTTAATGCCAAATAAAAAGTACAGTTTAGATACGAGCCTTAATGGAGAAGATAGAGCCTTTGTTATGACGGGGCAATATGAGAAGGTATTTCCTTTTGATATTTACCCAGTTTATTTGCTCAAAGCCATACTTACAGAAGATATAGAAAAAATGGAAAACCTTGGGATTTTTGAGGTTGCTCCTGAAGATTTTGCACTATGTGAATTTGTGTGTACTTCAAAAATGCAGCTGCAAAAAATGGTAAGAGAAGGTTTAGATTTAGTTCATAAAGAAGTAGGATAAATTTTAGAAATAAATGAAGTTTTTAAGAGATTATTTAGATTCAATTAAGCCAAATTTTGAAAAAGGAGGTAAGTTAGAAAAGCTACACTCAGTTTTCGATGGTTTAGAAACATTTTTGTTTGTGCCTCGTCATGGCGCTCAGTCAGGTGCTCACATTAGAGATGGTATTGACATGAAAAGAGCCATGTTTACTGTGGTTATCGCCATGATTCCTGCCATGTTATTTGGTATTTGGAATACTGGGCACCAACATTTTTTAACCTTAGGTATGTTTGCTGGACCATTGGATGGCTTAATGGATAAGCTCATGTTTGGTTTGATTAAGGTTCTTCCATTAATTGTTGTTTCTTACGGAGTTGGTTTAGGAATTGAGTTCTTATTTGCTCAATTAAGAGGCCATTCCATTAATGAAGGTTTTCTTGTTTCAGGATTGTTAATTCCTTTGTGTTTGCCTGTTGAGGTTCCATTGTGGATGGTAGCTGTAGCAACAGCATTTGCAGTTGTTATTGGTAAAGAAGTTTTCGGAGGAACAGGAATGAATATTCTAAACCCAGCTTTAACAGCAAGAGCATTTTTGTTTTTTGCCTACCCAACAAAAATGTCAGGAAACACAGTTTGGATAAATACTAGTGCAGAAAACGGACAAGCTTTGGTTGATGGTTATTCTGGCGAGACTTTTCTTGCTCAGTCAATTCAATCATCATCTAATTACGTAAATGTTGCAGGTGTTCCCTACGAAAGTGCTACTGATGCTTGGATGAATGCTTTTTGGGGCTTTATACCCGGCTCAATTGGCGAAACTTCTGTAGTTGCTATATTAATTGGTGCAGGAGTTTTACTTTTTACAGGAATTGGTTCTTGGAGAATTATGTTGTCATTCTTTTTGGGTGGTTATGTAATGGGCTTAATTTTTAACGCTTGGGGAGCAAATGAGTTTATGCAAGTTCCGGCAATTTACCAAACCTTTATGGGAGGTTTTTTCTTTGGGATGGTATTTATGGCAACAGATCCAGTAAGTGCTGCTCAAACAAATGTTGGGAAATGGATTTATGGTTTTCTTGCAGGATTTTTAGGAATAATGATTCGGGTATTCAATCCTGCATATCCTGAGGGAATTATGATGTCTATTTTATTTATGAATGTAATGGCCCCATTAATTGACCATTATGTTGTTCAGGCTAACGTAAATAGAAGATTAAAAAGAGTTAAAGTTTCAAATCAATAAAAATGGCTATTAACAAAGAAGGAACAGGTTTTACATTCGGATTTGCTATTATCATGGTAGTTGTAGTTGGTGCTTTATTGTCATTGGCAGCCATGGGCTTAAAACCTTTTCAAAAAGAAAATCTGAAACAAGAGCAAATGAAGAACATTCTGGGCTCTGTTGGTATTGAAGTAGAAATGAGCGAAGCCTCTGCAAACTTTGATAAGTTTATTGTAAAAAGAATCATGTTAGATTCTGATGGTAATGTTCTTAACGAAAAGTCAGGTCAAATTGCAACCCTTGCAAATGATGGACAAGATGCTTTTGATGCAGATCCTTTTAATGTAGATATCAAAAAAGAATATAGAGGATTAGCTTCTTCAGAAAGAAGATACCCATTATTTATTTGCGAAAAAGATGGACAAACCTTATACATAGTGCCTATGGTTGGAAAAGGGTTATGGGGTCCTATTTGGGGATTTATTTCATTAAAAGATGATTTAAATACTGTTTACGGAGCTAACTTCGATCACAAAACAGAAACGCCTGGTTTAGGGGCCGAAATAAACACCTCTTTATTTACAGATCAGTTTAAAGATGATAGAATTTTTGATGAAAAAGGAGAATTTACCTCTATTGCAGTAAAGAAAAGTGCAACAGGTGATAATCCTCATGCTGTTGATGGAATTACAGGAGGTACTATTACTTCAGTGGGAGTTTCAGAAATGGTTGAAAGAACACTAAAAGTTTACGTTCCTTATTTTAAAAATTTAAAAGCTGCATAAAATGAGTGAAGCTACAGCAGAATTACAAGAAAAAGAGGTAAAAAAATCAGAACCTTTATTTTCGAAAAAGAATAAAAAACTAATTACAGATCCTTTAAATGATGACAATCCGATTACTGTTCAAGTACTAGGTATTTGTTCTGCATTGGCTATTACTGTTCAAGTAAAACAAGCCTTTGTAATGTCAATATCAGTTTTGTTTGTTTTGGTAGCAGGAAACGTAATTATTTCTTTACTTAGAAACACAATTCCTTCCAGAATACGAATTATTGTTCAGTTGGTAATTGTAGCTTCTTTGGTAATCTTGGTTGACCAAGTACTAAAGGCGTTTGTTTACGACGTTAGTAAGCAATTATCAGTTTTTGTTGGATTAATTATTACAAACTGTATTATTATGGGTAGGCTAGAAGCTTTTGCTTTAGGCAACAAACCTGGTCCCGCTTTACTTGATGGAATAGGAAACTCATTGGGATATGGCTGGATATTAATTGCAGTTGCAGTTGTTCGAGAGTTCTTTGGTTCGGGTAAATTTTGGGGATTCCAGCTACTTGGAGATTCATCAGTTGGTTCTGGACTTTATTCTATTGGCTACATGAACAATAACTTGATGGTTTTACCTCCAATGGCCCTTATTGTAGTTGGGGTAATTATTTGGATCCAAAGATCTAAAAACACAAAATTGATTGAAGCACATTAATTCAAAATAAAATGCAAGAGTTAGTAAACATATTCGTTAAAGGTATTTTTATTGAGAACATGATTTTTGCCTATTTCTTAGGCATGTGTTCATACCTAGCTGTTTCAAAAACAGTTAAAACAGGAGTTGGATTAGGTGCTGCTGTAATATTTGTATTAGGCATTACGGTTCCTATCAATTATTTGTTAGAAAATTATGTGCTTAAAGAAGGCGCATTATCTTGGATTTCAGAAGATTTCGCCTCAGTTGATTTAAGCTTTTTAAGTTTTATTATGTTTATTGCAGTAATTGCATCAATGGTGCAATTGGTAGAAATGATTGTAGAAAAATTTGCCCCTGCCTTATATGGTGCATTAGGAATCTTTCTTCCACTTATTGCTGTAAACTGTTCAATTTTAGGAGGTGCATTATTTATGCAAGATCGCCAATATCCTACTATTGCTGAAGCATCTGCTTTTGGTTTAGGAAGTGGTGTTGGATGGTTTTTAGCAATTGTTGCAATTGCTGCCATTAGAGAGAAAATTAAATATTCTCACGTACCTGCACCATTAAGAGGATTAGGAATTACATTTATTATTACAGGTCTTATGGGAATTGCTTTCATGGCCTTTATGGGAATAGAACTTTAAAAAGAAAAATTAATAATGGGAACAACTATAGCATTATCAATTGCCGTTTTTTTATTAGTAATAATTTTACTTGTATCTCTTTTGCTTTTTGCCAAAGCTAAATTGTCTCCATCAGGAGCAGTAAAGGTTACAATTAATGGCGAAAAAACTATTGAGGTAGAAGCAGGAAATACCTTGTTATCTACTTTAGGTAATAACAAAATATTTTTACCTTCTGCTTGCGGTGGAGGTGGTACTTGTGTTCAATGCAAATGCCAAGTTAAAAGTGGAGGAGGCTCAATGCTTCCAACAGAGGAGCCTCACTTCTCTAGAAAAGAAGCAGCTGATGGCTGGAGGTTAGGCTGTCAGGTAAAGGTTAAAGAAGATATGGAGATTCAAGTACCAGAAGAGGTATTTGGAATTAAAAAATGGGAAGCTACTGTTGTTTCAAATTACAATGTTGCCTCATTTATCAAAGAGTTTGTAGTTGAAATCCCTGAAGATATGGATTACAAAGCTGGAGGCTATATCCAAATTGAAATTCCTGAATGTACAGTTAATTTTTCTGATATGGATATTCAAGCCCATCCGCAAGAGCATCCAGGTGAGCCTGAAAAATTTAAACTAGAGTGGGATAACTTTAATTTATGGCCATTAAAAATGGTAAACGATGAAGTTGTAGAAAGAGCGTATTCTATGGCTAGCTACCCAGCTGAAGGAAGAAGAATTATGCTAAATGTTAGGATTGCCACTCCACCATGGGATAGAGAAAAGAATGGTTGGATGGATGTTAACCCTGGAGTTGCTTCGAGTTATATTTTTTCAAGAAAAGTTGGCGATAAGGTAACGATATCTGGACCTTATGGAGAGTTCTTTATTAAAGAAACTGATGCAGAAATGCTTTACATAGGAGGTGGTGCAGGTATGGCTCCTCTTAGGTCTCACTTATATGAGTTATTTAAAACTATTGAAACTGGAAGAAAAGTTACTTATTGGTACGGTGGTAGGTCTAAAAGAGAATTATTTTACTTAGATCACTTTAAGCATTTAGAAGAGAAGTTTCCCAACTTCAAGTTTTATGTAGTTCTTTCGGAGCCTTTAGAAGTTGATAACTGGAAAGTTAAAAAAGATATGCAAGATGAAGCAGGAGATGGTTTTGTTGGGTTTGTTCATCAAGCTGTAATTGATCAATATTTAACAAAGCACGATGCTCCTGAAGAAATAGAGTTTTATTTCTGTGGACCTCCAATGATGAATCAAGCTGTTTTAAAAATGTGCGATGATTGGGGAGTACCAGAGGAGAATGTATCCTTTGATGATTTTGGAGGTTAACAAAACCTAGAATCTTTAAAAAAAAGGCCACACAATTAATCTTGTGTGGCTTTTTTTATGTTAGAGCTAAGTGTTCTTGTAAAGATTGCTTTACTGTTTTTAGAATAAGTTCATAAAAGGATAATGGGTTGTTATCAACTTGAACACTTTCTAAAGCTTTGTAGTATTTTAATCTAGAAGTTTGATTACCTTTTAAATTGGCAATTGGAAAACCATTTTGAAGCAGAATTAAATTCATAATTAGCCTAGATGTTCTTCCATTTCCATCAATAAAAGGATGAATACTTACCAATCTTTCATGCATATCAGCAGCTAAAATTACAGGGTGAATTTTATCTACTTGACTTTGGTAGGTAATGAAGTAATCTTCCATTAATTTACCAATTAAATAAGGCTCTGGTGGAATATGTTTACTCCCGCCTATTCTTACCTGAACATTACGATAGCTTCCTGCATTTTTTCTGTCAATTCCTTTTAAAATCAAATGATGTATTTGTTTTAATTGAAACTCTGAAATACTGCTTTGTTTTTGGGCCAAATCAAAAATGAAATCTATAGCTTCATCATGGTTAATAGCTTCCAAGTGCTCTTGCATTGATTTTCCACCAATAGTTAACCCTTGATTTATTACCAAGAAAGTTTCTTGAAGGGTTAAAGTATTTCCTTCTATCCGATTTGATTCGAAAGTATAGTTTACCTTAAAGTGTTCCTCTAATTTTTTAAGTTGACTTTTATTTAGTGGCTTTTTTAATTGCCACTCATTTTTTAAATTTTCAATCTCATTAATTAGTGTTTTTAGCTTTTTAGGTAAATCAGGTATAACAGAAACACTATTTGCCTTTAGATATTCAATTCGTGATTCTAGGGCTTTTAAAACCTCTGGCGCGACTACAGGATATTCTGTTAATATTCCGGAGATTTTATCTTCTAACCATGCTTTAATTAGCTTTTCATGCTTTATTTCAAGTGCATTAGCAAAAGTTTGAATATTTTCTTTTGAAGGCAATCGTTTTTCGTTTTCAATTCTGCTCAATAAACTTGAATCCATGTTTACTTTTACAGCCAAATCTTTAATAGACAAGTTTTTTGAATTACGATACTTTTTTAAAATCTCCCCAAACATTATTGACAAAAATTATCATGACAAAATTAGTCAATTTTTTTATCTTTTGCACAATCTTTTTTTCAGCTTGTACTACAAGTGAAAAAAGTATGTCTATAAATTATTTTCAAATAAATGGCTATGCCCAAGGAACAACGTATAATATTCAGTACGAAGATTCTTTAAAAAGGAATTTAAAGCCCCAAATTGATTCATTGCTGGCGAGGTTTGATAGTTCTTTATCAACTTATAAGTCAAACTCAATAATCTCAAAATTTAATGCTTCAGATTCAGGTTTTTTGGTTGATAAATTGTTTTTGAATATGCTTAACAAATCCCATTTGGTTTATGAAAAAACAAATGGCGGTTTTGATCCATCCATTAATCCATTGCTTACTTTTTGGGGGTTCAATAAAGAAAAAATAAGTAATTCCAATGTTATTAGTCAAGGTGTAATTGATTCATTATTAGCCATTAAAGGTTTTGAGTTATTGAACATTGTGCAAAATGGGAATGAAATTCCTATTTCTCAATTAATGTTTTCATCGTTTCAAGGACCTTCTTTTCTGAAGAAACCATTCAAAGGCTTTCAAGTAAATTTCAATGCAATTGCACAAGGTTTTAGTGTTGATTTGGTTGGTGATTTTCTAAAAGAAAACGGAGTTAAAAACTACATGGTTGAAATTGGTGGAGAGATGAAGGTATTTGGTAAAAATGCCAAAGGAAATGATTGGAGACTTGGAATTGATAAACCTGTTGAAGATGGAACAAGATCTTTAAAGGCTATTGTTAATTTAAATAAAGGGAGCCTAGCAACTTCAGGTAATTATAGAAAATTCTATATCAAAGACGGGAAAAAATATGCCCATACTATAAATCCTAAAACTGGTTTTCCTGTTTCTCATAATTTATTGAGCGCAACAATAATTGCTAAAGACTGCTGGCAGGCAGATGGATTAGCTACAGCTTGTATGGTTTTTGGTTTAGAGTGGAGTAAAAATTTATCTCAAACCATGGAAGGCGTAAGTGTTTATTTGATTTATTCTGAAAATGATGAAATGAAAACATTTGCATCTAACTCAGAAAATTGGAAATTAGAAGAAATAGATTAAGCTGGTTTTTGGCATTTTTCATCAGGCAAAGCACCACAAATGCTACAAGATTCTCCCTCTTTGTTCAAAAGTGGGCTATTGCTAGCGCAAGTTCCTGAAAATTGTCCGTCTTTTTTTACCAAAATTTTAATTGCTATTCCTCCAAAAGCAAGAGCCATAAGGCCAATTGCTAAAAAAATTACCATAACATTCATGGTGCAAAACTAAGGTATAATCAATATCATTTTGTAATAATCGTTACCAAACTAGTTTATAATTTTACCTTTAAACTTTATATATAATCATTAGATGGAAGAGAAACTAAAAGCCTTTGAACGATTGCTAAATATTATGGATGATTTGCGAGAAAAATGTCCATGGGATAAAAAGCAAACCTTAGAAAGCTTAAGAAAATTAACCATTGAAGAAACCTATGAATTGGCAGATGCCATTGTTGAAAACGATTTAGAGGAAATTAAAAAGGAAATCGGCGACATTATGCTTCACATGGTTTTTTATGCCAAAATAGGAAGCGAAAAGGGAGCTTTTGATATTGCAGATTCTTTGAATGCTATTTGCGATAAATTAATTTTTAGACATCCTCATATTTATGGAGATGTAAAAGTTAGTGGCGAAGAAGAAGTAAAATCAAACTGGGAAAAGCTAAAACTTAAGGAGGGCAAAAAGTCTGTGCTAGAAGGTGTTCCAAAATCTCTACCTTCAATGGTAAAAGCAAATAGAATTCAAGAAAAGGCTAGGGGAGTTGGCTTTGATTGGGAAAATCCAAATCAGGTTTGGGATAAAGTTCAGGAAGAGCTGAATGAGTTAAAAACAGAAATTGATCAAAAAGCAGATTACGCTAAAATAGAGGATGAATTTGGAGATGTATTTTTCTCATTAATTAATTATGCTAGGTTTCATAATATTGACCCTGAAACAGCCTTAGAAAGAACAAATAAGAAGTTTATTTATAGATTTCAATTTCTTGAAAAAGAAGCTCAAAAAAAAGGAAAACAATTACATGATATGACTTTGGCTGAAATGGATGAAATTTGGGAGGAATCAAAAAAGATGTCAAGAGGTTAAACCAAATATTAAAATAGAAATTTTCTATAAGTTTTGTTAAACTAAAAATAAATTATCACGTTAATTTTGCATCATTAAAAAACAATAAAATGGCAGTATTATTAAGTTCAGATAAAGAGTTCAAAAGTCAATTAGAAAAATTTGACAAAGTAGTGGTAAAATATTACGCCGGTTGGTGCGGGTCTTGTAAACTTTTCGCTCCAAAATACCGAAGATTATCAGGTGATGAAAGATTTGATGGAGTAACATTTTTAGATATTAACGCAGAAGAGAATCAAGAAGCCAGAAAAATGGCGGGTGTAGATAATTTACCATTTTTTGCAACTTTCAAAAATGGAGTTTTGGTAGATGCAAAAGCTACTTCTAAAGAGGAGCAATTAGTTGAAATGATTTCAAACTTAAATTAAAATGCAAATTCCTGTAATTAAAAAAATAGCCGACCAATATTCTATAGAAGAGCTAAAAAAGGCAGAAGAAAGCCTAATGGAAGAAACTCCCTTAGAAATTGATGTGGATGGAGAAGATGAAGGTGAGCAGCTAACGCATATTTTGGCTGCTATTTGGGTAAAAGAGGAAATGGAAAAAGAAGGAATTAATGTTGGAAAAGCAGTTAGAAACTATACTGTAAAAGTTAGAAATTCAATTTCTTAAATAGAAAATAACAAGTCAAAAAAATCCCGTTGAGAAATCAACGGGATTTTTTTTGTTTAAAAAAGTATTTCTTAGTGAGAAGAAAGGTAGGTAGCTACACCTGAGTGAGACTCTTCCATAGCATCTTGGCCTTTTTCCCAGTTTGCAGGGCAAACCTCACCTTTATCTTCAAAATGCAATAATGCATCAACCATTCTTAATGCTTCGTTTACGCTTCTACCTAATGGGAAATTGTTTACCACTTGATGTTGAACAGTTCCTTCTTTGTCAATTAAAAATAAACCTCTGTAAGCAATCATTGGTCCTGTTGCCATTAAATTTCCTTCTTCATCAACATCATAATCACCAGCTAATACGCCATAGTTGGCAGAAATAGTTTTAGAAGTATCTGCAACTATTGGGTAAGTTAACCCTTCAATTCCTCCGTTGTCTTTGCTCATTTGCAACCAACCCCAGTGAGACTCTTCTGTATCTGTTGAACAAGCAACAACTTTTACACCTCTAGCTTCAAACTCATCTAATTTTGCTTGAAAAGCATGCAATTCTGTTGGGCAAACAAATGTGAAATCTTTAGGATAAAAGAAGAATAAAACATGGTTTTTACCTAAGTACTGATCTAACGAAAAGCCATCTACAATATCTTCTCCGTTTACAACTGCTTTTGCAGAAAAGCTTGGTGCTTTTTTTCCTACTAATACGCTCATTTTATTTAGTTTTTAAATTAAAAATTACTTGATTTTATGAGTTAACAAAACTACCAATTATTTGTTGGGAACTCTTAATACTTCAGTGTTTTTAGGTATAATAAATAGTTATTTATGTATAAATAATTGCTATATTGAATAGAGCTTTTCTGAAAAATATTTTTTCCATATTATTTTTAGGTTGTTCAATTTCCTTGTCGGGAAGTACAACCTCCGATAGTCTTAGCATTTTTTCAAATGCTCCTTACTTTACCCCTTGGCGATTTTGGACTGCAACATCGGTTCATGCAGCTGCTATACCCATTAGTCTAAAGGGCTTAAATACTATAAAATACGCCAACTCTAATGTTTCAGACTTTTATTGGCGTAACGATAATGCAGATTGGATGCAAGTAGATAAGGTTGGGCAATTTTGGGCAACTTACAGGTTAAGTCAGATAAGTTCAACTTTTTATAATTGGACGGGATTATCCAAAGATAAATCTGCCAAACTAGGAACATTAATAGGGTTTGCTACAATTTCAAGTTTCGAATTATTTGATGGGAGAAGAACCAATTGGGGCGCTTCTGTGGGTGATATTGCAGTAAACTCATTAGGAGCTTCACTTGTGTTTTTTCAATGGACTTGGGATGATCCTTATGCCTTAAATATCAAATACTCTTCATCATCTTCCATTTATGCCAAATACAATCCTGGCTTATTGGGTTCGAATAGGATTGAAAGACTCTTTAACGATTATAACAGCCAAACTTTTTGGGCATCGGTTAGGCTGAATAAACTTATTCCGGTAAAGAAAATCCCGAACTGGTTAAACGTTGCATTTGGTTACGGGGCTGATGGTATGATTGCTGAAAGATTAAACCCTTCAATCAATGCAGCAGGTGATTATATTCCACAGTTTGATAGGTACAGACAATATTACCTTTCGTTAGATATTGATATTAGAAGATTTCAATCTAAAATCCCTATGGTGAGTGCGATTTTTAAAAACTTTGGATTTATTAAAATTCCTGCTCCTACCTTGGAGTTTTCTAAATATGGGGTTAAGTTTTATCCTATTTTTCTTTAGCAAAGTTTATTAAGCATCAGTTTGTATTTCAGAGCTGCTGCTACAGTTAAACTATCTGTTATTTCACCATTTATCACCAATTTGTACAAATCATCAAAATGTATTTTTTTTAGTTCAATCTCTTCATCTTCATCAGGTTGGGCAGCACCAAAGGTTAATTCCGTCGCCAAATAAATATGCGCCACCTCATTGGTGGCTGAGTTACTCATGTCCATTTCAACAATTTTCTCCCAGTGCTTTGCTTCAATACCTGTTTCTTCTTTTAACTCTCTTGCTCCACTAATTTGCGGATCAACTCCAAAATCTCCTCCACCTTCTGGAATTTCCCATGTATATTTTGCAAATGGGTATCTCCATTGTCCAACTATATAGGTAAAACCATCTTGGTCAATTGGCAAAACACCAACTGCTAATTTCTTAAACTTTGTAATGGAATAGGTACTTTTTTTTCCAGCAGGATTAATAACATCATCAACTTGAAGCAATATCCATGGCGACTCATAAATTTGCGTTGAAGAAATAGTTTTCCAAGGGTTTTTATTTGATTTCATACCATGTTTAAATTAGGTGATAAAGTTAAGGCATTGAATGACCCCATAGAGGGTAAGGTTGTTAAAATAGAAGGCAAAACTGTATATGTAGATTTTGATGGATTTGATTATCCTTTTCAAGAAAAGGAATTGATAAAAATTGGAGATGACAATTCGGTGGAGTTTAAAACTCAATTTTTCTCACTTAAAGAAGAAAAAACAAAACAAAAATGGGCAAAATTAGAGGGGAAAGCTAGAGATTTTATTCCCAAAAGAAATTCATATAAAGTAATTGAAGTTGATTTACATGTGCAGGCCATTATTGATTATTACCCTGATTTAACTCGAGAAAATGCTTTAAAAATTCAGTTATTTCATGCCGAAAAATGGGTGAACTGGTGCTTGCATAAAAGTGAGAATAAGCTGGTTTTAATTCATGGAGTAGGAGAGGGAATTTTAAAAGACGCCCTAATTGAAAAGTTTGGGACAGGTTTAAACTATAAAATAGAGCCAGCCATGCATAAACTTTATGGTTTTGGGGCCATGGAAATTTATTTGCGGTAGTATAAATGTTAAAAGTAAATTTGCATCGTGCAATTTGGCCTACCGCCAGCTCCTTTAGGGTTGGAGGAAAGTCTGGGCAACGCAGGGAGCCACGCAAGTTAACTGCTTGGAGGTTTAAAAGGAATTTTAAATCGGAGGAAAGTGCCGCAGAAAGGAAAACCGCCTTGTCTTTGGCAAGGTAAGGGTGAAAAGGTGCGGTAAGAGCGCACCAGTACTAAAAGTGATTTTGGTAGCTAGGTAAACCCCGTGGGTTGAAAGATCAAATATACCGCAAGTGCTTAGGCAACAGGGTTTCCCGTCTTGTTTTTACTTGTAAATAGTTGCGGGGGGTAGATCGATGGACCATGTGAGTAATTGCATGGCTAGATAAATGGTAAGCTAGTTCGCAAAGGCGAATGATACAGAACCCGGCTTACAGAATTGCATCAAAAAATTGAAAGCCTCGAGGATTACTCCAAGAGGCTTTCGCTTTTTTAGTTTTAATCTTTTAATTAATGGTTATTTTATCTACCCGAATTCCTCTATCGGTATTTAGTTTTATAAAATAAACACCTGTAGAAATTCCTGAAAGATCAATTGGGATAGAAACTCCTTCAGTTATAAATGGAATTGATTGTTGGCGAATTATTGAACCATTAATATCGGTCATAATTAATTGAACATTGGTTAATCTTCTTCCATCAATTATCAAATTAACAAAGTCTTTTGCAGGATTAGGATAATAAGAAATTTCAAATCCTTCACCAGATAATTCATCAACCGAAGGACATATATCAATACTTATTTCTATTTCATCAGTGTTAACACATCCATTAATATCTGTTACTGTTACAGAATAAATACCTGCCTTAGTAGGCTCTATAGTTGGCGTTGTAGCAGCATTACTCCATTGATAACTTACAAAAGTACCTGGGTCTAGTTTGTAAGGAATATTTACACAAATTGTGGTATCCTTACCCAAGTTTGGTTGAGGAAGTGGATTTATAATAATTCCTGCCGTGTCTTGGTTAGAACATCCTTTTGCATCTGTATAAGTGTAATTAACTGAAAAGCTTCCAGGTCCAGAATTTGAAGGGAAAAATGTATTTCCAGTAACAAATAACCCAGAATAATTACCTCCTGATGGAGAACCTCCACTTAAGGCAACAGACCCTTCATCTTCGCAATATCTTCCTAAGTTCGGGAATACAACATTTGGAGCAGCATTAACAATAATATTTTGACCAATACTGTCAGAGCATCCAAATGAGTTAGTAAGGCTGTAAAACAATTTGAAAGTTCCTGCTCCAGATGATTTAGGATTAAATTTATTTCCTGATACAAATGGCCCAGAATAAACTCCTCCAATTGGGCTACCACCAGTTAGGGTTGTTAAGTTTCCATTATCACATAATTGACTAAATGGAAATAACGAAACAGAAGGCAATGGGTTTACGGTAACATCTACCGAATCTATATCAAAACAACCATTTACATCAGCAACAGTAACCATAAAAGTTGAAGTAAATCCAGGAGAAACTTTTATAGTAGATGAACTTTGACCACTACTCCAATAGTAATATAAACCACCTGAGGCTACTAATTCAACTGAATCGTTTTGGCAAATTACTTTATTGCTACTCACTGTTGCAGTTGGTAAATTGTTAATACCAACATTTATGGTATCTGTATTAACACAGTTGTTGGCATCTGTTACAGTTACTATATAACTTGTAGCTATTGATGGGTTAATAAAATTACTAGCTGTTTGCGGACCATTACTCCAAACATAACTAACCCCGCCGGTTGCTATTAATGTAGTTGAAGCTCCCCAGCATAATGAGGTGTCTTTTCCTGCAAAAGCATTTGGTAATGGATTTACAATTATTTGAACTGAATCTATAGCTTGGCAATTATTTGCATTTGTTACGGTTACTGTAAATTGATTTGTAGCAATTGGCGAAACATTAATTGAAGCGCCATTCATTTGGTTACTCCATTGGTAATTTACTCCACCGGTGGCAGTTAAAGTGACTGTATCGCCTAAACAAATTGTTTGATTGCTTCCGGCATTTGCTTGAGGTAAGGCATTTACAATTACCATGGTTGAGTCTAAGTTTACACATCCATTTGCATCGGTAACAGAAACCACATAATTTGAATCTGCTACAGGAGATGCAAAGATTGATGCAGTTTGAGCTCCTGTGTTCCATACATAAGATACTCCACCAGTTGCTGTTAAAGAGGTTTGGTCGCCAAAGCAAATAGTATCATTTAGTCCGGCATTTGCATTTGGAAGTTGCCAAATATTTACATTTATTGAATCAATACTAAAACAAGAGTTTTGGTCAACAACTGTAACAACATAAGTTGAAGTTTGGGCAGGCGAAACTTTAATACTTGAAGTTTGACCTCCATTATTCCATATGTAATACAAACCTCCATTAGCAGATAACTGAGCTGAATCTCCTAAGCAAATTGAAGTATCAGCGCCTGCTTGGGCATTTGGCAATGAAAGTGTATATACAGTTGTGGTGTCATAATTAACACAACTATTTGAGTCGGTAAGTGAAACTATGTAACTCATGGTATCAGTTGCATTGAAAATAGAAGTTGCAGCAGAATCACCATTACTCCAAACAAAATTTCCAACGCCAGAAGCAGTAAAAGTAACTTGTGATTTTTCACAAACTGTTTGGTCAACTCCTGCATCTACAATCGGTAATTCAAATACATTTACTATAACAGCATCGCTTGAAGAACAATTGTTAAAATCTGTAACCGTAACGCTGTATTCTAAAGTAGAATCAGGAGAAACAAAAATTGTAGCATTTTGATTTCCATTATTCCAAGTGTAGAAGTTTCCTCCGGTGGCTGATAAAGTTGCCGAAGTTCCTAAACAAATGCTTGTATCTAATCCTGCATTGGCAATGGGTAATGAGTTTACAATAACTGTTACCGTATCGTAATCAAAACATCCACTAAGAGTTGCAACTGTTACAATATACGATGATGTTGAAGTTGGAGAAACCTTAATTTCACTTGATTGTCCTCCATTATTCCAGAAGTAATAATCGCCACCAAAAGCTTTTAGCGTAGCTGAATCGCCAATACAAATAGAAGTATCGTTACTTGTGCTAGCAGAAGGTAATACGTTTACGGTAACGTTTACAGAATCTGAATTTGAGCATCCATTACCATCTGTTCCCACAACTGAATAAGTGGTATTGATAACTGGTGAAACTAACCTTGATGAATTTGTATCTCCATCACTCCAAGTGAAAGAATTTGCACCAGATACTCCAATTGAAACTGGAGCTCCCCAGCAAGTAAATGTATCAGCAGAAGCAATAACATTTGGCAATTGATTTACAAAAATTGTAATCGTGTCATTGCTGCTACACCCATTTCCATCTGTTACTGTAACAATAAAATTGTTTGTTGAAGTTGGAGTAACCAATGTATTTTGGGTTGCTGAATTATTTGACCAATTGTATGATGTTCCACCATTGGCCGATAAAAATGCAGTATCTCCAAAACAAATAGTGGTGTCTAATCCTGCATTGGCAATCGGAAGTGGATTTACAACAACAAGTACCGAGTCGGTGTTTTTACAACCATTGGCATCTGTTGCGGTAACGCTATACATTGTATTTACAGTTGGGTTAACAGCGATACTATAGAAAGTATGGTTTGAGCTCCATATATAATCTGTATTACTTGCTCCGCCTGATGCGGTTAATATTTGATTGCTTCCAATACAAACGCTAGTATCTTGGCCTGCATCTACAATTGGCAGTGAATTTACATTTACTGTAACAGTATCGTAACTAAAACAGCCACTTACATTAGCTACTGTTACAATATAAGATGAGGTAGAAGTAGGGGAAACTTTAACTTCACTTGATTGTCCTCCATTATTCCAGAAATAATAATCGCCACCAAATGCCCTTAATGTTGCTGTGTCTCCAATACAAATAGCAGTATCGCTGCTTGCTGATGCGCTAGGTAACTGGTTTACATAAACCATTGCAGTGTCAATATTTGAACAACCATTTCCATCGGTTCCAACCACAATATAATTTTGAGTTGTTGCTGGAGAAACCAAAATTGATTGTGTTGTATCTCCATTGCTCCAAGAATAATTATTTCCGCCTGTTGCATTTAATAGTGCTGGAACTCCTGAACATACCGTTGTATCAGAGCCAGCAGAAATATTTGGCAATGCGTTTATGGTAAGGTTAACCTGATCTGTTGCAGAACAATTGTTGGTATCTGTAACAGTAACCGTATAAACAGTGTTTGATAAACTGTAAACCATTGTGCTTGCAGAGCTACTTCCTGAACTCCAAGCATAAGTTACACCGCCAGATGCTGATAACTGAGCAGAGTCTAAATAACAAACAGCTAAGTCTTGACCTGCATTGGCATTGGGTAAAGCATTAACCTTAACAAAAACCGAATCTGAGCTCGAGCAACTGTTTTGATCGGTAACAACAACTTGATAATTGGTTGAAGTACTTGGTGAAACTGTAATGGTTGCAGTATTTACATTATTCGACCAAGAATAAGAAGTACCTCCTGAAGCAGTTAAACTTACACTTTGGTTTAAGCAAATTTCTTTATCTAAACCTGCATTTGCAGTTGGAAGAGTATTTACCGTTACTGTTACAGTGTCGTAATTGTAACAACCATTGTTATTTGCTACAGTAACTATATAAGTTGAAGTAGAGGCAGGGGTTACATTATTTTCAGCAACGCTACTTCCGCTATTCCAGAAATAATAAGTACCGCCTGAAGCATTTAGTTTGGCTGTGTCGCCAATACAAATTGCAGTATCATTTCCTGCGGAAACAGTTGGAAGCATATTTAAATTAACAGTAATACTATCAATTCCCGTACAACCATTAATGTCTGTTCCGTAAACAAAGTATTCTGAAGTTGAACTAGGCGAAACCAAAATAGTTTGACCATTGATGTTGTTACTCCATGAATAAGTTAAAGCTCCATTTGCAGTTAAAGTAGCTGTATCTCCCGCACATAAATTTTGATTTGTGCCTGCATCAACATGAGGTAAAGTATCTATTGAAACATAATAGTTTGCAGTTTTAGAACAACCATTTTGTCCTGTTGCAATTACAGAAAAGTTTTGTGCATTATTTACCATAAATGTTTCAGAACTATTTGTTCCGCCATTTATCCATTGGTATGAGTTTCCTCCATTGGCAGTTAGCGTAACTGAATCTCCAATACATACTTTTTGATAACCAGCTATGGTTGGGGTAGGTAATGATTTAACAGCAACGTTAACTTCTTCAATACTGCTACATCCGTTATTACCTGTAATGGTTACTTTATAGTTAGTTGGGAATATTGGAGAAACCCTAGCAGAATCTGTATATGAGTTATTGCTCCATGCATAGCTTACTCCGCCTGTGGCTCTTAGAGTAACATTTTCTCCTAAACAAGTTGCTGTATCTGCAGTTATGCTTGAAAGTGGTAACCCTCTAACAACAATTGAAATAGACTCATTGGCAGATGAACCACCCTCTGTAACTTCTACAGAAAAGACTTTGTTAGAAGTTGGGTAAACCATTGGATTAGCAATTGTGGAATCATTAAACAAATAACCCGGAGACCAATTGTAAGTATAGTTTCCTGTTGCACCTCCTGCATTGGCAAATAGCTGAATGCTATCACCTGCACAAATATTGTTTTTTGATGAGGTAGGATTGGCAGTTACAACTCCACCTATAATATTAATGGCCAAATTATCTGTTGCTGAACAACCATTGTTGTTGTCATCAACTTCAAAAGTTAGAATTGAAGTTTTTGAAAGAGCAACAGTAGAAGTACTAGCCGAAGAGCTGTTTATCACTAAACTATCTGGAGTCCAGCTATAATTGTAATTTCCGCTACCACCATTAACAATGGCATTAAGGTTTACAATATTTCCTGCAGAAATACTTGTGTCGTTTCCAGCAAATACATTGAGGTTAGTTTTTAAGGTTACAGTTACTTGGTCGGAATTTTGACAACCATTTTGATCAAATCCAATTACATTAAATGTAGAATCAGAGTTTAATACAGTAGTAATTGAACTTGAAGAATCAACATTGTTCCAAATAAAACTTGTTCCGCCTGATGCAGTTAAAGTAACTGTGTCACCTGGACAATATGTTTGATATGTTCCTGCATTAATATTTGGTAATGAATTAACCACAACACTTACACTTTGTGTGTTAGAACAGCCAATGCTATCAGTTGCCGTAACGCTAAAATTTGCAGTTGTATTTGGAGTTACCAAAACTGTATCATTATTTCCTAAACTATTTGACCAAGAAATAGATTGAGTGCTTGAGGCAATAAGAGTTGCTGTATCTCCAACACAAATCGGGGCTGGGTTATTTAAACTCAAAGTAGGTTTTTGGTTTACAAACACAGTTGTGTAAGCAGTATCTTTTTTGCAACCATTTTGGTAGTCAGCAATAACATAATACTGTGTAGTTGATGAAGGGCCAACCAATATACTGCCTAATGTTGAGTTATTGCTCCAAGTTAATTTTGAGCCTCCAGAACCATATAGCCTAACTGTTGTACCTTGACAAATAGCTGTATCTGAAGTAATTTGGGCAACTGCATTTGGTTTAATAATTACTGTTTGGTCTGAATATGCCGTATAGCAATTTCCTTGAGCTTCTCTTACTCTATAAGTTGTATTTCCAGAAGCTGTACTTGGGTTAAATGAATTTCCGAAACCTACAGGGTTATTTAAATCTGTTGATTTATACCAATACAAGTTTGCTGAGTCTCCAACAACACTTAAAGGCTGTACTGCATCGCCTTCACAATAAGTTGCGCCGCCAGATGAGGTAGGAGGGGTTAATTGAATTATTGAGGCTGTAACCGGAGTAAGACTAGAAAAACATGTTTGAGTAGAAACTTTCCAATCGTAAAAGTAAGAGTATTGACCAGGCCCCACAGTTGATGATTTTATGCTAACCAAAGATTCATCATCTTCAATTGGGTAAACACCATTAGCCATGTTAGTATTTGATCTAAACCATGTAATAGCTGTTGTGCCTTCTAGTGTAATTTTATAGTTTTCTCCTGCTGGAATATTAATACCTACAGGGATTCTTTGTGCTCCATAAAAGCTATTAGGAACATTTACAGTTTTGGTACCAACAGTAACTCCAAACTTATTGGTAACCTTAATAACTACATCTCCTGAGCCATTAGGATAAACAGTTAAAGAGTCTAAGGATAATGGAGAGAATACATCGAAGATTAAGCCGTTAAGTTTATCTGATTCCGTTAAGGTTGTGTATGAAGAGAAGTTTTCTAAACCCCCTTTTGAAGTAATATTTGACCTTCCTTTTACATAATAGGTTTTTGACGATGATAAATTATTCAACAGAATATTTGAAGAAGATGAAATAAAGTTTGTTCCGTTGCTGTTCTCGTACCATAAAAATTCATCTGCACCACTAGCGCTTATAGTTAAGGTATCTGTTTGGGAGCAACTGCTATCACCAAGAACTGATATTAGGGTTTCACCTATAAAAAATCTATTTACAGCTAAAGTGTCGTTGGTACTATTGTTATCTCCTGTATTTGATGTGAAATAAGCCTTTATAGATTTTTTTCCACCAGATAAGTTTAAGTTGTTGAAATAGGAAACATTAGAACTTAAACTATTTACGCTAATTGTATTTGCGTATGATAACGAATCATCTATTAATAAAGTTAAGTTTCCGGTAGAATTACTAATTCCAGTATTTGAAACAGATACAGAAATTGAATAATTATTGGTGCCGCAATTTCCTGAGGATGCAAAAATTTCATCAATACTTAAATCTTTTAAATCTCCATTTTTAATTTCAATAAGATCAATTGCTTGATAATTATTGGAAAATATTGCTGATTCTGCTCCAATAAATCTTATTCTGGTGGTATCG
>JABAYK010000027.1:25877-26204 GCA_018609045.1 Flavobacteriales bacterium
CGTCTACGTTGGCTAAATCTACAATAATGTTTTCCCAACTTCTATTAGTAGATTTATTGAGAGATTTTAGATTAACCCAATTTCCATTTTGAAGAGCTTGAATATTCAAACTACCCGAATTGTTAGCACTCCAATACCAAAAACTTAAAATAGGGGTAGTAAGAGTATCAATTATTACAGTTGGAGTTTCTAAAGTGAAATCTGAAGTAACGGTAGAATTATTATCATTAATAAAAGCGTAATGAGAACCAGAATATGCAGGATTTGCTGACAAAGTAGTATTGCCAAATTGCCAAAATTCACCTGTAGAAGAAGTATTGTTCCAAC
>JABAYK010000053.1:0-211 GCA_018609045.1 Flavobacteriales bacterium
AACTATAATATCTCGAAAAGGTTGAGCGGAATTATTTTTATTGAAAAAGGCATTTCTTATAGCTACAGTACCCTAAGAAGATTCTTTGGAATTGTAAAGTTGTTTATTTTGAAAATTTTTGTAGATGATTTTCATTTTATTTTTTTTTATCTAAAAAAATATTTTAATTTTAAATCCATTAATCTATAAAAAATCAAAATAAATGGATGAC
>JABAYK010000053.1:221-3938 GCA_018609045.1 Flavobacteriales bacterium
GTCCCTCATGCGGAGATCAAATCGCAGCATTAACTCGTACTTGTCCTTCTTGTGATTTTGTAATGGAAAAAAGTGCGGTAGCTTCAGGTGATAATGAACTTGAAAATTTAATATCATCGATTGAGGACGTATTAGTGGATTTAAAGTCAAATTCCTCAAAATCATTTTTAAAGTCTCTCGGAAATAATTTATACATCACCGGAATTCTTTTCTTTTTTTTGGGACTTGTTTCCAAATCAACTTTATCTGAAAGTACAATACCACAAGTTTTGGTTCTGGGTGGATTAATAATGATTTTAGTTTATGGCCCAAAAAAACTTTTGAGCTTCATAAAAAACAGGTCTCGCTCTGGAGGAAATAACTTTGATAATCAAAAAGCACTTTTGAAAAAGTATACAAGAAAAGCTGAGACTCTTTTTGGTGCAAATAGAAAAGTAAGAGACCTCATGCAAGAATTTGAAAATGAGATTGCTATTTTCTCAGCTAGTAGTAAAAAAGCAAAAATGTTTGAATACATTTGGTATGGATTATTATTATTATTGATTGCAGTATTCGTTGTAATTTAATGTGAAACAGAAATTTTAAAAAGATGGGATTATTTGGGAAAAGTAAAGAAGGTGGTTTTATGGACGTTATCAGGTGTGACGAACCTGAATATCTTGTCTGGAAATGGAGGCCTTCTGGAGAGGCACTAAGCACAAAAAAAGAAAATGCCATACGATATGGCAGTAGCCTCAGAGTTAAAGATGGTGAGCTAGCTGTATTTGTTTACAACAACAAAAAAGAAGGAGTCCTTCAAGATTTTATTGTTGGTCCATACGATCAGACAATCAAAACCAAAAACTTTCCGGTTCTAACTAGTATTGTCGGTTTGGCATTTGGTGGGGAGTCGCCTTTCCAAGCGGAGATTTATTTTATGAATCTCTCAGGAAATATTAAAATGAAGTTTGGAATTCCACAATTCGACATTTTTGATTTTAGACATGCTGATTTTGCAGTGCCAGTTATGGTTAGAGGAACCGCAACCTTTAACATTACAGACTACAAAAACTTTATAAAACTAAATAGATTGATCAATTTTGATTTGGATCAGTTTAAGTCTCAAATTAAGGATACTGTAATAAGAAAGGTGAAAAGTGTAGTTTTATCCAAGTGTGACAACGATAAAATCCCAGTAATACAAATAGAGAGAAAAATTGATGTCATTAGTGAAGCGGTTGAGGATAAGCTATCTGATATAATGAAAGATGATTTTGGAGTGAATCTTAAACGCTTTGATTTTAATGCTGTCGAAATCGATAAAGAATCTGAGGGATATATAGAACTCAAGCAAATTACCGCAGACGAGAGCTCAAAAACTATTACGGCTGCTGGTGATGTCAATCGAAAAAATATTGCTGATCAACAAAGAATAAATGCTGATAATATGGAAGATGCATTAAAAATTCAGAGGGAGGAAGCCCAACGCGCTCAGAAACTTCAAACAGAATCAGGATTTATAGCAGCACACCAGTTAAACCTGCAGGCCGACGTAGCAAAAACTGCAGCAGAAAGTATGGGGCAAATGGGCTCTGGTGGAGGTGGTGGAGGTGGTGCAGGTGGCGGAATGATGGATCCAGGTTCAATGATGGCCAGTATGGCTATGGGAGGCGCTGTTGGCTCAGGAATGGCAGGTTCAATAGGGAATATGATGCAAGGAATGAATGACCCAAAACAATCACCACCCCCAACACCTCCAAATGTTCAATACAGTATCTCTGTAAATGGACAACAAAGCGGCCCATTCTCTTTTAATGAATTACAAATGCTAGTAACTCAGGGAAAACTAACTAAAGAAACATATGTTTGGAAGCAAGGGATGAATGATTGGATTTTCGCAAGCCAAGTAAATGAACTTAGTAGTCTGTTTGCGGCCGCGACTCCTCCTCCTCCTCCTCCTCCTCCAGGACCTCCGGCTCCGCCGGTTCCGCCACCAACACCAGGTGAAGGATCACCAGCTCCTGATAAATCAGAATAATTATAACAAATTAAAACTATGGATAATTCACATTTTTTTTCAATTGATCGACTCATTGAGTTTGGCATGGGAATGGCCATTGCCCAGCAAATGGTTGGATCAATGAATAATGCATTTCAAAATATAAATACCCCAGGTGTCGATACAATGCACCAGGGAAAAACACATGCACAAGATCAATTCTTTTATGCAATGATTAAGGATAAGCAAGTTGGACCACTTTCATTGAAAGACTTGTGTGATCTAATCAACAAAAAAGAAATTGTCAACGAAACTTACTTGTGGAACCCCGGATTAATAGGATGGAAAATGGCAGAACAAATCCCTGAAATAGTGCGCCTAGTAGCAATGACCCCACCCCCATTTAAAAAATAGTATTATGAGTTTTGACATTCCTAAATTAATATTTTCAGTTATTGCCTCAAGTCTTGTTTCATATGGATTTTATTCATTTAACAGCCTTGACCAAAATATTTTAATCGCGACAATATCATTTGTTACGTTATCGCTTTGTTTGACTTTTTTGACAGCGGTTTCATTTAATGATTCTAGGGATAATGTAAATCTGAGGGTTATATCAATGATATTTCTCCTTTTATTTTTTGTGTCTTTGTTGGTGGTTAATAATTTCCTTTTTTCAACGGCAAGTTTAATTATACTTTTTGGCCTAGCTGTGTCAATCTATTCATATCTGATATACTCTTTAAGCCGATAAATTCTATTACTAAGAGGTAAATTGACGAAAGAATTCAATTTTTCAAATTCTCCTTGTAATTAATTAAAAATGAAGAAAATAAAACTAATTATTATTACAACGTTATTTTTTGTTGGATGTGGAAGTAGTGATCCAAGTGGGGAATATACTGTAGGTACGTCATATTCATATTTCAGTTCTAATGGGGATGTGTCTTTTTACAAGAATGATGGTGTTAAGTATTGTAATACAAAAGGAAGCTGGAGAAGAGAGGGTAAAAATATTTATGTTTCTAATTTATATAATCCTAATTGTCCTGATATGAGTAGACTTAATGGTATATATTTAATTGAAGGAGGTAGATTAGTAGAACCACGATAATAATTTAGAGATTAAAAACTAGTTGAGAAACAGAAGATTAGTGAGTGGATTGCAGTTAATTATAAATCCGCTAATGATGTTATACAGTTAAATACAGAAGATAAAGTTAATTACAAATTACACTAATCAAAGAACCTCCCTTTAAGAAAATTTTAATAACTCCCTATAACCCTTACTATTAATTTTGTAGGGGTTTATGTACAAAAGTTGTACTAACTTTTTTAGATTTATTTTTTAAATTTGTTTAATAACTTAAAAAACAATTTATTATGAAAAAACTACTTTACCTTTTTTTAACTGTACTTATCGTTGCTTGTAGTAGTGATGATGACAGTAATGCTACCGCTTGTCTAGGACAAGAGGAACTTATTGAACAATATACAAATGCTGTTTTAGATTTCACAACTAATCCAACTTCAACAACTTGCCAAGCATATATAAGTTCTTTAGAACTTTTTATTCAATGTGCCGAAGGAGTTTCAGCTGCTGAATTAGAAGAATACCAAGATTTTCTAGACAATACAGATTGCAGTCAATTTTAAATTTTTGGTTATTAAAAAATTTATATCCCCCAATACCAAACCCTTGCAGAAATGTGAGGGTTTTTTATTTCTTAAACTATCAT
>JABAYK010000189.1 GCA_018609045.1 Flavobacteriales bacterium
AGTTACTGACTCTTTAATAATCAGCAATGTTGCTACTTCTGCAAGTTTAAGTTTAAATAATAATGGCCCTCACAACTTTAATGAAATACATTTAAAATCATCAAACGGGAATGCCTTTTTTTCAGTTGGGCCAGGGATTACAGTAAATATTTCAGGTTCAATTACACAAGACACCAAGAGCACTCTTTCTGCGAACAGCCCATTAATTTTATCAGGAGGATCCAATAACCAATCAGTTATTGGCAGTGGATATTCATTAGATTTAAGTTCAAAAACTGGAGGTACAGTTTCTTTGGGTCAAAAATTTTCTCTTTCAAGCGCAATAACTGTGCCTTCTGGCGTAACTCTAAACATAGCTGCAGGAGATACAATAATTACAAATGGTAAAGCTATTTCAGGAGCAGGTAATTTAACTGTTGCCTCTGGTGGAAGGTTAGATATTAGCGGAGCTTCAAGTTTTCCCGCAGTTACAACTACAACATTATCAAGCGGTTCAACAGTTGAGTACTCCAATAGCGGAGCGCAAACTGTTTCTAATAAAGCATATTATAATTTAACTATATCAGGGTCAGGAACAAAAACTGTTACATCAGGCGCAACAGTTGAAGGAATTGTTACAGTTAATGGCACTGCCAATTTAGCTTGTGGAACAGGCAATTTAACTATTCTTTCTTCTGCTTCAGGCACAGCTGCTATTGGGCAAGTTGCCGCTGGTGCAAGTGTTTCAGGCTCTCCTGAAATTCAACGTTATGTTTCAGATATGAGCGCTGCAGGTAATCCAGGTTGGTGGTACTTTTTGGGAGCTCCTGTTAGTGGTCAAACCATAGCAAACATTAGTGATGATATAGCCACATCGGGATTTACTGGTTCAGATTTCCCCACCAATTCATTTGTTTCAATTTCTAGGTGGACAGGATCAGCATATACCAATGCTACCAATACTACCGACAATATGAATTTAGGAGAAGGTTGGTTTGTTTACATGGGCTCAAGTGATCCTGCATATGACATTCCTGAAACAATTTCTTGGATAGGTAACGTTACCACAGGAGATTACTCAGGTTTTTCCATAAGCAGCACAGGAGCGGAGTATACAAGTTTATCAAACCCTTATCCGTCTGCCGTTACATTTGATTTAAGTTCAATGCCGAATTCAAATGTTCAAAATCCTTACGTCGTAAACAATGATGGCTCCTTTTTGGCTTTAACAAATGGCTCTACTTTAGGCTTGGCGCAAGGATTTTACATTGAAACAGCTTCTAACGGAGCAGCCTCCCTCACATTTCGGGAGTCAGATAAATTAGGTTCTGTTGAAGGCAATTCTGTTTTTAACAAGAGCAGCAAATCATTTAAAGTTATTAAACCAAGATTATCTGCAGAAATTACCAAAGTAAATGGTGAAGTAGATTTTTCTTACCTTGAATTAGATGACACTAAAACCCTAGGAATGGATTACCCTGCAGATTTTGACAAATACGAGAATTTTAATGGTTATACCAATATATTTTTCAAACAAAATGGACACAATGTTCACATTAATAATATCCCATCAAACATTGGTTCAGGGGTATCAATTCCCATCCATCTTTCAAGAGCTTACCCAAATGGGTCTAATGTAACTCTTCCAATAAGAATAAATGGAGTTGAAGATTTTAGAAAAGAAGGTATTTGTTTAACACTTGAAGAAACAGCAACAGGTAATATGACAACTTTAATGAATGATTACAACAATACTATTGTTTGGAATGATAATGACACAAACGCAGTTTATATTTTACACTTTAGTAAACCCTTTGAGGAGTCTACAACCAGCACAACTTGTTATGGTTTTGAAGATGGAAGTGCATCTGCAAATGCATTTGTAACTGCAAAATATGATTTTTACTTGACCAATTTAATTGGAGATACTCTACAAAGTGAAATGGGTAAAGTTGCCAATTCGCATACTTTTAACAATGTAAAAGCCGGCAAATACAATTTGGTTGTTAATGATCCTAATGGTTGTGGATTATTAGCCAAACCAGTTGAGGTAACTGAGCCAGATCCTGTATTGTCTTTCTTTACAACTCCTAAAAACAGTATTGATTTAAGCGTAAATCCAGAGCTAAAATTCAGCAACCACTCTGCCAATGCTCAATCTTACTTGTGGCATTTTGGAGATGGAAATAGCTCAATGGATTTTGAACCTATTCACAATTATAATGCTGTGGGAACTTATGAAGTTAACCTTGTAGCTTATAATGGTTCTTGTACAGATACTTCTAAAAAATCAGTTGTGGTTGAGAACAATGCTGTTGGTATTTATGAAGTTGAAGAAAACAAAAATCTTGAATTATTTCAAGCCAATGAAAAAATTGAACTTAGGTTTGATTTAATTCAAAGAGAATTGATAAATGCTAGGTTGGTAAACGTCCTTGGTCAAGAAGTTTGGTCTTCACAAGGAAAAACAATCCAAAACGAGCAATTAAATTTCAATTTACCTGAAGAAAATACCATTTATCTTTTAACCATTAAAGGTGAATCTTTTGAATCCAACTACAAACTGATTCGCAAATAAATGCATGCCTAGCAAACCATTCAAATTAATTATTGTACTCATATTTTTATCAAAGGTCTTGGTTGTTTCAGCCAAGACCTTTGTTTTTACATGAGTTTTTTGGGCCAATGGAAATTTTGATTTACCAGGAATGCCTTCAGACACAGATGATGTCATCATCAACCAAAAGTTGTGCATCATCAATAGTCAGGTAAATGCCAAATGTTTAAACCTAACTCTTACCGAATATTTTATTGTTATCCAACAAAATGCGAGTTTAACAGTAAATGGAATGACCCGTATTCGAGCATCCTTAACCAAAGCAGGTATCGAAATAGGTTTAAATGCTAAAGCTAGAGTTGTATAAAACAATAAGTGTAATTCCTTTTGGAAGTATTATTGATTAATTTTTTGCTCTTATCCACTAGTCAATTAAAAGTTTGTTATACTTTTGGCACTTCTTGGAAATGAAACTGAAAAAATTCGCCCCTTATATTTTTACGATTACCTTTATCATCGTTGCTTTTGCAATTCAAGCACAGGTTCCTGGAGGTGGTGCCCCCGCAGGAGGAGGCCCTAGTGGTGGCTGTTTTCCAAACCCTTGTGTACCGATTGATGGAGGTATAAGCTTTCTAGTGGCAGCTGGTGTTGCCTTAGGTGGTAAAAAGCTTTTTGACGCTTCCAAAAAATAATATGCCTTCTTTTCTTAAAAGCCCTGTTTTTAGGTTTTTAATAATCTCGATATTCTTATTTATCTCGTGGCTTTTTGTTTACGAGTATTGGTTGCACCCAAAAGGTGAATTAGACCGATGGATTATTTCGCAAATTATTTATCAAGCAGGTTTAATCTTAAAGGTCTTTGGATTTGCATTAATTAATGAATGGCCATTTGACGAAAACTTCAGAACTTTAGGAGTAGATGGAGGTCATAGTATTTGGGTTGGAGACCCATGCAATGGGCTTGAGTTATTTGCTCTATTTGCAGGTTTTATCATTGCCTATCCAGGAAAGTTAATAAACAAAATAGTTTTTATTCCAATTGGAATTATTGCGATTCATTTACTTAATGTAGTTAGAGTGGCTGCTTTGGCTGCCATCGTTTATTACAACCCCGATTTACTAGCATTTAACCATACTTATACCTTTACCATCTTGGTATATTCTGCTGTTTTTACCATGTGGTATTTCTGGTCGAGCCGATTGAATATTTACAATCCCAAAAAAATTGGAAATCAATAAAAAGTCAATTTTAATTTTAATGATTACGTTTTTGATCCTAACCTTTTTAGGATTTCTAAGAGAATATGTTTTTGAAGGGATTAATGAGTTTTTAGGCCAATTGTATTACCATTATGAAAATCCCAAAATTAGAAAAGGTTTATCAATATTTGAGCGATTTGATTATTGGCAATTGTATTATCTCAAGTTTATTTTAACCGGTCTGTTTGCCTCCCTATATTTTTTGATAACATACTTTTCGTTGAAACTAATCTTCAACTCTAAAAAAACATTGCTGTTTACCTTAGTATACTTTTTAGGTATTTTTTCTTTTGCTTTTATTTTCTATTTGATGGCCTATTTAGGCACTCCAGAAAAATTCTATATGGTTTCGAGAAGGCTTGCTGAGTTTGTTCAATCACCCTTAGCATTAATGATTCTTTTTCCTGCGCTTTTAATTTCAGAGAAAAATTCATAAACCTTTTTACTCCTATTCTCATTGTAAAAAGCAAAATACATGGTTAGCATGATTAACCCAAAATCCATAATTCCGTTTAAAAACCCAATGGAAATATGAAAAACAACTCCAACAACCATCCATTTGTATTTTAACTTTTTAAACCAAATGGCAAACGGAAAAGTGGTTTGGTAAAATATTGTAAGGTAAGTTAACACTACCCCAACCCACAAGTTATTCTTGATAAATTCCATTAACCAAGGTGATGAATACTCACCTATTTGAGAAACATAATAAAATGCATCTCCTGAAGGCCATAAATCACCTGTAAGCTTCGTAAATCCAGCTACCAAATAAAGAAAAGCCACTTCTAAACGAATGGCAAACAAAGCGAAATTTGAAATCGTTTTCCAAAATGAATCTTTTGAATCTTTTTCTTCTAAAAAAACCATAAAAAACAAGCAATTGTAAAGCAATTGCTCTCCCCCATTGGTTATGGATACCATAGATTGTTGAAGAATTAAGGTGCAGCCATAAATACCCAACGCAACTAGTTTGGGGTAAAATCCAATTATTCCTAAAATCAATAATACAAACTCCATTATTAAAAACATAGGATACATCGACCTTACTCCTTGAAAATTAAACGATTGCACTACCCACTTAGAAATATTTCCATCAAAAAAGAACTTATTGATATAGGTATCTTCTGCAAAAAAATCTGATGCATAAGGAATTAGTCTTCCAAAATAAAATATCAAAAACAGATAAACCATGCGCCTCAACAACCAATTTGTAGTAGGGTAAAAATTCTTACTGGTGAAACGGTTTATAATTTCCATCAATTTATTTTTTGAATAGGAAATAACTGCGCTTCAAATGAATTTTCATTTTCATATGGTCGTTCTACATTGTCCAACAAATAGGCTATTTGAACAGCAGAAAAGTTTTCTACTTCTTTTGCCACCAATTTATCAATTGCGTACCTGCAAGCATTTTTATACTGTGGGTAATGTACAATTTGCTGGTTGGCTATTTCTATCACCTTTTCTTTTCCCAAATGCTGAATTGAAGGGTTTTTAAGCAATTGAACATATACTTTATTGGTTTGGAAACCAAGGTAGTTTACCATTTTCCATTTTTTATAAACTGCAGAAAATCGATTTTGATTTGCATCAAAAAGTAACCCTGACCCATCTTCAAACCAATTGGTTTTTGAACCATCGTTTAATATGGCCCGATATAAAAAATGCTCCCTCGCAGTTGGAGGCTCGGGGGCAAAAACTTTATAATTAAAATGAAATTGCGGAACGATATAATTATAGGAAAAAGTATAAAATTTACCAGCCTTTTTGTAATCAGTAAATTGGTAAATAAACTTCATCGAAAAGTGAAAAAGTAAAATTACACTCAACACCCAAAACAAAACCTTATTTCTAGTCATTTTATCCTATACAGATTGCCTTAAAGTTTAGGCAAATCAATACATTTGCCGCTATTCCAAAAGTATCAAAAAATGCAAAGAGACCAATTGGTTTTTGACCTAATTCAAAAGGAAAAAGAAAGACAAACAAACGGCATTGAACTTATTGCTTCAGAAAATTTTGTAAGCGACCAAGTTATGGAGGCCATGGGAAGTGTTTTAACAAATAAATATGCCGAAGGACTACCCGGAAAAAGATATTACGGCGGTTGCGAGTTTGTAGACCAAACTGAAAATATTGCCATTGATAGGCTAAAAAGTCTATTTAATGCTAGTTGGGCAAATGTTCAACCACATTCTGGCGCACAAGCCAATGCAGCTGTTATGCTTGCTTTGCTTAAACCTGGTGATTCTATTTTGGGATTTGATTTATCTCATGGTGGACATTTAACCCACGGCTCACCTGTAAATTTTTCTGGAAAACTATATAATCCGCATTTTTATGGGGTTGAGCCCGAAACTGGAACCATAGATTTTAACAAGATTAGAGAAACCGCTCTTAAAGAAAAACCAAAATTGATTATTTGCGGAGCTTCGGCCTATTCTCAAGATTGGGAATATAAAACCTTAAGAGAAATAGCCGATGAAATTGGCGCCCTTTTATTAGCCGACATTTCTCATCCATCTGGCTTAATTGCAAGAGGTTTACTTAACGACCCTCTTGAATATTGCCATGTGGTAACTTCTACAACCCATAAAACTCTTAGAGGTCCGCGTGGTGGAGTAATTATGATGGGAAAAGATTTTGAAAACCCTTGGGGAATTAAAACCCCAAAAGGAGAAATTAGAATGATGTCAGCCATGTTAGACTCTGCGGTATTTCCAGGAACTCAAGGTGGGCCTTTAGAGCATGTAATTGCAGCTAAGGCCGTTGCTTTTGGCGAGGCGCTTACAGATGAGTACATGCATTACTGTGTACAAGTTGTAAAAAATGCAAAAACCATGGCTAGTGCTTTTGTTGATAGAGGATACAAAGTTATTTCTGGTGGCACCGAAAACCATTTGATGTTGATTGATTTAAGATCGAAAAACATTTCAGGTAAGGATGCTGAAAATGCCTTGATAAAAGCAGACATTACTGTAAATAAAAACATGGTTCCTTTTGATGAAAGGTCGCCATTTGTTACCTCAGGTATGAGAGTTGGAACTCCTGCAATCACTACAAGAGGATTAAAAGAAGATTCTATTGAAAAAATTGTTGATTTAATTGATGATGTAATTCTAAATTTCCAAAACGAATCAAAAATTGAAGCAGTAAAAAAAGAAGTAAATAATATGATGCAAGGGCTCCCACTCTTTGCTATGTAAAATTTTAAATAATGATAGACGCAAATAACCCTGATAGAAAAAGTTTTATTGATGTTCCCGAAAACTCAGATTTCCCTATTCAAAATTTACCTTTTGGTATTTTTTCGGTAAATGGAGATTTTCAAAGAGCCGGAGTAGCACTAGGAAACAAGGTTATTGATTTAGATACTTTATTCAAACTAGGATACATTAAAAGTATTGATGAAAATGTTTTTGAATACCCAATGCTCAATGCTTTTATTGCACTAGGCAAAGACTCTACAAGGGCGGTAAGAAATGAGTTGGCAAATCTTTTTGATGAGAAAAACTATGAACTTCAAAACAATAAGGGTCATTTAAACCAAGTATTGTTTGATCAAAATAATGTTGAGATGCACTTGCCTGTAGAAATTGGTGATTACACCGATTTTTATTCGAGTAGAGAGCATGCAACAAATGTTGGCACCATGTTTAGAGACCCAAAAAACGCTCTAATGCCTAATTGGCTGCATTTACCAGTAGGATATCATGGCAGATCTTCTTCAATTATTCCTTCTGGTATTCCCGTTAAAAGACCAAAGGGTCAAAGTTTACCACCCAATGCAGAAACGCCTGTTTTTGGTCCGTCTCAAAGAATGGATTTCGAACTAGAAATGGCATTTATTTCTCATCAAGGGAAACCGATTGGAGATAGCATTTCAACCACAGAAGCCGAAAATTATATTTTCGGAATGGTGGTTTTTAATGATTGGAGCGCAAGAGATCTTCAAAAATGGGAATATGTTCCATTAGGTCCTTTTTTGGCAAAGAATTTTGCTTCCAGTGTTTCTCCATGGATTGTTACCTTAGATGCACTAGAACCCTATCGCGTTGAAGGCCCAACACAAGTCCCACAGCCTATGCCCTATTTGCAATTTGACGGCAAGAAAAATTTTGACATCAATTTGGAAGTCTACATTAAACCTGAAAATAGTCAAGCAAGTAAAGTTTGCCAATCAAACTTTAAATTTTTGTATTGGAACATGGCCCAACAATTAGCCCATCATACTGTTAATGGCTGTAACATAAATGCAGGAGACATGTTCGCGTCGGGTACCATTAGCGGACCAACCAAAGACTCTTATGGCTCTATGCTAGAACTTTCATGGGGAGGTAAAAACCCTATCAAATTAGCAGATGGTTCTGAAAGAAAGTTTATCAACGACCATGATACTGTAATCATGAAAGCCAATTGCCATAACGGCAAAACCCGAATTGGATTTGGTGAAGTTTCCTCAAAAGTTTTACCGGCTTCTTAAAGCAACCATATGGCTACTTCAAATTTAGAAAAAGAAAAAAAAGAAATTCTTAGTAGTTATAGAGGATTACATAGAGCTGCTCAATATTCTAAAAAAAAGGAGGACAAAGAAACCATCAAAAAGGCTTTTTATGTGGCTCTTGAAGCTCATAAAGACATGCGCCGTAAATCTGGCGAGCCTTATATTTACCACCCGATTGCAGTTGCTAAAATTGCCGCTGAAGAAATTGGTTTAGGTACAACTTCAATAGTTTGTGCTCTTTTGCATGATACCGTTGAAGACACTGACCTAACAATTGCCGACATGGAAAAAATGTTTGGTAAGAAATATGCGAAAATTATTGATGGTCTTACCAAAATTTCAGGTGTTTACTTCGATCCATCACAATCTATACAAGCAGAAAATTTCAGAAAAATGCTGCTTACCCTTAGTGATGACGTTAGGGTAATTCTAATAAAATTAGCCGATAGGTTGCATAACATGCGTACCTTGGATTCGATGCGAAGAGACAAGCAACTAAAAATTGCCTCTGAAACCCTCTATTTATATGCTCCTTTAGCTCACAGACTTGGTTTGTATAATATAAAAACTGAGCTTGAAGATTTGTGTTTAAAATATACTCATCCTGAAGATTATCACGAAATTGAAACCAAGCTTCAAAAGACCAAAGCAGTAAGAACAAGGTTTATCAACCAGTTTACCTTCCCAATAAAACGAGAGTTAGAACTAAATAAATTCAATGCTGAAATAAAAGGAAGAACAAAATCTATTTTCAGTATTTGGACAAAAATGAAAGGAAAAAACATTCCTTTCGAGGAGGTTTACGATGTTTTTGCCATTAGGATTATTTTAAATTCTAAACCTGAAAATGAAAAGGCAGATTCGTGGAAGGTTTATTCCATTGTTACCGATTTTTATAGGCCAAAACCAGATAGGTTAAGAGATTGGATTTCTACACCTAAAGCAAATGGTTACGAATCTTTGCATACTACAGTAATGAGCCCTACAGGCAAGTGGGTTGAAGTTCAAATTAGAAGTAACCGCATGAATGAAATTGCGGAAAAGGGTTTTGCTGCTCATTGGCGATATAAAAACAAAACTGAAGAAGATAAAAGTAACATCGATATCTGGATTAACCGAATCCGCGAAATGCTTGAGAGTCCGAGCCAAGATGCATTGGATTTTATGGATGATTTCAAAATGAATTTATTTTCTGATGAAATTTTTGTTTTTACACCTAAAGGTGAATTGAAAACCCTGCCTCATAATTCTACGGCATTAGATTTTGCTTTTGAAATTCATACACATGTTGGTTCAAAATGCATTGGCGCTAAAGTTAACCACAAGCTAGTTCCGCTTAGTCACCAATTAAAAAGTGGAGATCAGGTAGAAATAATTACATCTAAAAAGCAAAACCCAAAAGAAGATTGGTTAAAATTTGTTGTTACAGGGAAGGCAAAATCTTCAATAAAATCTTCACTTAAAGAAGATAAAAAAGAAAAAGCCCAACTCGGAAAAGAAATTTTAATAAGAAAACTAAAATCTTTAAATTTAGATTACAACGCTAATAATTTACAGAAGCTATTCACCTACTACAAACTTCCTAGTGAGTTAGAGTTACAATATCAAATTGGTATCGAAAAGCTTGACCTTTCTCAAATAAAAAAACTAAAAAAAGAAGGTCCAAATATTGTTTATCAACCAAGAAAAAAACCATCAAAAGGCACAGGTCAAAAAGTTATAACCACAACCGATGGTAAAGTTAGCCTTCAAGTTTTTGGCGGTGATTTAGATGGAGTTGATTACAAATTAGCACCCTGTTGTAACCCAATTCCAGGAGACGATGTTTTTGGTTTTATTACAAAACTAGATGGTATAAAAATTCATAGAACTACTTGCCCTAATGCAATTGAATTGATGTCTAATTATGCTTACAGAATAATTCAAGCCAAATGGACAAACCAAGAGTCAATTGCGTTTTTGGTGGGTATTGAATTAAAAGGAATTGATAAAGTTGGATTGGTAAATAACTTAACTTCAATAATATCATCAGAGTTGAATGTAAATATGCGGTCGATTTCTTTTGATACCAACGATGGAATATTTGAAGGAAAAATAATGGCTTTTGTAAATGACACTATCCATTTAGACAATCTAATTAAAAAATTAAAAGGTGTTGATGGAGTAACTTCTACCATCAGAATTAATCCTTAAAAGGAATAAATTTCGAATTAACTTTGAAGAATGAATGAACTTGAAACTAGGCAGGAAGTAAAAAAGATTTTTTCGGCATTTTTAAAACAAAATGGCCACCGAAAAACTCCTGAACGCTTTGCCATATTAGATGAAATTTATTCGATGAAAGAGCATTTTGATGTTGAGTCTCTCTACATTAAAATGAAAAATAAAAAATACAGGGTTTCAAGAGCAACTCTTTACAATACCATTGATTTGTTAATTGCTTGTAATCTTATTAGAAAGCACCAATTTGGCCATAAAATTTCTCAATACGAAAAATCTCATGGTTACCAACAACACGACCATATTATCTGCACCGATTGTGGAAAAGTTATTGAGTTTTGTGACCCAAGGGTAGAGAATATTAAAGCAACTTTGGAAAATCATTTAGGCGTGAAAATTAATCATCACGCCCTAAATTTTTATGGGAAATGTGGCAACGATTGCTCCGGCCCAACAGAAATTATTAAAGATAAAGAAGACTCCGAAATATGAAAGTGGATGTTTTACTAGGCCTTCAATGGGGCGACGAAGGAAAAGGAAAAATTGTTGATGTTTTAACACCTCATTACAATGTAATTGCAAGATTTCAAGGCGGCCCGAATGCTGGGCATACCTTAAAATTTCAAGACAAAAAGCATGTATTACATACAATTCCATCTGGTATTTTTAGGGAAAATGCCCAAAATGTAATTGGTAATGGTGTAGTAGTTGATCCAGTTGTTTTGGCAAAAGAATTGAAAGCCCTTAAAGCTTTAGGCGTTCCTTTTGAAGAAAGAATGTCTATCAGCAGAAAAGCTCATTTAATTATTCCAACCCACAGGTTATTAGATGCCGCCTCTGAAGCAGCCAAAGGAAAAGAAAAAATTGGCTCAACTTTAAAAGGAATTGGTCCAACATATATGGATAAGACTGGCCGAAATGGCTTAAGAGTTGGCGATATAGAATTTGAAGACTTTAACGAGAAGTACAATAAATTAAAAGAAAAACACCTTACTCTTTTGTCTCGTTATGATGGCTTCGAAATAGAAAATTTAGAAGACCTTGAAATAGACTTTTTTGAGGGTTTAAATTGGATAAAAAAAATTCCTTTTATCGATAGTGAATATTTTTTAAATCAACACCTTGATATTAACCAAAAAATACTTGCTGAAGGAGCTCAAGGTTCTTTATTAGATATTGATTTTGGTTCATACCCATTTGTAACCTCAAGCAACACAATTGCTGCCGGAGCGTGCACTGGTTTAGGTATTGCACCCAACAAAATAGGCGAAGTATTTGGAATATTTAAAGCTTATTGCACCAGGGTAGGAAGTGGTCCTTTTCCTACTGAATTATTTGACGAAGATGGAAAAACCATTGCCAATGTTGGGGCCGAATTTGGCGCAACAACTGGTAGACCAAGAAGATGTGGTTGGTTAGATTTACCTGCGTTAAAATATGCCTGCATGCTTAATGGAGTTACCAAGCTAATTATGATGAAGGCTGATGTATTAACATTTGTAAATCATGTAAAGGTTTGTACGCACTATTTGGTAAATGGCATAAAAACAGATAGATTCCCCTACTCTATTGATGAGGCGCCAGAGCCCATTTATAAAACTTTTAAAAGCTGGGATGCTGATTTAACCAAACTAACCAAACTAGAAGAATTACCTATTGAACTTACAGAATATATTGACTATTTGGAAGCTGAATTAAAAATTCCAATTGCGATTGTGTCGGTTGGTCCAGATAGGTTGCAAACCATAAATAGGTTGCCAATTGAAATAATGTAATTTCTTTTGCGTAATACCAACGCATTTTGAAAAGTCTTTTTCTTTTTTTTATTTCTCTAATTTGTCTTTCTGCAACTGCCCAGCAAGGCAAAAAGCTTGAAATTGTTCATGCAGATGATTTGATATTTGACAAATCTACCGGCAACAATGCAAAGCGCCTTATCGGCAATGTAGTATTTAAGCAAGAAAATACATTTATGTATTGCGACAGTGCTTACTTCTATTCAGAATCAAACAGTTTTGATGCATATCAAAATGTAAAAGTTACCGAAGGCGAAGAAATGAGCCTAACTGGCGATTTTTTAAATTATGATGGAAATACAAAAATCGCCAAAGTAAGAGGTAACATTCTACTAAAAGATGGAGAAACTGAATTAAGAACCGAAACCTTAGATTTTTACCGAGAAGAAAACTATGCTATTTATAGAAACGGTGGACAAATAATTAACAAGAAAGATAAAGTTACTTTAACCTCAGGCTTAGGAATTTATTTTCCAGATTCAAAATACTTTCATTTTAAAGATAGTGTTGTTTTAATTTCTGAAGATTACACCATTTATTCTGATACCATGCATCAAAATAATGATGCAAATATTACTTACTTTTTTGGTCCAACTCGCATTTACAGCGATAGCCTAAAAATTTATTGCGAAAAAGGTTATTTCGACCAAACTAATGATGTTTCTGAGTTTGTTAAAAATGCTGAAATCGTCAATGAAAATCAAATAATTTTAGGAGATTCTATTCGGTATAATTTAAAAGATGATATAGGAGAAATGTTTGGTAATGTGGAGATTACCGACACTACTGAAGACTTTACCGTAAAGGGAGATTATGGATTTCACAATAAAAAAGACAGTACCTCTTTGGTTACAGGCCATGCCTTGCTTATTCAGCAATTTGACAAAGATTCATTTTACCTTCATGGCGATACCCTTTTCAGCGAGTTTGACTCTACCAGAAAAAACAGAATTATACATGCCTACAAAAAAGTAAAATTCTATAAAGAGGGGCTTGCAGGCAAATGCGACTCGCTAGTATTTTCTTATGGGGATAGTTTGATAAAACTATTTCAAAACCCCACTATTTGGGCTGATGGAAATCAATTAACAGGAAATTACATGCAGATTAAAAATTATGGAGGAAAAATTAGATGGCTAGAAATGAGAGAAAACTCATTTATCATCACCCAAGAAGATTCAACTAAGTTTAACCAAATAAGTGGCGATAATATGATGAATATCCTTGACGAAGGAAAACTCAAAAAAATCAATGTTAAAGGAAATGGCAAAACATTATATTTTGCCAAAGAAGATAATGGAAACTATATCGGTGTAAACCAAGCCTCAGCCGAAAATTTGGTTATTATTTTAGACAGCAACGAAGTTTCAAAAATCAAATTTTATTCAACTCCAAAATCTAAACTTTCGCCATTAGAACAAGTAGATTTAACCAAGCTTTTTTTACCAGGATTTAATTGGAAAATATCTGAAAAACCCATGAAACCTGAAGACGTTTTTATTTGGAAAAGCACTCCAAAAAAAGAAGAGTAAATTATAAATACTTTGAGTGCCAGCTATCTTTCACAGGTAACTCCCACCCTTGGTTAAACTCAACTAAGTTTGCTACCAAATTATTAAATACAATAGTATTTTCATCAACAACTCCGCTTTTAACCAAATCTTCAAACTGGTTAAAATGAGTACTCAAAATTTCATTTTCTTTTTTGTAAAGAACCTGAAGTCTATCAAAAAAATCGACTTTAATGGCATCTCCCATCTGGGTAATAAAACGCACAGAAGAGTCTATGCTGCAGCCTGATGCTCCTTCTTTTGCTTCGTCTACTGCAATTACCAAAAATCTATTGTAAAATATTTCAAAAGCTCCAAAAAGTTGTTTACCATGCGCCGCCCATTGAGGCATAAAGTTTTCCATATTTCGGTTTACCCAATTAACTTCTTCATCAGTTAAAAACCTATTGGTTTGGTAAACCCAAATTCTTGATGTTGGTGCTAAATCTTGCAAGGAAATTTGTTTTGTTTCTAATTCCATAATTATAAGTCTGCGGCTTGTGCAACCATTTCTGCAATGTCTAAAACTTGCACCTCTCCCTCTTTTTCGAAATTCTTTACACCATCGGTCATCATGGTATTGCAAAAAGGGCAACCTGCTGCAATAACATCTGGTTTAATTTCTAAGGCTTCTTCAGTTCTTTCTATATTTATTTCTTTATTTCCTTTTTCGGCTTCCTTAAACATTTGAGCCCCTCCTGCTCCGCAGCATAAAGCATTGCTTTTACATCTTCTTAGCTCAGTTAGCTGAATATCTAATTTTTGAATTATTTCTCTTGGAGCTTCGTAAACACCATTTGCCCTTCCTAAATAGCAAGGGTCGTGAAAAGTTATTTTTTTGCCTTTAAAACTACCTCCAGAAACTGAAAGTTTTCCATCATTCAAGAGCGAATTTATGAATTGAGTATGATGAACAACTTCATAATTTCCTCCTAATTCAGGATACTCGTTTTTTAAAGTATTGAAGCAATGAGGACAAGTAGTTACTATTTTTTTTACTTCATAACCATTTAAAACTTGTATGTTCATCATGGCTTGCATTTGAAAAAGAAACTCGTTTCCCGACCTTTTGGCAGGGTCTCCTGTGCAACCTTCTTCAGTGCCCAAAACGGCAAACTTTACTCCTGAAAGGTGTAAAATTTTAGCAAACGCTTTGGTTATTTTTTTTGCTCTATCATCAAAACTTCCTGCACAACCTACCCAAAAAAGAACTTCAGGTACTTCACCGACGGCAGTCATTTCAGCCATGGTTCTTACTTTAAATTCACTCATCTTCTTTCGTATTTGATGTTTAATCTTCGTTTGCCCAGTTTAACCTATCGGCTTGGGCAAATTGCCAAGGTGCTCCGTTATTTTCAACGTTCGAAAACATATTGTTTAATTCTGCCGGTGCAGCAGACTCTTCCATTACCAAATGTTGACGTAAATCTATGATAATTGATAGTGGATCAATATTTACAGGACAAGCATCAGTACAAGCATTGCAAGTTGTACAAGCCCAAACTTCCTCTTTAGAAATATAACTCCCCAACAAAGATTTTCCATCTTTATAATCTCTTCCATTAGCATCTAGCCCTTTACCAAACTCTTCAAGTCTGTCTCGGGTATCCATCATTATTTTCCGTGGAGATAATAATTTTCCAGTTTGGTTAGCAGGACAAACAGAGGTGCATCTTCCGCACTCTGTGCAAGAGTATGCATCCATCAGTTGTTTCCATGTTAAATCTTGCACATCTTTTGCTCCAAATTTTGGCACTTCAGTTGTTTCTCCCTCTGGCGGATTTACATAAGGATCTGCAGATGGGTCCATCATCAATTGAACTTCTTTGGTTACTGCTTCCAAACTATTAAACTGACCTTTATTCTTTAAATTAGAATAATAAGTATTTGGAAAAGCCAAGAAAATGTGAAAATGCTTTGAATAAGGCACATAATTTAAAAAGGCAAAAATTCCAACAATGTGAAACCACCAACAAGCTCTTTCAATAAATGCTAAAGAAGTGAAATCTGATGGCAACAATGGAACAATTAATTGACTTACAACAAACCCTGAGTTATTCATATCAACCCCTGTATAGTGCTCTAAACTAAACCTCCCTAATTCAAGTGGAGGAGTATTTAATAAAATTGAGTCTGCAGCATTCATTGTTAAAAATGCAGTCATCAATAGTATTTCTACAATTAAAATAATATTGGCATCAGACTTTGGCCATGAAGTCATTTCTTTACTCCAAAACCTTTTGAGTTTTAGCACATTTCTTCTTGCTAAAAACACAACACATGCAACTAAAACACCTAATGCTAAAACTTCAAATGAATTGATAAATGGCTTGTAAAGTCCTCCTAAAAATTCAGAAAAAATACGATGAGTCCCAAACAGCCCGTCTAAAATTATTTCTAGAATTTCTAAGTTAATGATTATAAATCCTAAATAAATTAGAATATGCATGAAACCAGCTACAGGCCTTGTTACCATTTTTGATTGGCCAAGGGCAACTCTTGCCATAGTTTTCCAACGAAGTGATGGGTTATCTGAAATTTCTACATCGCGACCGAGATTAATGTTACTCGTTATGGTTTTAACTCGGATGTAAAAGGCTACTGAGGTGATTGCGAGTAGCACAAAAAAAACAAGAGATGAAATCATAGTTTATCGAGGCTTTTTTTCAGGCTTATCCTTTTCTTTTTCATTTTTCCCAAAGATAGAAAAATGAACATATCGTTTCGGATTTACCCTCATATCCTCTAACAATTTATCAAGCTCTAATGTTGCCTGTTCTAAATTATTATATAAAGTATCGTTATTTACCAATTGCCCCATAGTACCTTGCCCAGCATTTACCTTTTCGATAACCACAGTAATATTCTTTATGGCTTTATTGGCATTAAAAATTGTAGTTTTTAAGTTTGAGGCAGCCAATGAATCTGTTACTTCAGATAAGTTGCTAATTACATTGTTAATTTGGGTATTGTTTCTTCTTAAGTTTTCAGAAATAGACTCTACGTTAGAAAAAATCTTTTCAACTTTTTCTCTTTCTGAACTTACCATTTCGTTAAACTGAAAAGCGGTATTTTCTAATGAGCGTAAAGCACGTTTTATACTGTAAAAGCTTTCAGACAAACTTTCTCTAGCATCTTTATCTAAAATAGCTTGCACAATGGTTACTGCTGAATCTATACTTGAAATTAATTCTTTTGTTTTTTTCTCTAAAGGAGCAATTCGTTTGTCAACAACCGATTTAAGATCTTCTTCAATATCAGCAATTAAGGTATCTCCATAAGCAGCAATTTCAGTTTCATCACTCAGGGTAAGCACAATGGCTTTTGAACCCAATAAGTCGATTGAAGATATCATGGCTGTAGAATTTTTTGGAATTTGAATCCTTTCTTCAGTAATTTCAAAACCAACAATAATATTTCCTTTATTTTTAAGGGATAACTCGGCAGAGTTTACCCTACCTACCCTAAACCCATTAATTTGAACAGGGTTGTCTACTGTTAAACCATCAATTTGATTGTAAACAGCATAATATTGTCTTTTACTTGCAAAAATATCGGAGCCTTTTAGGTAATTAAAACCGAAGTAAAGCAATCCAATTGCAATTAATATCACAAATCCTACTACAATTTCTTTTTTAAATCTCAAACCTTAAGGGTTAGTTTCTAATATTTTGAACGCCTCAGTAATGCTGATTTTTTCACCATTATTAAAAGCCACAATAAAAGCATCTTTATATGCCTTCTCTCTTATTTCACGCTGCAATTTAACTGCACCTTCAAAGCTATTTTCATTGCCTACCAAATACTTATACACACCGTTTATTTTAAACTCTGTAATATCAGTTAATCCATTAAAGTTTTCAGGTGCAATTTTTACTTCATTGGGCAAGGATGCAATTTGCACTTTAAACACAATGCCATTAGGTGTTTCAGTTGATTTAACTTCAACGTTATTTTGAGCTTCAACAACCATTTCTGCCTCTTTTTTTGGAGTTTCTTCAACAGTAGAATTTAATTGCTCGTTTTTTTCTTCTATTTCATTTCTATATCGATTGAAGGCAGAAAATAATGCATCAGCTAACTTAGTTCGCAAAGGTTTTTGATTTAAATCTGGTCCTTCTTTAGGATTAGATACAAAGCCAACCTCAACCAAAATGCTCGGCATGGCAGTTTGGTGTAATACCAAAAAACCTGCTTGCCTAACGCCTCTATCTCTTCTGCCTGCCTTCACAAATTCATCTTGCACTTTAACTGCAATATTTAAACTTTGGTCTAAATGAATACCCTGTTGTAGAGACAATGCAATGTAAGATTCATCTGAATTTGGGTCGAAACCTTCATACCTCATTTCATAATTATCTTCCATTAAAATGGTTGAGTTTTCTCTTTTGGCAACGTCTAAATTTTCTTTTGTTTTATGAAGTCCTAAAACAAAACATTCAGTTCCGTAAGCTCCTTCAGCTGCAGCTGAATTGGCATGGATAGAAATAAATAAATCGGCGCCTTTTTGATTTGCAATTTTTGCCCTTTCATGCAATGGAATAAAAATATCTGTATCTCTTGTAAAAGTTACTTCAATTTCGGGGTATTGGGCATTTATTTTTTCACCCAACATTTGGGCAATATCTAAAACAATATTTTTTTCTTTTATTCCATTTACACCTAAAGTTCCTGGGTCTTTTCCTCCATGTCCTGCATCAATAACAACCTTTTTGAGGGAAATATCACTCTTTATTGGAGCATTAAACTCATAAGCTGGCTTAGTATATGTTTCAGCATCTCTGAAGTTTACCAACAGAAATGCAGCAAAAATTAAGGTTAATCCAATACCAAAAATGAATGAGTTTCGTTTGATGGTCATCTTGCAGAGAGAAATATTTAGTTTTGGCGCAATTTTCTGAACTTCAGCAAATTTAGTATAAACAGTACCCAACGTTGTTTTTGAAAACCTATTTAATTCACGCATACTTGTTAATTATCTTTTGCATCTGCGGAATACAATTTCCGTCCCAAACTTTTGGGCAAGAAATTCTGCCTCAAGATAGTGCCCAATTTAGCTTTCAAAATGATTCGCTTTCCACAAAAAAAATAGATAGTCTTGGGTTGTTTTCGAGCAACGATAGTATTGTAAAAAAATCAAAATCTCCGTTAGATAAGCCAATTGATTACAACAGTTTAGACTCTATGATTTTTGATTTAAAGAGCCAAAAAGTTTACATGTATGGTGGAGCTGATGTAAAATATGGTGATATTTTGTTAAAAGCCAATTTTATAGAAATGGACTTCAATAAAACTGAAGTTTATGCCAAAGGCTTGCCAGATAGCACAGGAAAAATTACAGGTAAACCTGAATTCGAAGATGATGGTCAAAATTTTAAATCATCTGAAATGAGGTATAATTTCAAAACCCAAAAAGGACTTATTAGCGATGCCCAAACTCAGCAATCTGAAGGTTTTATTGAAGGAAAAAAAGTAAAAAAACTTAACGATGATGTTTTGTTTATTGAAGATGGAGAGTTTTGCCCCTGTGAAGATCCCGAAGCAGGAACTTTCTTGAGAGCAAAAAAGCTTAAGATTATTAAAGATGATAAAATTGTAACAGGTCCTGCTTATTTGGTGATTGAAAATATCCCCACTCCCCTTGCTCTTCCATTTGCAATTTTACCAAATAAAAAGGGTAAAGCTTCAGGTATAATTATTCCAAAACCAGGAAGCTCCCCAAACCAAGGTTTTTTCTTAAATGATGGTGGTTATTATTGGACTGTAAATGAATATATTGATGCGTCTTTAACAGGAGATATTTACTCAAGAGGAAGTTGGGGCACAAAATTCAACACCAACTATCGAAGAAGATACAAATACAATGGAAATTTAAATTTTGATTATTCTGTTTTCCAGAATGGACTATCAGACTTACCTACAACTTCTCAACAAAAGAATTTCTTTATTCGGTGGAATCACAAACAAGACAATAAAGCTAGGCCTAACTCAAACTTCTCAGCTTCTGTAAATGCTGGAACACAAAATAACTTTACAACAAATTTTAATAGTTCAGATAGAGATTATTTAACCAATACTTTCAAATCAAACATTACTTATAATTACAGTTTTCCAACAAAGCCAATAAACTTATCTTTAAACGCATCACACTCTCAAAACTCTAAAGACACATCAAAAGTTATCAATATAACTTTGCCAGAAGCCGCTTTAACGGTGCAAAGAATTTTTCCGTTTAAACGAAAAAACCCTGTTGGCAAACAAAAATGGTACGAAACCATTGGGTTAAGCTACATAGGAAACTTTAAGAACACTTTAACTACAACAGAAAAAGAAATTGGAAATGGAGTTATTTACGACCCAAATAATCCTTTTCCACAATCAGGCGCCTTAAACTTAGCAAACATGCAAAACGGGGTACGCCACAACATTCCGTTAAGTACAAGTTTTAAAATTTTGAAGCACTTTACTGTTTCCCCTTCAGTTGGATATACTGAAACTTGGTACTTTAAGAAAAATACTTACGAGTGGGATGATACAAGGCAATTGGTAAACCAAGACACCATCAACGGATTTAATAGGTACGGAAGAGCAAATTTTAACGCTAGTTTAAGTACAAACATTTACGGAATGTATACTTATAGAAGTGCCAAAATAAAAGCCATAAGACATGTTATGACTCCATCAATTGGTTTTAACTATTCTCCAAATACCTTCAACAAACAATTTGAATTTCAAAGCGATACTTTAGGGAATAGAGCAATTCGGTCTGGTTACGAAGGTTTTATTTTTGGAGGACCTTCAACTAGTGAAACAGGCTCAATCTCTTTCAACCTAAGAAACAATGTTGAAATGAAAGTACTATCCAAAAACGATACATCTGAATCTTATAAAAAGGTCAAAATATTTGACCAATTAAACTTTGCAACCCAATACAACATTTTTGCCGATAGTTTAAATTGGAGCCCTTTACAAATGGCAACAAACATTAATTTACTCAATTTACTCACCATGAGAATTAATGCCACTTTCGACCCTTACACACTCAATAATGCAAAAACCCGTACTGTAAATACTTTAGAATTCGATAATACAGGTAAATTAGCTCGAATGACCAATTTTACTGTTCAATTTTCTTATAGAATAAATAACTCAAAAAGGCTAAAAGAAAAGCCCAACCTTATGCCTTGGAGTCTTGATATGGCATACAATTACAATTACTCAAAACCCACTACTTCAGTGGTAATTTCGCAAAGTGCTAGGTTTAATGGTAAAGTTATGCTTACCGATAAATGGGATGTTGGTGGCACTACCAACTTCGATTTTAGGGCCGGCGAATTTTCTTACACTAGTGTAAATGTTTATAGAGATTTAAATTGTTGGGAATTGGCATTTAGCTTTATTCCTTTTGGTACAAGAAAAAGTTACAGCTTTAGTTTAAATGTGAAACCTGCTTTATTAAAAGATCTAAAACTAGAACGAAGAAGAGAATGGTTTGATATTGCCGACTCTTAAATTTCTAACCAATTTTTTAGCATCAATTTTCCTTGGGGAGTTAAAACAGATTCTGGATGAAACTGAACTGCATAAATTGGAAGGATATTGTGTTTTATTGCCATAATTTCATTTTCTATTTTGGCTAAAACTTCAAACTCATTTGGTAAACTATTTTGGTCTGCAACCCAAGAGTGGTATCTTCCAACTTCTACTGGTTTTGATAAATCTTTGAAAAGCAAATCGACTTCAACCACATAATCACAAACTCCTTTTTGACCATGAACAACTTTGGTTAAATTCGATAAGCTTCCTCCAAAAAACTCAACAACAGCTTGTAACCCCAAACAAACCCCTAAAACTTTTTTTTGGTGAATAAATTTTGGAAAATACTCCAATAATTCTCCAGCTTCTTTAGGCAAACCTGGTCCGGGAGAAATAACAATGGCGCCATATAAATCCCAATTTACATCATGTAAAAGGTTATTTCTAACCACATCAATATCGCCCTTGTTCAGTTCATCTAAATAATGAACCAAATTATAGGTAAACGAGTCGAAATTATCAATAACAAGTATTTTCGTAGAGCAATAATTTAGACTACAAAAGAAACATTAATCATGAAAAAAATAATATTTACCCCAAATGCTCCCGAACCAATTGGTCCATACAGCCAAGCCATTTTAATAAACAACACTTTATACACTAGCGGCCAAATTGCCATAGATCCAAAAACTGGCGGATTAAAAACTGAAACCATCGAAGAGGAAACCCATTTGGTAATGAGTCACTTAAAATCGATTTTAGAAGTAGCCAACATGGATTTTAGCCATGTGGTAAAATGTTCAATTTTTTTAAAAGACATGAATCAGTTTGGAGAAGTAAATAAAGTTTATGGTTCTTATTTTTCAGATTTTCCGCCTGCCAGAGAAACAGTTCAAGTAGCAAAGTTGCCCAAAGATGTAAATGTTGAAATTTCGGCTATAGCTGTATTGTCATAATCAATAACAAAATGGTGGATTAAGGTATTTTAATATTTAAATTCGCGTTTTATTAAAAATCAAAAAAACTTACAATAATGAATTACGATTTAATCGTTTTAGGAAGTGGTCCTGGAGGTTACGTAGCAGCCATTAGAGGTTCGCAACTAGGTTTAAAAACTGCTGTTGTAGAAAAAGAATCATTAGGTGGCGTTTGTTTAAACTGGGGTTGTATTCCTACCAAAGCCTTACTAAAAAGTGCCAGTGTATTTGAATATTTAAATCACGCATCAGATTTTGGAATCAATATAAAAGGCGCTGAAGTTGATTTTCCTGCAGTTGTAAAAAGAAGCCGAAATGTGGCCAATGGCATGAGCAAGGGAGTTGAGTTTTTGATGAAGAAAAACAAAATTGAGGTTTTGAATGGTTACGGAAAGTTAACCGCCAACAATACCCTTGAAGTTGAAAACGAAAAAGGAGAAAAAACAACTTACACTGCCAAAAACATAATAGTAGCAACTGGTGGTAGAGCCAACAGCTTACCAAGTTTGCCTATTGATGGCGAAAAAGTAATTGAATACAGAAAAGCAATGACTCTTGAAAAACAACCAGAAAAAATGGTTGTAATTGGTTCTGGTGCAATTGGGTCTGAATTTGCCTATTTCTACCAATCAATGGGAACCCAAGTTACTATGATTGAGTATTTGCCAAACTTAGTACCAAACGAAGATGAAGAAGTTTCTAAACAACTAGAAAGAAGCTTCAAGAAAATGGGGATGAAAATTTACACAGGTTCAGAGTTTACTAAAGTTGATACTTCAGGTTCAGTAGCTAAAGTTCATGTAAAAACCAAAAAAGGCGAAGAAGTTATTGAGTGCGATGTAGTTTTATCTGCAGTTGGTGTAAAAGCCAATATCGAAAATATCGGTTTAGAAGATGTAGGTGTAGCAACAGATAAAGGTAAAATTTTGGTTAATGCAAATTACCAAACTAACATCCCAGGTGTTTATGCTATTGGTGATTGTGTTCCTGGTCCTGCTTTAGCGCACGTTGCTTCTGCAGAAGGAATTATTGCAGTTGAACACATGGCAGGTATGAATCCAGATTCTCTTGATTATGGAAACATCCCTGGTTGTACTTATTGTTCTCCTGAAATTGCCTCAGTTGGTATGACAGAGAAACAGGCTATTGAATCTGGCAAAGAAATTAAAGTAGGTAAATTTCCATTTTCTGCATCTGGTAAAGCAAGTGCAGCGGGCCACAAAGATGGTTTTGTAAAACTTATTTTCGATGCTAAATATGGTGAGTTACTTGGTGGTCATATGATTGGTTACAATGTAACCGAAATGGTTGCAGAATTAGTTTCTATCAGAAAACTAGAAACAACAGGTCATGAAATTATCAAAACTGTTCATCCGCATCCTACCATGAGTGAAGCCATTATGGAAGCTGCTGCTGCAGCATATGGCGAAGTTATTCACCTTTAATAACAACATTTATAACGATTAAAAAAAGCAGTGGTTAATTAATTAGCCACTGCTTTTTACTTTTGAAACTTATCTATAATTTTTATGTGCGGAATTGTTGGGGTAATTGCAAAAACAGAGAAGGGATTAAATTCCTTTTCCAACATGCCCCAAGCACTAAAAATGCTATCTCTTCGTGGACCTGATTTTCAAGCAACCAAAACTTTTAAAAATGTTTGTTTTGGTCATGCAAGGCTTTCAATTATAGATACTTCTGAGCAAGCAAACCAACCTTTTATTGATGTAACCGAAAGGTATACTTTAACTTTTAACGGCGAAATTTATAATTACAAAGCACTAAAAATTAAACTTGAACAAATGGGTTTTATATTTAAAACCCAAAGCGATACAGAGGTTCTACTTAATTTATTTATTGCCTACAGAGAAAAATGTGTAGAGTTTATAAACGGCTTTTTTGCTTTTGCAATTTTTGATAACAAAACCAAGGAAGTATATATTTTCAGAGATCGAATTGGTATTAAACCGTTGGTTTTTTACGATGATGAAGACAAATTTATTTTCGCTTCAGAAACAAAAGCTATTAGCGCTTTTTCTGTAAAAAAAGAAATAAATCATACGGCTCTTTTTACCTATTTACAGTTACAATATATTCCTGCTCCAAAATCTATTTGCAGTAATTTTTCTAAATTAACACCTGGGGAATATTTAAAAATAGAAACCGAGGAAATAAAAGTTTCAAAACATAAATATTACCAAATACCATATTCTCCTACAACTGTAAAAAAGGTAACTCCTGCCAATTACAATGATGCTAAAAAACAACTAAAAACACTTTTACAAAAATCTGTAGAAAGAAGATTGGTGGCTGATGTTGAAGTTGGTGGTTTTTTAAGTGGCGGCATCGATTCTTCTGTAATTGCTATTGAAGCCAAAAAACAAAATGCCAATTTCAAAACCTTTTCAATTGGTTTTCCTGATGAACCTTTTTTTGATGAAACGAAGTTTGCCAAAGCAGTAGCTCAAAAACACAATATTGAGCATGAAGTTTTTGAAATATCTAACCAAGATTTATTCGAAAACCTTCACAATGTTTTAGATTATTTAGACGAACCCTTTGGTGACTCTTCTGCCCTGCCAGTTTATATTTTATCTAAATTTACTTCTAAGCAAATTAAAGTTGCCCTTTCTGGCGATGGTGCAGATGAAATGTTTGGAGGCTATAACAAGCATTACGCTGAATACAACGCACTAAACCGTGGATTTAAAGGCCTTTTAGCTAAGGCGTTTTCTCCTATCGGAAAACTATTACCTCAAGGCAGAAACAACAAACTTTTAAACTTAAACAGAAAATTGCTCAGGTTTAATAAAGGCCAAAAAATGCCTCGTAAAAGTAGATATTGGTTATGGGCATCAATTTGCAACGAAGAAGAAGCAAATTACTACCTCAATGAAAGGCTTATCATAAAAGAGCAAAGATTAACAGACAATGCTTTTGAGTTTAAAAAACTAAAGGACCAATTTACAAAACACATCACCAAACAAGGCACTTTAAACGAAGTTTTATATGCCGATATGCATATGGTTTTACCCAACGATATGCTAACCAAAGTAGACTTAATGTCTATGGCAAATAGCCTAGAAGTTAGAACTCCCTTTTTAGATCACGAATTGGTTGAGTTTGCCTTCACCTTGCCATCAGCATTCAAAATAAATAGCACAATTAGAAAAAAGATTTTACAAGAAACTTACAAAGAAGAATTACCAGAAATACTTTTTAAAAGACCAAAACAAGGCTTTGAAGTTCCTTTATTAAAGTGGTTTCAAACTGAATTAAAAAGTAAAATTGAAAATTTTTGGTTAGAAAAATCTTTTGTTGCGGAACAGGGCATTTTTAACCCAGAGGCAATTTCTGAATTAAAAAAGACGGTTTTTTCATCAAACCCAAAAGACAGTGTTGCCACAACTTGGGATTTAATAGTTTTTCAGAATTGGTATAAAAAAAATATTGTATCCTGATGCCCAAAGTTTTACGAATAATCAATAGATTTAATTTGGGTGGCCCTACATACAATGTTGCTTACCTTTCAAAATTTATGACTCCAGAATTCGAAACCGTTTTGGTAGGTGGAATTAAGGACGAAACCGAAGATAGCTCTGAGTTTATTGTTGAGCAATTAGGATTAAAACCAATTTTGAAAAAAAATATGCAACGAGAAATCAATCTCGTTAAAGACTACAAAGCCTACCAAGAAATTAGAGAAATCATAAAAACCACAAAACCTGATATTGT
>JABAYK010000108.1 GCA_018609045.1 Flavobacteriales bacterium
AAGACCAAATGAACCTTGCTTTTTAAAGTTTATTGAAAATGAAATAGAAAATTCACGCATTAAAAAGAGTAAGTCTAAAAACTCATTGGACAGAGAAGAGTCAACCTTAAAGAAACTTAACAAGTATGTATATTTAAAATTGAAATGGGATAGTCTTCCATTTAGTTCTGTTACAGTTGATTTTTGGAATGATTATTCTACTAACATTTACACTGGTTATAAAATTGGGGAATTTGAGCAAAAAGCAAATTCAGGAACAACTCTAAGAAAGGAATATTCTAATATTAAGGCTGCATTCAATAAAGCAGCATCTAAGTATAAAATTGACTTTAATCCCTTTAATATAATTGAACCGCCTAAACTCGATAAAACCAATACTGCAATGGCTATGTCAAGACATGATTTTAATAATCTAATAGCTAAAGAATATCAACATGGTACTCCAATATGGAAAGCTCAAAAAAGTTTTATTGCAAGGTTTCTGATGGGTGGAATGAGAATATCTGATTTTATAACTCTAAAATGGGAAAATATTAGAGAAGACCATCTTGTATATGTAACAGCAAAAAGCAAGAAGAAAATTAAGTTACCATTAGCACCAGAGCTTAAGGAGGTTTTAAATGAATTTAAAGGCTTATTTAATAGTGAATATATATTTGGAGCACTAAGAGGAAAAGAAACAGCTGATGAAGTTATAGTTCGAGAAAAAACAATAACCAAAAATCAAAATAAATATCTAAAACGTATTGCAAAAGATTTATCAATTGAAATTAAAAGGGGGTACACATTTAGCACACACAGTGCTAGATCTACCCTACTAACTCTTGCATCTGAGTTTGAAGATATAGAGTATTTAATGAGAATGGCGGCTCATTCTAGCTCTAAAACTACAGAAGGATATATAAGTGTTGATGTTGCTCCAGAAGAAGAGGAAAGAACCTTAAACTTATACAAGAATCTATTACCTGAGCCGAGTTCAAAAATGAAAATTGCTAATTAAAGAAAGTCTTTTAATCCTATTCTTTCACTGTTTTAATTGCCCATCGAACCATTAAATAGAAACCCTTGAAAGTGTAGAAAACAACCCTAGTTAGATAAAGCAGCGCTATACTTAAACCTAAACCATATTGTATTGCAGTTCTTTTTTCACTTTCGCTATTATCGTAAAAAACCAAACCATCTTTACAAGCCCTGGTTTGAAGGTTCCTTAAGAGTATTTGTTTCGTATTAACCTGTTCAACACAAGTATTAAATTTTTTAGCTTGATATTCAGCAACAAATTCAATGGTTATATAGGCTAACCCCATTATAACACCCAAAATCAAAAGGACTAGAAATTCTCTAGCTACAAACTTTTTTACTCCTTTACTGACAACCATAAACCAAATGTAAAAATCTTATTAAGTTTAACCCTTGTATTTATGTTTAGAAGATACATACAGCGCTTTTTTAAGCCTAAAACCCTAAAATAATACAAATACTTCACACGAAAACAGAAGCGGCTTAAAGAGGCTTAAAACCACCCAAAAGCCTATCGATTTTATAACTAAATTATACTTTTTAGGCATCGTGCTGAAAACCAACAACTTAATGTTTTTCGTGTTCTACTGCGTCGTCTTATGGTTGGTTAGGCCAATGCTGATACCTCAACGACTCATTACTCTAAAGTGAGTTATAGACAAGTTATAAACAACAACCATAAGATAATCAATCGAACGGTTATAATTCTATAAATCTCATACAATTTTTATAAAATCCACTGTTTTTTTCGAAACTTAGATATGACGCAGTATGTAATAATTTTATTCTACATTTTGTTAATTATGATTGTTTAAAGACTGTTAATTACTACGCTTTTTTTGCTACGAATTAAAACCCAATTTTATAGGAGCAAAATATGAAAATAGAATTTAGGCTTTTTTAAATGAATGAGATACAAGCACAAAAATTAAAGTTTATAAATCGAGATGATATTCTTGATTTGATGGATATTTCTGTGAGTACATTTTTCAGTTATCAGTCTAAAGGAATATTTGATGAGGCAAAAATTAGAAGACAAGGAAAGTGCTTTTATAAATCAGAAGTAATTATAAAAATGTTGAATGATGGATTTTAAAATTTGTCAGTAGAAGATAAATTAGGCGGTTTGAGCTAATAAAAAAAAAGAAAAAACATTAATAAATAACGGAGAATAAGATGATTAAAACAAGAAACGTACAAAATGAGCTAGCTGAAACCCTAAAGGAATGTAGAGTTGATATATTAGAAAACATTACACCTCCTGAGATAGCATGGGAATTAAGGGTAGACGATGAAAATTTCATACCCTTAGGTACAAATGGAAATTTTAGCTTAGTAAAAGGAAAAGCTAAAAGCAAGAAGACCTTTTTCATTAATATGGCCATAGCAACAACAGTAGGAGGAGAAATCCTCCACAACACACTTAGAGCACCATTTAAAGAAGAACCTAAGCAAGTTTTGTACTTTGATACCGAACAGTCGAAATACCACTTACAAACAGCTGTAAAGAGGGTCTGCACTCAAATAGGAACAACTGTACCTAAAAACCTTGAGGCTTATGGTTTACGAAAAAAAAGCCCATCTGAACGATTAAAAATAGTTGAACACGCAATAGAGAACACTCCTAATCTAAGTTTTGTAGTGATAGATGGAATAAGAGACCTAATTACATGTATAAACGATGAAGCTGAAGCCTCTCATATAGCATCAAAGCTATTAAAGTGGACAGAGGAGCAAAACATTCACATTATAGCAGTGCTGCACGAAAACCCTGGTAGTGACAAAGCTAGGGGTCATATAGGAACAGAGCTAATGAATAAAGCAGAAACGGTTCTTGGCGTTGAAGTAGACAAGTCAAACACAAATGTTTCAATAGTTAAGGCAGCGTTTTGTAGAAACAAGAGTTTCGATCCGTTTGCTTTTGAGATTACCGAAGAAGGGTTACCACAAATAATCCAAGATTATGAAGCAATTGCTAAATCAACAAGAAAAGGTTTTGATTTATCAACACTAGCTGACACGGATAAGTTTAAAATCTTAGAAGAAGTTTTTAAGACTGAAAAGGAGTTTGGATATGGTGTATTGGAGGCTCAAATAAAAGTAGTGCTGGACAATAAACACAAAGGTACTGCAGGTAAGGGTCAAGCTAAAATAAAATCGCTAATAACTGATGCAAAAAACAAGGGTTGGTTAAAACAAAGTCAAAGCGGAAAACCATATAGGTTAGGTAGTCTACCAGTTTAATGGTTCATAGGTTTAGTCCTATTACATAGGGACTTAAACCGATAAACCGATGAATAAACACTAATTATTAAGTAAAAAAAGAGAGTTTGCCGTTCAAGTTAAGGGTAACACTTTTAGATATCCTTAATCTACCCTGCAAAAATTTAGTTTTTGAAACTTGATAATAAATAACGAGTTTTATGCTCTTTGCAAGACTATTTTATTAAAATTCGATTCTTTAGGTAATCTTTGACTTATCACACAACTATTGCTAACTAGATTAGACTTTTGCTCCACCTAACTGCATTCGATTGGTTTACTTTTGATTATTGGTAGCTATTGCATAACCCCAAACCCCATTATTAGCTATCGTTTTAGTACTCAAAGAATGTTACACCGTTTACTGTGCGTTGCTTATGTCATTCAATGTTATTATGTATGAGGCTGTCTCATACTATTTTCTAAACTATTTAAACGTACTTATGGTGTCCCGAACAGTAATCATAAACCAATCTATTTGGGCGAGCTAAATGCGTTTTATGTAGCCTATACATTACTGTGAGTTTGTTCTTTATTTTTTACTAATAATTTCATTCTCTTTATCATACCTATAATTAACAATTTCGCCACTAATAATGAGTGTTATAGCTTGTTCA
>JABAYK010000028.1 GCA_018609045.1 Flavobacteriales bacterium
TTCATCATTACTCCTCCAAAAGCCACCACTTCTTGAACCTAAATACAATAAATTGAAGTTGTTCGGGGCAACATAAATATCTTCAATTCTGCCTAAACCTGCACTGTAATGACCTGTAATACTGTCTATTGTATTTGGGCCAAGTTCAATCCAAGGATTAGAAGTGCTTCTTGAATTAGAAGGATTTTCTTTTTTGTAGTTTGTAAACTGATGTTCAACAAAATAAGGATTAATATTAATTCTAATTCCTGTTGGAAAATACTTATATTCATTAGCATATTTCCAACGCATAAAAGGTTTGTAACCACTCCCCTTTTTTTCTTTGTCAATAGTTTCAAAATATGCTTCTGCTTCTTTTACAACATCGTAAAAGTTAACAGAGTTATCATTCATTTTTTCTATGTAAGAAGCGTTTTCGGTTTGAGAATAACCAATGTTAACTGCCATAAAAATTATGGAAAAAAATGAGAATCGAATCATAAAATTAAGGTCTATAAAGGGGATCTTTCATCAAAATAGGTTCAATTTTAAGAGAGCCATTTTGATTATTTTTTGAATAAAAAATAGTTGGGTAAGTCTCTGGGTTAGATGTTTTGATGTTTAAATCTGTAACATCTACCTTAAAACTTTCAGAAGATTTTTGAATTTTAACTTCCTTCCCATTGCTTGACATTTTGCTGAAAATTATGCCTTCATCTTCAAAGGGCTTGAACCTTATAAACAAATATTCAACTGTTGGTTCATTTTCTTGGCCACCAATTTCTTTTTGAAGGTAAGCTTCTAAAAGTGTAAATTGAGGCAACATGGTTACAGCTTCTTCCTTTGCAGGTTCACTAATAGATTGCTTTGTTTTGCAACTATTTAAAGCAATTATTGCGCAAATAACTAGGGGTAAATATTTTTTCATTTTGTATTTGAGAGGCGCTAAAATACTTGTTTATTATGTCAAAGGATTCTCTTTTATAGAAAATTCAAATTCTTCGGGGTTCTTTTCATGCAAAAACTTTTGTATTACTTGCTCCTCTGAAATTCCTCTAAAATAAGATTTATGTTCACCTTCATCGCCACTTTTCTTCCAAGTTATAGTAAATGACTTTTCAGTTCTATCAAATTTTTCTTGCATAAGATAAGCCTCCATTTTTTCTAAACAGTCAATTGAAGATTTTCCAAAAACACTGTTTAGCAGCATGTATTCATCATGCACTGGATTAAATGTAAGCAGATTCAATTCTATGGTATTCTTCTTTGAATTCATGTGGATATGATAATCAAAGTGTGACGTTACTCCATTGTCATGCTGTAAAAGCCTTTGAATTTTACTTTCTAATCTGATACGTTTATTTTTTAAATCGGCCATTGCTAAAATTTAACTTCAAATTTATGCTTTGCTTTGGTTCAAGAATTATTTAATTCAATTCTTAAAATTACTGCTTTTCCAAATATCCCAATTCCTGCATTAAATACTATTAAACCTAATAGTCCTTCAAAAAACCAAATTGAGAAGTCTGCTCCCAAAGTTCTTTGCATAATGGCATCTCCAATAATAGAAATACCAAATCCTAATAGAGACATGGCTAAACCTCCTGTTACTAGCCATTTTGTTTTTAAATTCATTTTGAAAAATTTATGCAAAAAAAAAGGAAACCGATTAGTTTCCTTTTTTTCTAATGATATAATAATAAAGTTAATTCACCGCATCTAAAGCCTCTGTTGCTTCAACAGCTTCTTCTACTCCTTCTTCTGGAGACTCAACTTCAGTTGCTGCAGAATCAGTTACTTCTTCGGCTGCAGGATCTGCTACTTCTTCTGCAGGTGCGGCTTCTTCTGTTGTTTCAGTTGCAGCTGCTTCTTCACTGTGGCCTTCTTCCATTACTTCTTCTGTAGCGTGTTCCTCTCCATGACCTTCCTCTGCATGACTTCCACCTTTTAAGAAAAAGAAAGCACCAGCTCCTCCACCACCTAAAATAACTAGGATAATGATGATTAATAGGAGTTTACTTTTTTTCTTTTTTGGAGGCTCTGCTTCATTTGCTGATTCATCTGTTGAGCCGCCACCTTCAGCTTTGCGCTTTTTGGCTTCAAGTCTTCTTTTCTTGCCTTCACCATATTTATTATCAAGGTGAGATAAAACAGTTTCTTCCTTTCCTTCAAATTTTTCGGCAATTTCATCTACAAACTTTACTTTTTCAGGCTTGTATTCCTCAAAAAATGCAGTTAATTGGTCTTTAAAAGATTTTGGCTGCTCTTTTTTTTCTTCTATTCCTTCTGGTTGGTTTTCTAATTCTTCGCTCATAAGCTAAAGTTTGCTGTTTTTTTAAAGTTGCCCAAACATAAAAAAATAGATTTAATCTAAGGACAAAAAAAAAGAGGCAATAGCCCCTTTTTTTAATTATTTATTGTTGATTACTATTTATTCAATGCTTTGTACTTTTCAGTTTGCCCTGTTCTTACATAAGTTTGCTTTAAAGAAACCAATGTATTTTGATCTTCAGGGTTTAATTCATAGGCTCTTTCTAAATAAGGTACTGCCTGAACAAATACTTTATTTGCCTCATCTTTACATGCATTATACTTTTTATTGTCCATAATTTCATTACAAGCATTGATGGCATCTGCTCCTCTATTATAGTAAAGAGCACCTAAATTGTAATATGCATCAAAATTATCGTTGTTAATTTCTACTGCTTTAATGTAATCTGCTTCCGCTTTTTCCATGTCTCCTTTGTTATTGTAAATGGTGCCTCTCGCGTAATAAAAAATATCATTTGAAGGGTCATTTTTTATCGCAGCATTTAAGTTTTCTAAAGCTTCATCAAATTGCTCATTTTGTAAATAAATATTTAACTCAGTTGTAATAATTGGTTGGCTATTTGGATAAGCCTTTCTAGCCTTTTTCAACAACGTTTTTGCGCTTTCTTGGTCTTCATTTTTAAGATATAAACTTGCTAATTCTACATAAGTATTGTCACCTCTATAACCTTGCTCAATACATTTTTTATAGTACTCTTCGGCTGTTTTTACATCTCCAACCAAATCACTTGTTAAAGCAACGTTATACATAGAAAGGGTGTCAACAATACCAAAATGAGTATTTACATCTTCGCAAATTTTAAAATAAGTTCCTGCCTTAGCATAATCCTTATTGTTATAGGCCTCAATTCCAACATTAAAAGCCATAGGATAAATTTGCTTGTATCTTCTGTTTAAATCCTCAACGTCAAGTTTTTTGTCATCTTGGTAATCGTAAACTTTTTTGTAAGATTCATAAGCCACTTGAACTGGATTATCAGACAAGTTTGCAAATGCTTCTTCTTGTGATCTTGCTATGCTCACATAAATATTACCTCTAAATAACCAGGCTTTCCAGAAGGTGGATGTTGTAGGTTCAACTACAGCCTCGTCAATTGCTTCTTTGGCCTTATCTAGTTCTCCATACCTTTCATAATTGTAAGCACTTGTAACTTTGGCTTTTTGAGCAAAAGAAGATGCTGATATTATTAAAAATAATGCTAATAATTTGAATTTCATGTTTTTACGTTTTTACGGGTCAAAAATAAATAAAGAAATTAGAATAATTATTCATACCTAAGCAAGTACTTTGCCATTTATTCTTCAGTAGCTTCCTCTCCTTCGTTTGTTAAGTTATCGTCGTTTTCTATTTCTACGTCTTCGGCGTTGGCTAATTCTCTTTCTTCATCGCTAACTTCAATTTTAGCAACCGAGGCAATTTGATCTCCATTTTTAAGATTTATTAAACGAACTCCTTGGGTTGCTCTTCCCATTACTCTAATGTTGTCTATTTCTAGTCTAATGGCAATTCCAGAGCGATTGATAATCATTAAATCATCTTTGTCATTCACGTTAAGTAACCCAATTAATTTACCAGTTTTTTCGGTAATATTCATGGTTTTCACACCCTTACCGCCTCTATTGGTAATTCTATAATCCCCTACAGCAGTTCTTTTTCCGTAACCATTTTGAGAAACTACCAGCACTGTTGGCTCTAATTCATCAAGTATTATCTCTTCTTCTGTGCCTTCACCTTCGGATTCAACAAACTCATTTTTTCCTTTAGAAACGCAAATCATTCCGATAACTCTATCTTTTGGTCCACCAAGAGTTACACCTCTAACACCTGAAGCGCCTCTTCCCATTGGTCTTACTTTACTTTCTTCAAAGTGAATAGCTCTACCAGATTCTAATGCCATTAAAATATGGCTATCTCCATCTGTTAATTTTGCTTCTAGCAATTGGTCTTCTTCACGGATATTGATAGCGATGATACCATTTACCCTTGGTCTTGAGTAGGCCTCTAAGGTTGTTTTCTTAATAATCCCATTTTTAGTACACATGATGATGTAATGATTTTTGAGATAATCTTCATCAGTTAAATTAGGAACATTAATGTAAGCCAATACCCTATCGTCTGGCTCAATATTCATCATATTTTGGATGGCTCTACCTTTAGAGGATTTTGTTCCTTCAGGTATTTCAAAAACACGCATCCAAAAACATTTACCTTTTTCGGTAAATATCAATAAGTAATTATGGTTTTGTGCACCAAACAAATGCTCTAAAAAGTCTGCATCTCTTGTTGCGCTTCCTTTAGAGCCACGCCCTCCCCTGTTTTGAACTTTATATTCGTCAAGTTTGGTTCGTTTGATATAACCTAAATGTGAAATAGTGATAATTACTTTTTCATTTGGAATAATATCTTCTATTCTAAAATCATCTGCAGCGTAAACAATCTCGGTTCTTCTTTCGTCGCCATATTTTTCTTTTACTTCAAGCAGTTCGTCTTTTATTATTTGCATTCTGCGAACTTCATTGCCCAAAATATCTTTTAAATCTTTGATGATTTCCATCAATTCTGCATATTCTGATTTAACCTTATCTCTTTCAAGACCGGTTAACTTTTGCAGTCTCATGTCAAGAATTGCTCTAGCTTGAATTTCACTTAAATTGTAAGTTGACATCAAACCATTTCTAGCATCTTCGGGAGTTTTAGAAGCCCTAATTAATTTAATGATATCGTCTAAATTATCAAGAGCAATAAGTAAACCTTCTAAAATATGGGCTCTTTCTTCAGCTTTTCTTAACTCGTATTCAGTTCTTCTTACAACAACAACATGTCTATGATCAATGTAATGTTTGATCATGTCTTTGAGGTTTAAGGCTACTGGTCTACCCGCAACAAGAGCAATGTTATTTACACTAAATGAGGTCTGTAACGCAGTATACTTAAATAATTTATTTAAGACTACATTTGAAATTGCATCACGTTTTAATTCGTAAACAATCCTCATTCCGCTTCTATCAGATTCATCCCTTACATCAGAGATTCCTTCGATTTTTTTGTCATTGATTAAATCGGCCGTTTTGGCAATCATGTCAGCCTTATTTACTTGATAAGGGATTTCTGTAACAATAATTCTTTCGCGGTCGTTTTTATCTAATTCAATGGTTGCTTTGGCTCGAATTACAATTCGGCCTCGACCATCTTCAAATGCATTTTTTACTCCTTCGTAACCATAAATAATACCTCCAGTTGGAAAATCAGGAGCTTTTACATGCTGCATCAACTCTTCAACTTCAATATCTTTATTGTCAATAAATGCCACAGTGGCATCTACAACTTCTGAAAGGTTATGAGGAGCCATATTGGTGGCCATACCTACAGCAATACCACTAGCACCATTTACCAATAAGTTTGGAATTCTAGAGGGTAAAACAGTTGGTTCCTCTAATGTATCATCAAAATTTAAACTGAAATCAACAGTTTCTTTATCAATATCAGATAATAATTCTTCAGCTATTTTTTTTAATCGTGCTTCGGTATAACGCATTGCTGCAGGGCTATCGCCATCAACACTACCAAAGTTACCTTGTCCGTCAACTAATGGGTATCTTAAGCTCCAAGGTTGCGCCATACGCACCATGGTATCGTAAACAGAAGTATCACCATGAGGGTGATATTTACCCAAAACTTCCCCTACAATTCTTGCAGATTTTTTATATGACCTATTGGATAAAACTCCTAATTCATACATTCCAAACAACACCCTTCTATGTACAGGTTTTAGTCCATCTCGCACATCGGGTAAAGCTCTTGATACAATAACAGACATCGAATAATCGATGTAAGCTGATTTCATTTCATCCTCAATATTGATTTGGATTATCTTTTCTCCATTTGCCATCTTGTCAGTTTAAATTATCGTAAACAAATTATAAAACACCCGAAAATAATACGGGCTAAAATAGTTTTCGAAAATAGACAAACCAAGTGGTTTAAAAGCCTTGAAAACACTGATGTTTGTAACAAAATTCTGTTAATAAAACATAGTTATTAACAAGTGTGTTATGCCTTAGATAAAATAATTTTGATTTAGTTGTAATATTGGCTACTTTGCATTTCGGAATGCCTTTTGACAATAAGCAACAATAATTTTACTATAGGAAACAATATATATGGAAACAAACTTTTCGCCCAGGGTAAAAGATGTTATTTCTTTCAGCAGAGAGGAAGCATTAAGGCTCGGGCACGATTACATCGGAATTGAACATTTTTTACTTGGCTTAATTAGAGAAGGCGAAGGTGTTGCCATAAAAATTCTGAAAAGCTTAAATGTAGATTTAGTTGAGCTTAGAAAATATGCAGAACAAAGCACTAGGCCTAATAAATCTGCAAAAACAGTTGGCAATATGGGAAATATTCCATTGGTAAAACAAGCCGAAAAGGTTTTAAAAATAACCTATTTAGAGGCTAAATTATTTCAAAGTGCCATTATAGGAACTGAGCACTTATTATTATCCATTTTAAAAGACGAGAATAACGTGGCAACAAGATCACTAAATCACTTTAATGTAGATTACGAATTGGTAAAAGAGGAATTAGACCAAATGTTACAAAAACCTTCAAAACCATCAGAGCCAAAAGCTGAGTTTCCTGGAACAGGTTCTTCTGATGACGATGAGGATGAAGGTCAAAACTTTGGTAGAGGAAGCAGCTCACCCAAAAGACCAACTGATTCGAAATCAAAAACTCCAGTTTTAGACAACTTTGGTAGAGATTTAACTAAACTAGCTGAAGAAAATAGACTAGACCCAATTGTAGGAAGAGAAAAAGAAATTGAAAGAGTTTCTCAAATTTTATCACGAAGAAAAAAGAACAATCCAATTTTAATTGGTGAACCTGGAGTTGGTAAATCTGCCATTGCAGAGGGTTTGGCTTTAAGAATTGTACAAAAGAAAGTATCGAGAGTATTATTCAATAAAAGAGTTGTTACCCTTGATTTAGCTTCGTTGGTTGCCGGCACAAAATATCGCGGACAATTTGAAGAAAGAATGAAAGCGGTAATGAACGAAATTGAAAAATCTCCTGATGTTATTTTGTTTATTGATGAAATACACACGATTGTTGGTGCAGGTGGAGCCTCTGGTTCTTTAGATGCTTCAAATATGTTTAAACCAGCTTTGGCAAGAGGCGAAATTCAATGTATTGGTGCTACAACTCTTGATGAATACAGACAGTATATCGAAAAAGATGGGGCTTTAGAAAGAAGGTTTCAAAAGGTGTTGGTAGAGCCAACTAACGTTGAAGAAACAATTCAAATCTTAAACAACATCAAAGAAAAGTATGAAAATCATCACAATGTTAATTATACAGAAGATGCCTTAAAGGCTTGTGTTACTTTAACAGAAAGATATATTACCGATAGATTTTTACCTGATAAAGCCATTGATGCTTTGGATGAATCAGGCTCAAGGGTTCATATCACCAATATAAAAGTTCCTCAAGAAATTCTTGACTTAGAGAAAAAAGTTGAGGATATAAAAGAGGAGAAAAATCGAGTTGTTAGAAGTCAGAAATACGAAGAAGCCGCTAGGTTGCGCGATACTGAGAGAAAATTAATTGACCAATTAGAAACTGCAAAAACCAAATGGGAAGAAGACACCAAGCTTCACCGAGAAATTGTTAGTGAAGATAATGTTGCTGAAGTTGTGGCTATGATGACTGGAGTTCCGGTTCAAAGAATTGCCCAAAATGAAGGCGATAAATTGAAAAAAATGGATGAGTCTTTACAAGGAACCGTTATTGGTCAAGATGACGCCATAGTGAAGATAGTAAGGGCTATTAGAAGAAATAGAGCAGGATTGAAAGATCCTAAAAAACCTATTGGTTCTTTTATTTTCTTAGGCCCAACAGGTGTTGGTAAAACTCAATTGGCCAAAGAACTAGCCATATTTTTATTCAACAAAGAAGATTCTTTAATTAGAATTGACATGAGTGAATACATGGAGAAATTCTCAATAAGCAGATTGGTGGGAGCGCCTCCGGGATATGTTGGTTATGAAGAAGGTGGACAGTTAACCGAAAAAGTAAGACGCAAGCCCTACTCTGTTATTTTATTAGATGAAATCGAAAAAGCTCATCCTGATGTTTACAACATCTTACTTCAAATTTTAGATGATGGTATTGCTACCGATAGTCTTGGAAGAAGAGTTGATTTTAGAAATACTATTATCATAATGACTTCAAATATTGGTTCACGTCAATTAAAAGATTTTGGAACTGGCGTTGGATTTAGCACTTCTGCTAGAAAAGATAGTGCCGACTCTGATTCTAAAGGGGTTATTGAAAAAGCCTTGAAGAAAACCTTTGCCCCAGAGTTTTTAAATAGAATTGATGATGTTATCATGTTCAACAGCTTGAAAAAAGAAGATATTCATAAAATTATTGACATTGAATTGAAATATCTTTACAGACGGGTTGAAGAAATGGGTTATAAAATTGAAATGAAAAATACTGCCAAAGACTTTATTGCTGATAAAGGATATGATGAGCAGTATGGAGCTAGACCTTTAAAAAGGGCAATTCAAAAATACCTAGAAGACCCAATGGCAGAGTACATCATAAGTGCCGAATTAAAAGAAAGTGATTTAATTTGTGTAGAATTAAATAAAGAAAAAGATGGTATAAATGTTACTTTGAAAAAGTCAACACCAAAGCCACCAAAAAAATCTACCAAAAAATCAGAATAATAAATCAAAAAAAAAGAGGCCTTAAGGCCTCTTTTTTTTTGATTTAATTTCCCATTTCAGAAAGGAACTTTATTCTGAGTAATCTTATTTCTTCATCGGTATAATCATCTGCGCCTAATTCTTCAAGTGCATCTTCAACCGAGTCGGTTTCAGCTTCTTGAAAATATTCGAAAACTTCATCTTGTTTGTCTTCATCTATATTTTCATCAATGTAATACCCAATGTTAACTTTAGTTCCCGAATCAACAATGTGTTCAATTTCGGTTAACAATTCTTCGTAAGAAAACCCTTTAGCACTTGCTATATCTTCTAAAGGCATTTTTCTATCAATACTCTGAATAATGTAAACTTTTTTACCAGATTTATTCACCACCGATTTTACAACCATATCCATAGGTCGCTCAATCTCATTTTCTTCAACATATTTTTGAATTACCTCCAAAAATGGTTTACCAAACTTCATGGCCTTGCCCATTCCAACACCAACAATATTGGTCATTTCATCCATTTTTAGTGGATAGCGAGTTGCCATATCCTCCAACGATGGATCTTGAAAAATAACAAATGGTGGAACACTTCTTTGTTTTGCAAGCTTCTTTCTTAAATCTTTTAAGATAGAAAATAAGGCAGTATCTGCAGCTCCGCCTCCTTTGCCTGAACTCATAATTACATCTTGGTCTTCACCTAAATTATCATAATCATGGTCTTTGTATAATGTAATCGAATATGGTTTAGATAAAAAATCATGACCTTTTTGGGTAACTTTTAAAACCCCGTACGATTCAATTTGTTTGTTAATAAGCTGATCTACTCTAGCTTGTCTAATTACTGCCATCCAATATTTTTCATCCTTTTCCTTTCCTTTTCCAAAAAGTGGACTCATATGGTGTTTAAATGTTTTTATTTCAGCAGCGCTTTTTCCAGAAATAAATTTGGTTAAATATTGGGCTTTAAATTGTTCTTTTAACTCAATCATAGATTCTAAAAGAAGCACTACATCATCTTTGCCTTCTACTTTTTCTTTCGGATTAACTGTGTTGTCATCCATTTTGGCCCCATCACCATTTATTTCGTCAAACTCTTCGCCAAAATAATTTAGCAAGAATTTTCTTCTAGATATTCCTGTTTCTGCATAAGCCACAACTTCTTCTAAAAGTTGCTTCCCTACTTCTTGTTCAGCAACAGGCTTACCCTGCATGAATTTTTCAAGCTTTTCAATATCTTTGTAGGCATAAAATGAAATACACCTTCCTTCTCCTCCATCTCTTCCTGCTCTTCCTGTCTCTTGGTAGTAACCTTCCAAACTTTTTGGCATGTCATAATGTATCACAAACCGAACGTCTGGTTTGTCAATGCCCATTCCAAACGCAATTGTAGCTACAATAACGTCGCTGTCTTCCATCAAAAACATATCTTGATGTTTGGCGCGAGTGTTTGAATCGAAGCCGGCATGATAAGGTAAAGCTTTAATACCGTTCACTTGTAAAGTGGAAGCAATTTCTTCAACCTTTTTTCGGCTTAAGCAATAAATAATACCAGACTTACCTTCGTTTTCTCTAATGTACTTTATGATTTGCTTTTCAGGATTAAACTTTGGCCTAACTTCATAAAATAAATTTGGTCTATTAAAAGATGCTTTGTAAACATCTGCATCGCTCATTCCTAAGTTCTTGATGATGTCTTGCTGAACTTTTGGAGTTGCGGTTGCGGTTAAAGCCATAACAGGAATATTGCTGTCAATTGACTTAATCATTTCCTTTATTCTCCTGTATTCAGGTCTAAAATCATGACCCCACTCCGAAATACAATGTGCTTCATCTACTGCTACAAAACTTACTGTTATCCCTTTAAAGAAGTCTATATTTTCTTGTTTTGTAAGAGATTCAGGAGCTACATATAGCATTTTAGTTTTGCCAGAAGTAATGTCTTCTTTTACCCTAGTTGTTTCGGTTTTATTAAGCGAAGAGTTTAAAAAGTGGGCAATCCCATCTTCACTGCTAAAATTTCTAATTGCATCAACTTGATTTTTCATCAAAGCAATAAGGGGAGAAATTATTATTGCAGTTCCTTCAGATACTATGGCAGGCATTTGATAACACAAACTTTTTCCACCACCAGTTGGCATAATCACAAATGTGTCTTTGCCGCTTAATACGCTTTTTATTACGTCTTCTTGATTTCCTTTAAAGGAGTTAAAACCAAAAAACTTTTTTAATGAGTCTTTTAAGTCTATTTCCACGTCTTTCATCCAATAAATTATCTTAACTAATATACCTTTGTTTAAAAGTACAACTTATTTTTTTATAAAAACTAATTTTTCAATTGAATAATTCAACTCAAATAATCTCACTCGCTACCAACACACTCAAGACCGAAGCAGACTCAGTAATGGGTTTAATTGATAAACTTGATGAGGGCTTTGTTAATTCCGTGCAGCTAATATTAAATTCGAAAGGTCGAGTTGTAATAACTGGCATCGGAAAGAGCGCGAATATAGCAAATAAAATTGTTGCAACGCTAAATTCTACGGGCACTCCGGCAATTTTCATGCATGCTGCAGATGCTATTCATGGCGATTTAGGAAACATTCAAAAAAATGATGTTGTTATTTGTATTTCTAATAGTGGAAACACACCAGAAATAAAGGTTTTAATTCCATTTATAAAGTCATTAGGCAATTCAATTATTGCTTTTGCAGGAAATTCAAATTCATTTTTGGCAAAAAATGCTGATTATTTTATCAATACTTCTGTAGAAAAAGAAGCATGTCCTCATAACCTTGCTCCTACTTCTTCAACCACTGCTCAATTGGCCATGGGTGATGCTATTGCTGTTTGTTTGCTAGAATTAAGAGGTTTTAACGAAAGTGATTTTGCTAAATTCCATCCTGGTGGAGCATTAGGTAAAAAACTATATTTAAAAGTCGAGGATTTATATCCCTTAAATGAAAAGCCTCAAGTTGGCGCTGATACACTGATAAAAGATTTAATTTTAGAAATATCATCAAAAAGACTTGGTATAACAGGTGTTATAGAAAATGATAAACTCATTGGCATTGTTACTGACGGAGATTTAAGAAGAATGCTTGAAAAAAATGTAGATTTTCGAAAATATTCTGCAAAGGATATTATGACGACTAATCCTATTACAATTGAAGCTCATGAATTGGCAGCAACAGCATTACAATTGATGGAAAAAAGAAAAATAACCCAGCTTATTGTCGTAAATCAAAATAAATATGTTGGTGTTATTCACTTGCATGATTTAGTGCGAGAAGGTATTATCTAATCATTATTTTTGTTCAAACAATTATCTATGATGAAATTAAATAAAACGTTGTTAATTACTAGCCTAATTTTAATGGGTGCTTTTAGCAGATTATTGCCTCACCCACCCAATTTTACTGCAATTGCTTCAATAGGTCTTTTTGCAGGTGCCTTGATGGGAGGGAGATATTTGAAATTTATTATTCCTTTTTTGGCCTTATTTATTTCTGATTTGGCTATAAATAATACCATTTACGCTTCTTATTACGATGGGTTTGTTTTGTGGAGACCAGGTTTTTTATGGGTTTATGCTCCTATGTTGATAATGGCCGGCTTTGCTCCTATGCTAATAAAAAAACTAAATGTAAAATCTGTTTTGGGAGGCTCAATAGCAGCTTCATTGGTATTTTTTGTTGTGTCTAATTTTGGGGTTTGGTTAACAGACGCCATGTATCCTATTTCTATTTCAGGATTAATTGGGTGTTATGCGGCTGCATTACCATTTTTACTTAATACATTAATGGGAAGTGTATTTTTCTCAGCAGTGTTTTTTGGTGGATTTGTTTTGGTAAAAAAATATACCCCACTTTTAGTTAAAGCTTAATTAAACTTAAATATTATTGATTTAAGCCCTTTCAGTTTTGGAAGGGCTTTTTTATGAGAAAAATTTAAACTTCAATGAGCTTTTTAACAAAATGTAAATAGCCCACAAAGAAATTGGAATAAACTGACACAAGTGAACCAATATTGAGGTAGTTAAGGCAGTTTCTTCTGATAAGGCAAAAACTGTAAATGCCAAAACTGTCATAGCTTGAAAAAGACCCACATAACCTGGAGAAGACGGAACCAAAATTCCAAAATTTACAATAACCAAAGTAAAATAGCCCAATAAGAAAGGATTAACCTCTGGCACCAAAACAGCGCTTGCCATCACAAACATTCCTCCTTCAACAAGCCAAACTAAAATACCTGAACTTAAAATAATTATTCCCCTTAAATTTAGTTTGATAAAGGATAATGCGTGCAAAACATCTTGTAAAATATGAGATATTTTTAAAAATGCTCCTCCTTGTTTTTGAAATAGATTTATGAAAAAATTACCTGATATTTTGAAAATGATTAACCCAAAAAGAATCCCTATAAAAACTATGTTAGCGAGGTAAAATAGCTTTACAAACCAATCCACGTCAAAAAGATTAGATGGAAAAATCCAAACAATACCAATTAACAAAAGCAACAAACTAAGGCCATCTAATATTTTCTCAGTTAAAACTGATGTTATTGAAATTGTTCTGGGAACTTTTGACTGGCGACTAAAGAATTCCATACGTAACAACTCTCCACCTCTTACTGGCAAAAAATTATTACCACCATATCCAATGATAATGGCATTTAATAAGCTTTTAAAGGGAATATTTTGGACTTCTAACAACATCAATTGCCACCTAAAAGCTCGAATTACAAACACAAGTAAATAAATTGCCATCAACACTATTGGAATATAAAACGGAACTTTACTTAAAGCCTTAAGCGAAGAAACAACGTCTATTTTTGAAAAAATTAGATAAAGAGAAGCAATACTAATTGCAATACCCAACAAGAAAACAACAACCTTTTTGAAGTTCATTTATTGGTTTTGCACTTTTTCGGTAATGGAAGAAACAATGTAAAAAGGTCTTCTTTTTACCTCGATGTAAATTCTACCAAGGTACTCCCCTATTATTCCAAGAATAATCAAAATAATTCCACCTAAAAAGAAAATAGCTACCGCTAAAGTGGCAATACCAGGAGTATCTTGAGGTGAATAGCCTAATATTTTAAAGCCTAAAATTCTATGAAGAATAAAGAATACGCCTGCTAAGAAAGAAGGAAAAGCCACCAAAAAACCAAAATAGGTAGCCAACCGCAAGGGAAATATCGAAAAGCCTATCAGCCCATCAATTGCCAAACCCATTAGCTTTTTAAACGTGTATTTTACTTCTCCTGCTGCTCGCTCATCTCTTTCGTAAGCTACTCCAATTTGCTTGAAACCTGCATAGGCTCTTAAACCTCTAACGAATCTAATGTTCTCAGGCATTTCATGGTTCAAGGCATTTACCACCTTTCTATCCATTAAACAAAAGTCTCCAGAATCTAAAGGAATTTCAATATCTGACACAAAGCGTAAAACCCTGTAAAAAGTAGCATAGCCCAATTTTTTAAAAAAGCCTTCTTTTCGCTTGGTTCGGATGGCATAAACTACTTCATATCCTTCTTGCCACTTATCTATAAAACGCTGAAGTATTTCAGGGGGATCTTGTAAATCGCCATCCATTATAATAACAGCATTTCCTTTAGCATGCTTTATGCCAGCAGAAATTGCAGGTTGATGACCAAAGTTTCTTGAAAAGTGAATGATTCTAAACCTGCTGTCTTTTTGGGCAAGTTCATCTAGCATTTGTGGAGTGTTATCGCTAGAGCCATCATTTACCAAAACGGCTTCAAAAGGCAAACTCCATTTTGAAGTTGCCTCTATTAACCTAGATTGTAATTGAGGAATATTTTCTTCTTCGTTAAATAAAGGAATAACAATAGAAATCATTTAACAATAATAAATATTGAAATTCTTAGAAGACGAATAAATTAAGCTATTTTTCTCATCAAGCCTATGTGAGATTCAAGCGCTTTAACAAAAGTTTTATGCTCAACATAAGGTAGTTCATACTCTTCTGCTGTTTTCTTTACAATAGGAGCAATATTTGGATAATGAATATGACAAATATTTGGAAACAAATGATGCTCTATTTGGTAATTTAAACCTCCTAAATACCAAGTTAAAAATTTGCTTTTTTTAGAAAAATTTGCAGTGGTTCTAATTTGGTGCATCGCCCAATTGTCTTCAATAATTCCTTGATCATCTGGTAAAGGGTGATTTGTTTCTTCAATTGAATGAGCCAATTGAAATACGGTAGTTAAAGTTATACCTGCAATAAAATGCATCAGCAAAAAGCCCAATAATAATTGATATACAGGCAGATTGAAAACAAAAATTGGTAATCCAAAAAATACTGCATAATATCCAACTTTTACTAAAATCATTTTAATAAGCGAAATTCTATTTTCTTTAGCAGTTTGTTTATTTACTTTATTACCTGTGTATTTAGCCAATTGAATAAAATCTTTGGCTGTTACCCAATACAAGGTAGTAATACCATAAAACAAGAAAGCATAAACTTGTTGTGCTTTGTGATACCATTTTTTGGTGGTATGCGGACTAAACCTCAAAAACAATTTGTCTTCAATATCATCATCCATTCCACAAACATTTGTGTAAGTGTGGTGTAAAACATTGTGTTGTAGTTTCCAGGTAAGGATTGACCCGCCTGCTAAATTCAATGAAAAAGCCATTAAATTATTTACAACCTTATTTTGTGAGTATGAGCCATGGTTTGCATCGTGCATAACCCCCATACCTACTCCAGCAAGGCCGAAGCCCATTAGCGCCCACAACAATAAACTTATAGGCCAAGGAATAGGGAAAGTTAACATAACAACAAAAGGAACAATATAAGTAGCCAATAAAACAACTGATTTAAAAATCATTTGGGCATTACCGTATCTGCTTATTCCTCTTTCTTTAAAATATTGATTTACCCTTTTTTGTAGTACTTTATGGAAAGGCGATTTGGAAGGGTCAACAAATCTTACGTTTGTTTTTTGCATTCGTAGGTGTTAATGATATACGCAAGAATACGACAATTGTATTGATGCAGAGATATTTCGCATATTGAGTTATTATTCTAAATCTGTTAATTAACTGAAAACCAACAATTTAATAAAAATTGATTTTCGTTATTTTATTTTTGAATCTATTTTAACTCAAAAAAATCACTAATAAAAAGAAATATTTAAACTATTTTTTTCATTAATTTGAAGTGAGACCCTAAAGCTCTAACAAAAGTCTTGTGCTCTAAATAACGCAATTGAAACTCTTCTGCCGTTTTCTTAACTATAGGAGCAATATCTGGGTAATGAACATGGCAGATATTTGGAAACAAATGATGCTCAATTTGGTAATTTAAACCGCCCAAATACCAGGTTAAAAATTTACTATTTCTGGCAAAGTTTGCAGTAGTTTTAATTTGGTGCATAGCCCAATTATCTTCAATAATGCCTTCTTCGTTTGGCAAGGGATGATGCGTTTCTTCAATTGAGTGCGCCAATTGAAAAACAGTAGCCAAAGTTATTCCCGCAATAAAATGCATTAATAAAAAGCCAATTAAAACTTGGGTAAAGGGCAAATTGAAAACAAAAACAGGCAATCCTATAAAGAAAATAAAGTAAGATACTTTTACCAGTATTATTTTTAATAATGCTATTCTATTCTCTTTTTTAGTTTGCTTATTTACTTTGTTTTTTGTGTACTGTGCTAATTGAACAAAGTCTTTGGCAGTAACCCAATACAAGGTTGTTAAACCATAAAATAAAAAGGCATAAAACTGCTGGGCTTTGTGGTACCATCTGCTTTTTGTGTAAGGACTAAATCTTAGTAAGAAATTATCTTCAATATCATCATCCATTCCGCTTACATTAGTATAAGTATGATGCAATACATTATGTTGTAATTTCCAATTTAAAATAGATGCGCCTGCTAAGTTTAGCGAAGCTCCCATTAACTTGTTAACCCATTTTTTTTGCGAATAAGAACCATGATTGGCATCGTGCATAACACTCATACCAATGCCTGCTTTGCCAAACCCCATTAAAGCCCACAATAACATGCTTATTGGCCAGGCCATAGGAACAAAGTAAATTAACACTAACGGGCCAAGATAAGATATAGCCAAAATAATTGTTTTGGTAATCATTTTACGGTTACCATATCTGCTTATGCCTTTTTCTTTAAAATATTGGTTAACCCTTTTTTGGAGTACCTTATGGAAAGGAGATTTTGTAGGATCAACAAAGCGAACGCTTGATTTTTGCATTTAGTGGGTATTAAAATAGAACTACAAGAATACGAAAGTTGATTCAAAAATGATTCAAAAAGCTAAGCTATTTAGTGATAGCTAATTGTTAATTCGCTGATTACCAAAATCTTATTATCTAATAAGTTTTATCTCTCATTAAAAAATTGATAGATAAAGTTTGGTCTACCCTACTGTTGAGAATATTAAAAACCCAATTTTCCAGACATAGATTGACCCTCGGGAACAAAAGAGCTATCTATTCCTAAAACTTTGCAAGTTTCGGCTGCCACTCTAATGCTGTTGTTTGTGCTACGTTCATCTGGGTAAATGTGCGGCATAGAAGCCAAAAACATATTCTTAATTTCTGTTTTGCAATTGGGCACTTTTTTCGAAAAGTTTAAATCGCAAACTGTTGCAGCAGTCATGGTTTTAAAAATGTGCACCTTTTTGATTTGCTCACGAGAATAATTAGGGTAGATATCTCCCAATTTGGCCAACATCAACTTTTCAATTTCATCGTTACTCATTTTTGCAATAGGTTCGTTATGAGCAAAGTACCTAGATAAATAGGCAATATTTTTTCCGTTGTATTTTTCTTTTGGAATAAAGTTGGTTTGTTCGATTACCCCTCCAAACGGAAATCCTTCATCTGCAATGTTTAGCCAATAAATTTCACTTAAAGGTTTATCCATTTCTAGTATGGTACAAACTGCACCGAAGTATTCTATAGCGTCTAACTCTGCAAAAAGACTTGGCGCTTTGTCTTTTACCATGTCTTTTAAATACAAGGTCGGAATGGTAAATACAAATTTACCTCCTTCGTAAACACTTTGGGTGGTTACTACACCTGAAAGTTGGTTGTTTTCAATGTTTAGCTCTTTTACAGGCGATTCATTGATTAACTCTACACCCAACTCAATTAATGCTTTTAACAAAGCATCGAGCAAGGTTTTTAGTGAGCCATGCAAATACCCTAATTGTTCATCTCCCCCATTTCTAGAGCCTAATCGCTGTTTCATGCGGCCAACCATCCATGCCAATGGAATTTGATTGGCATACGGTCCGAACTTTACATCGTGCATTGGTTTCCAAAGAGCGTCTGTAGAAGTTTTGCCTGCATATTTATAAAACCAATCTATGGCAGGAATATTCTCGTACTTTTCCCAATTGGCTACTTTGCCTAAAAACAAAGAACTTAAGCCAAATTTGAATTTATCGAAAAACTTTATTGGCGAAAATTTGAAAAGATCTATAGGAGAATTGAAATCATAGATTTTACCTTTTCTAAAAACTCCCATGGTCATTTTTTGGAAAAAAAATTTTTCTGCAATTCCTAATTCTTTTATGAGCCAATTTATTTCTGCATCATGTGTAAAAAAGTGGTGGTAGTAATACTCTAACCTGTTCCCCCCTATTTCGAAGGTATTAAGCAAGCCCCCAAAGGTTTTGCTCGCTTCTAAAACGCGAACTTTTTTGCCACTTTTAGCAGCAATATAAGCTGTTGCTAAACCTGTAATTCCTCCCCCAATAATAGTAATTTGCTTATCTTCCACGTAGTTGTTGTGCTTGTTGTAAATATTTTTGGGCGTTTAACTCATCGCCTAATTGAGAGTATGTTAAACCAAGATTGTAGTATGCATCGGCATAATTTGGGTCTTGCTGTATTGCTGTATTCAGATAATTAACAGCATTGTTGTAATCTCTAAGTTGTAAATAACAAGTTCCCATTGAGTTTAAAATTTGAGGATCGAGTCTACCTAATCTTTGTAAACCACCTTCAAAATAATTTAAAGCATCAGTAAACATATTGCTTTGTAAGTATATGTTTCCCAATTGAATGTAAGGAAATGTGTAGTTTATTTTATTTTCGATTGCAGCCTTGTATAACTCTGTAGCTTTTTGCAAGTTATTTTGCCTTTGGTAATAAACTGCCAAGTAACTTTGGGCTATGTGGCTGTTTGGGTTTATCCTAATGGCAGTTTCGAGTGCTTTTTTGGCTTTGGAAGGTTCTCCATTATTCAGATAAGATAAACCTATGTTACGCCAAGCTTCTTCATTTAACGAGTCATAATCTAGAGCTAATTCAAAATTTTGAATTGCCATGGTATGCCTGTTTTTAGCAAATGCTTTGTGTCCTTCTACCATAAAATCATTTTCTCGTTTTATGATGGCATACAAAGGTTTACCTTCAATTTCTTCTACGTAAACTGTTCCTTTAGGCGGAAATGCATCAATGTTAAGCTCATTGGGAGAATAAGTTCTCGGGAAGAAAATGGCATAATCCCATGGTTTTTTGTAACGCTCGTATTCTCTTGTCCAAGTTCCTCTAATTGAATCACCAAAAAAATGCTCCGTTGAAGGATGTTCCCAATCCCAACCGGTCATGTTAATTGCTACCATGGTTTTGGTGTTTTGGGTTTCAGGATACAATTCTGTTAACTTTTCGAAACCTTGTCTTATTCCGTTTCCATAAGTGTCTAACTCATAGTTTCCATAAGCACCGTTATAACCTCCAACAAGCTCATTGTAGTAGGTATATTCATTTGGATGATACTTTACCATCCAAAAAGCAGTATTGATAACCAAGGCAGCTAAAACTGCTGTAACAGATAGTTTAATGATTTTGTTGTTTGTTAATCCGATAAGGAAATCCCATCCGGCAGCAGCCAAAACAACCATGGCAGGATACACAAAAATAAAGTGTCTCCAGCCGTTGTAAAGTGTTGATTCGCCATAAATAGCATACCCGATTGGAAAAACCAAAGCAAAAGAAGCAAACCAAATTACGGGAGTTTGAAGTTTAGACTTTTTAGGCAATAACATAGGCAAAAATGCCAAAAACAAACCTATAACTGCAAAAAGTGGATTGCCAATTAGCAAAAATTTGGGAATGTAATACCAAGGCACTTCATTCATGTAAAGTCTTTGGCCTTCGAAAACCTCATAAATGGTAACTCCACTAAAGTTGGTAAAAAACTTAAGTGCTTCAAACGGATTACTAAATGGGTTTTGCAGAGCATATGGCCAAACCAAAATTGCTAAAAAGTAACTTGCTGCAGTAACAACCAAAACATACTTGGCATAGTTTGGAATTCTCTTTATAGCAACTTTAAATCCTTCTTGGTTTACATCTCTTAACCAAGCAAAGCCTGTAAATAAGCCCAAAATACCAATGAGCATAAGTCCTCCAATCCTAATGCTATTTACAAATGCAATTGAAAGTATTAATTGAAAAATAACTGCCGTTGATGGTTTTGGCAATTGCTTTAAATAGCGAACAATAAAGTACAAAGACATTACAAAGCTTGAAGCAAAAGGAATGTCTTTTGGGTTGTTCATGGCATGGCCAAAAAAGTATGGTGAGAAAGTCAAAATAAGCAGACCAATTAAACCCGTGCGCCAAGAGCCTGCTTCTCTTGCCAAAAGGCCAGTAAAGAAAATTCCCATTAACCCCACCAAAGCATTTAGCATGTGGCGGGTTTGGTAAATATCTAAAGGCGTAATTTTATTAACTAAAGCAGCAAATGAATCGAAGAAAAGTCCATAATTGATTAACACGTTGTAATCTGCACCACCTTGGGTATTGAGTACATTATCAATTTCACCAAAAGAGAAAAAGTAGTTTAGAATGTCTTCGGCGTAAACAATAATGTTTATTTCATCCCAAGTTATGCCAAAGCCCAAGCTTAGAATGGGCATTAAGAAAAATAAAAGAAATGAAATTCCGAAAAACGCTATTCTGTACCCACCACCATTTGGGTTAGAAAAGCCTTCTCCCCTTTTTATTTCTTGCAGGCTTTCTTGCACCATAAAAGCAGTTCGGTTTTTAAGGCCTTCTACCTTCTCATTTACGATAGCTTTAAAAATACCTATTGATATGGGATTAGCTTGACTGAAAGCTGCATGGTTATTTGTTATTTCAAAACCATTGCAAGAAGCTGCTTTCTCAGTTTGACGGAAAAAATTGGTGGTATCAATTCTTTTGAAAAAGCTTGTACTTTCAAGTTTATTTAATGAATCTTTTGAAATAGATAAAAATTCATTGTTCTCATCAACTGCTTGAAAACCTGAAAATAATTGCCTTGCAAAAGTTACCAATTTATTGGCGAATGGAATTTTAGATTCTTTTTTTCCTTTTTCAGGAATTAATCTTTCTATTTGGTTTTTACTAATTTCTTGGTTCGAAAACTCGCTAATGGCAACTGCAATGTTGGCAAGATTTGGCGCTAAGGTAAAGTTGATGGTTTGCTCTGATGATTGGTTTAAAATTTCTTTTAAAGCAGCATAATTCTCACAAAATTGAATTTGTGAGGCATGATTTTGAAGGGTTTTTGTTTGTTGAAGCTCAGATATTGTAGCTTGGTTGGCCCAAAAAACAAAGTTTACTTTTTGATTTTTGGCAAGTATGTTTCCAAGATGCTGACCAATATTGCTAGCTTCTAAAGCAGATTTAACAATGATTACAAACAATAATGGGGTTTCTTTTTTCTCCCTTTTTTCCTTTTTTGCCATTTGAGCAATTTTTTGCCAAAACTATTGATTACACATGAGGTAAAAAACAAAAAATCCCCTCGGTTTTACCGAGAGGACTTTTTTATTCATTTGAGAACTAGGTCTAACCCAAAGTTCTTTTGAGATTTTGTCTAAAACCCGTAAAGGTTTAATGGGTTAGACATATTGTTCTTCGAATAATTCATAATTACCGAACACCTCCGTTTCTTTTAGTCCAACTTCCAAAAACATAAATCGAATAACTTACAATTTAGTGGTTTTTGTAAATACCATTTTGGTATTCGCTTGCTAAAATAGCAGAAAATTTGTTTGAGCCCAAATTTGATTTTTTCAGTTTTTAACAAGCCAATTGTTGAAATCAGAGTTTTGCAAACTAAAGTTTTGGCTTTGAAGCCACTTCAAATAAAAAATCTAATGGTTCTAATACAGGAATTTCGGCAAAATGAAAATCTTTTTTGTTGAGAGAAACAATGTATTGGCAATTGGAATTAATAGCAGCATAGTATTGCAGTCCATCTTCATAATCTTCTATTTTCTTATTTGCTAAAGCTGATTTATTTTCCAAATCTCCGCAATTAACAATTTTGATATGTTGAGATAAAACAGCCATTTTTTCTTTTGCTTTGGCTGATCCAAACTTTTTTTCTGCGAAATAAAATACAATTCCCAAACTTAGAGTTGTGCAATAAAGTTGAAAGTTTGATTTATTGGCTAAACTCAACACCCTAGCACAACCATCAAAAGCAGGATATTCTTTGTTGACAATGGCAACCAAAATATTGGCAACAATAAAAACCTTAATCAAGCTTACTTTTTTTGGTGGTATTGAGCCCTTATACTTTTGTTTGAAGCTTGCTTTTTTATATACTTGGCTTCGCCTTCGGCAAGGTTGTTTACCCAATCGGCAACGGGAAAATCTTCGAGGGAATAAGGCTTTTCGTTTGTTAGCCTTCTTAATAATACTTCGGTTAACCTACTTAAACTAATACCTTTAGATTTTGCATAAGCCTTGGCTTGCTCAATAACTTCTTTTTCAAAACTTAAAGTGATTTTTGCATCCATTGGGGAAAGGGTTTATAGGTTTATAGGTTTATGGGACATAAGTATGAAATTTACCTTTACAATTACACGACAAATTTAAAAATTTTACACGTATAACTATTCGATTATTAGTTTTTCTGTAAACTCATTATCTGAGGTATGAATCTTTACAAAATAGATTGCCGAAGGTATTTCTGAAATAGAATAATAAAGTTGCAGGTGGAATAATTAATAAAACCTGCTTTTTTATTAATTCTCACATTTACAGATACTTTTGCCGCCTCAAATTAAAACGTAGCCATGAAACGTATTAACGAATACAAAAAGCTTTTTAAGGTAGAAGGTGAAATAGAATTAAAACAGTTAAAAACTACTTACCGTCAGTTAATTAAAGAGTTTCATCCTGATAAATTTTTAGAGGAAGACCAAAAAGAAGAAGCTGAATTAAAAAGCAAAAAAGTTATTGATGCATTTTATTTTTTAACCAGCATTGCGCCAGAAACTAAGCAAGCGTTGCTACCAGAATATACTATTACTACTTCTTCTGCTAAAATTGCAGACTTTAAACACAAAGGTTTATTATTAGAGATTAGCTTTACAGACGGAACCACCTACGAGTATTTTGGCGTAAACCAAAAGTTATTTAACAAGTTTGTAAATAGCGATAAGCAGTTCCGTTTTGCAAAGCGCAATATTTTCAACTCATTTTTATATCGAAAATCTAAAAAGGCGGTTGCTTCTGATTCATAATAAACATGAAGTTTATGTAAACAGTTTTCTCACTCTTTTTTGCAAAAGAGGTTAGAAAAGACAATTGATTTAAGATTTTCGCAAAAACAAACTTTAGGAACTTAAAAAAGCTCTACCTCCTTTTGCGACTTCATTTTTTGAAGGCAAAAAACGAAGCAAAAAACCTTTTGGCTTCTGAAATTAAATGACCCACTATTATCTCAAAGTCTAAAAAGTTTGAGCCATTACATTACTCCAAACTTTTTTGCGCCATTTTCAATAAGTGGGTACCCCATTAAATTCCAAAGGCCAATTAATCATAGAGAGTTTTAACTTTTATAAAAAAAACTTCACCATTTCGTCACTCAGAGTTCCGCTTTTGCGGATCGAAGAGTCTCCTTAACAAAAGGATGTTCATTTTTGAATAGTTCTCGATACTTTTTCGGCTTTGCTATAAAAACTAGAAGTATTATTAGTTTCAAATTAAAGAGATTCCCTGCCTAGCCGTCAGGCAGGCTTGCTCGATTTAGTTCCTCAACCCCCAAGGAATGACAGAGCTAATATTGTTTTCATTTTGTTGGTCCATCGATGGAGCTTGTGCTGAGTTAGACGAAGTGCTCAGGATGACAAAATCTAACTGCGCTCCACATGAAGTCAGGAAAACAAAACTTTATTCTACCAACTTCAATTTATCCACATCTTCAAATGTATCAGGATTGATAACCCGCATACTAAGTTGTTTGCCTTTTACATCAAATAACACCAAAACATTTTGGGTAGAAAAGCCTGTAACTTTTGGGGTCCAAGGGGTTTGTTCTTGCGCGTAATAGGGCGCGCCTGCACTTCCGTTGTTTATTTGATAAATGGTTCTGCTAAGTTTTAATTTTGGTAAAGGGTAATCTACAGGATAAATAATTGTTTCGGGGCCAACTTCAGTTTTGGCGTAGTTATGTTCATCGCCTGTTAAAATGGCTCTCACTTTTGAGCTTTGGTTAATGATTATATCTAAAATTTCATCTCTTCTTTCAATAATTCCTTTTGCTAATGGCTTGCCTGCAACAAATGGCCTAAAATCGTTGTTGCCATTGTACCACATATCATCACGAACGTGGCCACCATTGGGAAAGCAGGGTGTATGTTGTGTCATAAAAACATGATCGATATTGGCGTCTTCTTCAAATTTTTGCACCTCTTTTTTTAGCCATTCCAATTGGTTATCCATAATGTAACCATGTAGTCCTCCACTCGACTTTGCATTTCCTGCCAAGCTCGGAGCATACCAATAATCTGAGTTTAATACAATAACCGCCACATTATCGTAAGTATAAGAATACACTGTTTCGTCATATGGCGGAAAATCTTTTGATTTAGGATATGGGTCGTAAATAGCGCCATCTTCAGATTTTGGTCCGTTTGAAAAGTTTGTAACAAAATCGGCAAAAAGCTTTTCGGCAGAGTTTGTCTCAAAAGGAAATTGATCTACCGTAATTCCGTATTCTTCACCATTGTTAAACTGATGCATTAAAGCTTCGTGGTTTCCCATACCAACATAAGTAGGCAAATATGGAGAAAACGGCTCTATGGCTCTAAACCAATTGTAATACTCCAAAGCCTCCTCAGCGCCATTTGTTTTGTATCCGTTGATTAAATCGCCTGTAAACTGCATAAAAGCAACATTATGAAGGCTATTTGCAGCCATTATTCTTTTTACCATATAAAAATTGGCTCCGTAAATATCGCGCTCTCCACCACCTTTACCAGCTCTAGAATCTGATGCATAAGAGAAAGTAAAGTTTGAACGTTTACCAGGTGTTGGGGCAGTTTTAAACTCAAAAGACCTTTTATTTTCTCCAAACTCAACCGTGTAAGGATAAGTAGTATTGGCCTCTAAACCCTCAATTTTTATTTCATGAACTTTAGTAGACTTTTTATCAGAAAATACTTTTTTATCACAAATTATTTCGCATTTAGATTCATTTAAAGTTCTAAAACTTATCACAACGCTGTTATGGGTAAGTTGATTGATAAAAGGACCAAGAATCAAGCTTTCGTCAACCTCGAAAGGACCTTTGCCTTTAAAGTTTACCCTTCCATCGGTAATAAAATGGCCATTGCTTGCCATTACCCTAAATCCAAGGGTTCCTCTTCCGGTTTCTTCCCAATTGATCATGTCATATTTACCACTCATTTCGGCAATATTTATTTCAACCTTTCCGCCTTCTATTCTTGCTGTTTGCTTAAAGTAAACAGGCAAAGCATGTTTTGCATCTTCAAAATTTATAAAGCCGTAATGTAATTGGCCTCTAAATTCTTCATTTTTAAAATCTAAAATAATTCCCTTTTCAGTTCCTGTAGGATTACCAAGCATTTGTTCTAAGGTAAATGT